>CAYQXH010000006.1:0-42477 GCA_964421325.1 uncultured Propionibacteriaceae bacterium
GCTAGCCTCACAGAACCACCCACCGTTGCGATGACCGCTGGAAACCACCCCGGCGAAATCGTTCAGTTTTCGACCGGCGCCGACAGACTCCTACGGCGCCCTCAACCTGTACGCCGAGCGCCCCGGCGCCTACTGCAGCGACGACCTGGTCGTAGCGCAGAGCCTGGCCGCGCACCTCGCGGTTGCCCTTGCGGGAGGACGCGAGATCGACCATCGCGCCGTCGCCATGGTGAACCGAACCGTGATCGGGCAGGCCGAGGGCATCCTCATGGAGCGCTTCAAGATCACAGCCGACCAGGCGTTCGAGTTGTTGCGGGACTCGTCGGTCAAGTCCAACAACCGGTTGATCCAGGTTGCGGAGGAGCTCGCCAGTACCGGCCTGTGGAGCACGCCGCCTGACGAGGTCAGCGAGCCGAACTGAACGGGGCCTCGTGGATACCCCACCGAACCCACGAGGCCCCGACTGCTCGATCGATCCGACGGCGTTGTCGGCCTTCGAGCAAGAGCTGGACCATGAATGGTCTACGCAGGCAGCACCGGCCGCCAGCGGGAACGTCTGCCCGCCCCGACGCGCTTGCCCGGGACGGGTCCGGCGGGCCTGGCTGGCGGCGCCGACGGATCGTGCCACATGTCCGGGCCGCCGATCGATGGTGTGCTGTGGACAGCTGGGGGCAGACGGGCCGGCTGCTCACTGCCCACCTCGGGGGGCGCGCCGGGCTGCGCCCGCTCCCGGCCGGGCCTCGCCCTGCGTTGCCGCCGCGCCTGGATGACGGCCTCCTCAAGCAGTCGAACATCCGCGACGACATCGATGGCCACACCCAGCAGTGACCGGCGCAGGTACCCGCTCGCCTCGCGGAGCAGACCGAAGGCATCAGCGGAGTTCACCCGGTACCGCGCCATGACGGTACCGACTGCGACCGCGACCCGGCTGCAGTCGCCATTGACGGTTTCCTGCAGCGGCTCGCGGAATTCATCGGTGATCGTGCGCACCGCAGGAGCGGCGAGCCGAGCGATTCTCAAGGCGGCGTCCACGTCCATATGATCAAATGCGCTGGGCTCGCTGGAATAGAAATTCAGCATGGCCCGATCGGGTGAGTCAGTCGGAATTCGGATGCTCACCATGCTCCGCAGGTTCAGCACGGCAACGCACATCCTGCCGAAATCCAGCCATCGCTCGGCTGCAGCCAGGTCCTTGATCGCCAGGACCTCGCCGGGGTCGGCGTCCAGCCCGGGGCCCTGCCGCAGTTCGTGCTGCAACCAGTCGACGCGAACCGGCACATCGTCGGTGGCGGCGATGGTTTCGGGTGCGCGGCCGTTGGGGACGATCGAAAGGCCGCAGTGGACGTCATGCTCGGAGTTGCAGATGGCGCGGGCGGCCAACGTCACCTGCTGTGGATCCAGGTCGTGACCCCACGTCATCGGGGAGTCGGCTGCCCCGGCGTTCGGGGGGTCGTGCTCGGCAGAATTCTTGAAATCCAGGACGGGTTTTTCAGCCATGGTGACACTTTCAAGCGGCCGGCGTGAATTTATCCCGCGTCTTGAAACATCCAACCCGACTGCCAATCAATGTACACCCGATGCCAACTAATGGCTCCGTCTGCTCCAAATTCCCCAAACATGCCGGCAGGTATCGGCGCCGGTCGGGGCTGACGACTTCCCCCGCCGTGGAGCCGGAGGAACCCATGGCGGCACCGGGCGCTGCGGGTCGT
This sequence comes from uncultured Propionibacteriaceae bacterium, assembly GCA_964421325.1. GTDB lineage: Bacteria > Actinomycetota > Actinomycetes > Propionibacteriales > Propionibacteriaceae > Propionicimonas. The sequence continues at coordinate 1,710 of CAYQXH010000006.1, forward strand.
CCGGTCGAAGATTCCGGTACCCGAACCGGGCCACGCGACGGAGGTGACCTGCGACGATTGACCGCATGGGATCAAAGAAGCGCCCGAAACTCGACAACGAGCTGTACGAGGCCGAACTGACCACGCTCCAGGCGGAGCTGGTCGAGATGCAGGAATGGATGCGCACGTCGGGCCAACGCCTGGTCGTGATCTTCGAAGGCCGCGATGCTGCCGGCAAGGGCGGCGCGATCAAGCGGATCATGGAGTACCTCAACCCACGCGTCGCGCGGATCGTGGCGTTGCCGGCGCCCACCGAACGCGAGCGAACGCAGTGGTACTTCCAGCGCTACATCGAGCACCTGCCGGCGGCCGGCGAGATCCGCCTGCTCGACCGCTCCTGGTACAACCGTGCCGGGGTCGAGCGGGTGATGGGCTATTGCACAGCCGCCGAGTATCAACGCTTCCTTCGCCAGTGCCCGATCTTCGAGCAGATGCTCGCCGAGGACGGCATCATGCTCCGCAAGTACTGGTTCTCCGTCTCAGGCAAGGAACAGGAGCGGCGGTTCCGCTCCCGCATGACCGATCCGATGCGTCGCTGGAAGCTCTCGCCCACCGACCTGGAATCGCTGACCCGCTGGGAGGAGTACAGCCGCGCGAAGGACGAGATGTTCGTGCACACCGACCTCCCCGGCAACCACTGGCGAGTGGTCGAGGCCGAGGACAAGAAGCGCGCCCGGCTCAACATGATCGCTGACCTGCTCTCCTCGGTGCCCTACGAGCGGATCGAGCGTCCAGACCTGAAGCTGCCGAAGCGGCCGGCATCCACCGGCTACCGCCGGACCGAACGCGAGTTGCAGCACTATGTGCCCGACTACGCAGCGGCGCTGGAGAAGTCGGGCGAGCACCCCCAGAAGTACGTCGATCCCGAGGACGCGGACGACCCGCCCCGGGTCGAGCCCGCAACCCCGGTCGAACCGAAGCCGCCCGTTCGCCGGACGCGCGCCCGCCGCGCCCCGGTGTCGGTACCCCAACCGGAAGCGGAGGCGACCCCGGGCGCAGAGGCCTGACAATTGCGATCAGGGCACGCGTGCTGCCGGGCTTTCCGACGAGCGCCGCTGCTCACCGCTGGAAGCTGTCTGACCGGCCCTCCGATACTGCCCGGTCGCCGGCCGCCCGGCCGGGGCCTCGCGGATGCCCCCCTTTCCGCGAGACCCCAGGACCTGGATGGATCCGGCCGTCAGGGCAGCCGATGGAGAGCGGTCGCGCCAGCTGTCCTGGACCGGACCCGGTCACCCGACGCCGGTCGGACGCCGGCCGCCTGCGGTACCAGTGCTGGTGGCGATGGTGCCGCGCGCGAAGACCCCGGGCACGGCTCCGGCGCCGGTTCCGGTTCCGGGTGTCCCCACAACTCGGGGCCCCCGACCTGTGGGATCCAGTCCGTAGCCGGCGGATCGGCCGTGTCCAGACTCGGCCGGGGGACGTCGGGTTGTCGAGCCACCCAGGGCGGCACGGCCTCCCGGCCGGCAGTGGGCGTTGCCCCGATCGGGCCGGCGCCATACCGGTGCCGCCAGCGGGTGACCGCTTCCGGCAGGCAACCCTCGACCACAACCTCGAGGGCGACGTCCAGCAGTGGCCGATCCAGGAAATGGCTGGCCTCCAGGAGGAGGTCGAACGCCTCGGGAGACCGGACGCGGTAGCGCGCCACGACCATGCCCAGGGCTGTGGCGACACGGCTCGAGCTGTCAGCTGCCCCGCGAAGCTCTTCCCCGAATTCGTCAATCAGTGAGTTGGTGGCTGGTGCGGCCAGCCGGGCCAGCCGCCGGGCTGCGTCCACGTCGAGGTGGTCGAGCGCCGTGGGTTCGCTGGAGTAGAAGCTCAGCAGGGCCCGGTGCCCGGCTTCGAGGGGGATCTGGATGCACACCATGCTGCGCAGGTCCAGCACGGAGACGCACAGCTTGCCGAAGTCGGGCCACCGATCGTCGGCCGCAAGGTCCTTGCTCAGCACCACTTCACCGGGCACGAGCTGCACACCGGGTCCCTGGCCCAGTTCGTGCTGCAGCCAGTCCACCCGAACCGGGAGGTCGTCGGTGGCCGCTACCGGCTCGGGTGCGTGGCCGGCCAGGACGACGGTCAGGCCGCAATGGACGGTCTGGTTCGAATGGCAGATCCCGAGCGCCGCGAACTTCACGGCAAGCTGTGGATCGAGGCTCCGGCTCCCAGATACCCGCGCAGGCCAGGTCGGATTGGCCGCTCCTGGCGGCCGGGGCAGTCCTTCCAGTTCCGGCTTCCATTGCTGAGCTGTCATGGCTGTGTCCTCATGGAGCCGGCCCGAATTCGTCCGCTGCTTGAAAGATCCAAACCGGCCTATCAGCAACCTACGCCCGTCGGCACGGCCGCGCAGGGCCTTGCCGGAATTCACCAGCGTTCGGGAGTGGGGGGCGGCAGCGCCGGGGAAGCAGGTTCCGGTGCGGTGCCGGCGCCGGCTCGACGCAGTGGAAACCGGCCGCAGCGGGTACGGGTTGGGCATGAGCGAGAGACCCGACGAAGAGGCGGTGGAGGCCCGCGCCCACCTCCTGCCAGAGGAGGTCGCCGCCGGCAGCGACGATCCGGAGGCCCAGGCAGTGGCGATCCTCGAGGAGTCGGAGGAGCGGACCCTGTATCCGGTGGCGACCCGCCACGAGTCATCCCAGACGCCGGATGAGGCCGGCGTCCGGGATTCCGGACAACACCTTGAGGAGAGCCATGCCGAGTAGGAACGGGAAGCCGGCGGCAGCCACCGTCTTCCTCGAGCGTCTGGAGCAGGACGAAGCCCTCGGCCGGCTGGCCACGGCGATATCGGCGCCGGTCGGCGCGGTACTCGGCAGCGGGCCGGTGAGCGACGCACTTCGCGGGCGCGCGGTCGGGCACGCCCTGCATCCGCTACTGGTCCAGGTGCCGCTGGGAGCAATGCTGTCGGCCAGCGTCCTCGACCTCACCCAGGGTGCCCGGGCAGGCAGCCAGAGCCGGTTGCTGATGGGAGTCACCTGCCTGGCCGTGCTGCCGGCGGCGCTGTCGGGCTGGGCGGAGTGGGCCAATGCAGACGACCGCACCAAGCGGGTCGGCATCGCGCACGCCGCCCTGAACGTCGCCGGAGCCCTGGCGTCCGTCGCTTCCTACCTGGTCCGGAGGCGGGGCTGGTCGCCAACGGCGGCAGTCCTGACCGGCGTGGCCGGGGCGGCCTTCAGCGGCGGGGGACTGCTCGGCGGCCACCTCAGCCTGGTCCGCAAGTACGCCTCCCACGACCGTCCCTCAGACCTCGAGGGCACCCTTCGCGGTCGGTTCCCGGGCTAGCTGGGAACGAGCCGCTGCGGTTCGCCGGTGGGTCCCTGGGGGCGGCCAGTGGCCCTCCGGGGTTGAGGCTCGGGCGCACGGATGTCCAGCTCGGCCGCGTCGGCCCACATCTCGCCGTCGACCGAGAAGTGGTCGCCATCGTGGCCCTCGGTTTTCACACAGGTGACAACCTGACCGTCGGAACCCAGGTAGGTCGATGTACAGATGTGCACGGGACTCCAGTCTCGATCGGTCAGTTGGACGTCGGCGCTGCGTTCGCTCCTGCCGTGGGAACCGCTCGCGAGGAGGCGGAGGTTACGGGCAGGCACCACCTGCCTGGTCGGCCGGCCGGCCTGGGCGCCGCTCCCCGTGCCGTTGATGGCAGAGTGGTCGCATGCCACCGGAACCGAAGGAGCTGCTGCAGCACTACCTGCAGACCGCAAGGGACGCGATGCTCTGGAAGCTGGACGGGCTCTCCGCCTATGATGCCCGCCGGCCGCTCGTGCCCACCGGCACCAACCTGCTCGGGCTCGTGAAACACCTTGCCGGAGTCGAATTCGGCTACTTCGGCGAAGTGTTCGGGCGGCCGGTGTCCGACCCGCCCGACTGGCTGGACTCGATGGATGCCGAGCCGAACATCGACCTTTACGCCACGGCTTCGGAGTCGGTGGAATCGATCGTCGCCCTCTACCGGCGGGCCTGGGCGCACACCGATGCGACGGTCGCCGAGCTGCCCCTGGACGCCGCCGGATCGGTTCCGTGGTGGCATCCCGACCGTCGGGAAGTGAGCCTCCAGCAGATCCTGGTCCACGTGATCGCCGAGACCCACCGCCACGCCGGTCACGCCGACCTGGTCAGGGAGCTGGTGGACGGAGCCGTCGGCTGGCGGGCCGGGAACAGCAACCTCCCCGAAGGCGACGCCGACTGGTGGTCGGCCTATCGGGCCCGCCTCGAGCAGCTGGCCCGCGAGGCCGTCAACTAGTCGGGTGGCGCGACGGGTGCCCCCGTCGGCCGAAGTGCCGGCCTGGGCTCCGCAGTTGCGGACGCGGTCGCCCAGGCCGGGGCGTGCATCTGCGCCCCCCCGACGCTTCACACGCCTACCGCCCCGCGACGCCCCCCGACATCAACTGGACGGTGCGTTTCCACGCTAGATCTGGATTCCGAACAGCCAAGTCCCCCAACGGGTGACACCGTGCCCTCCCGTGCGCCTACCGGATTACCCCTACCGGTACCGCTCTGCCTCGGCAAATGGCAGCCCGGAGGATGTGACCGGCGGCCGGGACGGTGGCGCCGATCAGGAACCGGGCGCCTCACCGGTCCTGTGAGATCGTCCGCATCAACTCGGCGAACTCGGCGGGCTGCTCGAAGATGGGCCGGTGGCCGGAGGTGTCGAACTCCACCCACCGCTTCGCCGGCGCCTCGAGCTGCTCGAACCAGTCCCGGGCCGGGTCCTTCCGACCGCGAGGCTCGTGACGTCCCTCGACCAGGTACACCGGCACCTCGAGCTCGGCCGCTCGTTCCCGGAGATCAAGGTCCTGGAGTTGCGGGTAGAGGGCCGAGAACGTGTCGAGCAGGCCGCGGACGATGTTCACCATGTCCAGCGGGCTGTACTCGCTCACCGGCAGGTTCTCCAGCATCTGGCCGGCGCCTTCTGCATTGGCTGAATGGTCGTAACCGAACACCTGCTGTTCGTGGGCGAAGACCATCGGGTAGTGCAGCAGGTTCGCGTACGGCGGCGGGCCGGCCGCCTCCAGCTGGGCCACGAACTCGGCGTTCCCGGCCTGCCTGGCCCAGGCAAGGGTGTCCTCGTAGAACAACCGGTCGGTCTCGGCGACGTCCACCATCTGTCCCACCCCGATGAAGGCTGCGAACAGGTCCGGACGCTGCTGGGCCGCGAGCACCCCGATGATGCTTCCCCAGGACTGCCCGACCAGGTACACGCGCTGGCCGCCGAAACGGCTGCGCAGGTAGTCGCTGACGTCGATCACGTCGGCGACCGCGTTGGCCAGCGTGTGCGTGGCCAGCGGCTCCAGCTGGTCGTAGGAGGACCCGGTGCCGCGCTGGTCGAGGGTCGCGACCACGAAGTCCTGCTCGAGGGCCTGGCCGTGGCGCCGCATCGCCCCGAACTCGCTGCCGCCGGGGCCGCCGGCGAGATACAGCAGCACGGGCTTGGTCTTGCTGACCCCACGGATCAGGACGTTCAGTTCGCCGCCGGTCGCCGACACCCGGGTCAGTTCGGCGACGCTGTCCGCAAGGACCTCGCCGTCGGCGCCACGGATCGGATCGGTGCGGGCCGGGAACGCCACCGTCCCGGCGAGGGCGACGACGGCCAGGACCCCGAGTCCGATGGACGCCAGCTCGAGCGCGCGTCGGCCCCCGCTGGGCCGACCGACCCTCCGGGTGCGGGAGATCGCGAAGCCGACCAGCCCGCCGGCCACCAGCGCCGGGAAGACGAGCACCCCGTGCACCCCGCGGCCCGAGACCGCTGCCAGCACGCCGTAGATCTCGCCGAGGTTCAGCATGTCCACGGTCGGCCCCTGGGCCCGCAGCCGGGTCAACTCGTTGGCGGCGGCGTAGAGCAGCGGCAGCGCCAGCAGCCCCAGCCGGGAGCGCAGCAGCCACCCGGCACCGGAGCCGGCGAGCAGCGCGATCGCGATCGTGGCCAACGACTCGACGACGGTCACCGGTCCCCGCGGCATCCAGAGCCCCGCGATCGCCCCGGCGCCGGCCACCAGCCCGGCGGCGCCGATCCGCCTCGTCCACTCCCGGCCGGGCCCGGCCATCGGCGACCGGACGGCCATGGCCGGTCTGCCGGCGCTCGGCGCGGGTTTCGCTGTCACTGGTTGCTCGAGCAGGTTCATCGTCATCTCCTGGGATCTCGGCCGCCGGCGCCGGCCCCTCCGTCGCCACTGCAGGCCATGACCATCGTCGAACCGCGGCGGGGTCCACAGCGTCGGGCCGAGGTAGCCGGATCGGCTGCGGCTGGGGTTCCGGCCGGGGCCGCTCGCGTACATCCCGAGCTGTAGCCGAGGTTCATTCCGCAGATCCACGACCGCGCCGGGTCGCACGGGATACCTTCGACAGGTGATCGAGAAATGGCAGGAGGTGCGGCGGTCCGCTCAGGCGCACCCGGGTTCGGCGGATGCGCTGCTGGCCGTCCTGCTGCTCCTGGTCGCCCTGCTCGGCCTCGCCACCCAACCGCCCTCGGGGCCCGGCGGAGCCGGCATCCCGGCCCTGGTCTGGGTCCTCGTCGTCGCCGGGATCGTGCCGCTGGCATTCCGGCAGCGGGCACCGCTGCTGGTGCTGGTGCTGACCTCCCTCCCGATCGTCGCGCTGGTCTGGCTCGGGTTCGCCCCTGGTGTGCTCGGTCTGGGGCTGGTGATCGCCTGCTACACCGCCGGCGCCTGGTCCAGCACGCGGCAGCTGGCTGTGGCCCTCGTCCTGACCGCAGGAGTGCTGCTGGTGATCGGCCTGCTGTGGCCGCAGGACCTGAACCCGATGCAGGTGATCGAGAACGTCGTGCTGTTCGCGGCCGCCTTCGCCCTCGGGCGCTCGGCCCGTTCTCGGCGGGCCGCGATCGAGCTGGTCCAGCAGCAGGCTGCACTGCTGGCAGACCAGCAGGCCGAGCTGGCCCGGCAACAGGTCACCGGGGAACGGCTGAAGATCGCCCGCGAACTCCACGACGTGGTTGCGCACTCCCTCGGCGTCATCGCCGTCCAGGCCGGAGTCGGAAGCCATGTGTCGGACGCCGACCCACAGGAGGCCCGCCGGGCCCTCGACGCGATCTCGACAACCAGCCGGGAGGCGCTCCAGGAGGTCCGCAGCATGCTGGGCGTCCTGCGCAGCGACACCGACACGGTCGACTACGAGCCGCGGACCAGCCTTGCCGACCTGCCCCGGCTGCTGGAGCGCACCAGGATGAGCGGGGTACCGGTCGAGGTCACCGAGGTCGGCCGGCCCGACTCCCTGCCGGCCGGGGTGGAGCTCACTGCCTGCGCCGTGATCCAGGAGGGCCTGGCCAACGCGATCCGGCACGCGCACGGGGCTCCGGCAAGCCTGCGCCTCGAGCACCGCCCGGGTCGGCTCGGCATCGAGGTTCGGAACGGCCCGGGCCGCAAGCTCCCCGGGCCCACCGGCAGCGGTCACGGCCTGCTCGGCATGCGGGAACGGGTGCAGCTGTGGGGCGGCTCGATGGAGGCTGCGCCGGCGGCCGACGGCGGCTTCCGGCTCCGGGTCGAGCTCCCCACCGGGGGGATGAAGTGATCCGGGTGGCTGTCGTCGACGACCACCCGCTGGTCCGGGTCGGTTTCACGGTCCTGATCAGGTCGTGCGCCGACCTGGAGTTCGTCGGCGAGGCCGGCACCGGCCAGGACGCCGTCGAGCTGGCCCGCTCGGCGAACCCCGACGTGATGCTGATGGATGTGCGGATGCCGGGGCTGAACGGGATCGAGGCCACCAGGTTGATCACCACCGACCCGGCCACAGCGACCACCCGGGTGCTGGTCCTGACCACCTTCGACCTGGACGAGTACGCCTACGGCGCGCTGCGTGCCGGGGCCAGTGGGTTCCTGCTCAAGGACACCGCGCCCGACGAACTCCTCGACGCCATCCGCGTGGTGGCGGGCGGGGACTCCCTGCTGGCTCCGACCACCACCAGGCGCCTGATCGCCGAGTTCGTGCGCCGCGTCCCGGCGGAGACGGCGCCGCCCCCTGACCTCGCGCAGCTCACCGACCGCGAGACCGAGGTCCTCGTGGCCATCGCCCGCGGCCGGTCCAACTCGGAGATCGCCCACGAACTGTTCATGAGCTACGCCACGGCGAAGACCCATGTCAGTCGCCTGCTGACCAAGCTGGATGCGCGCGACCGCGCCCAGTTGGTGGTCATCGCCTACGAGACCGGCCTGATCCGCCGGGGCTCCGCCTGACCACCCTCCCCCCGCCCTCCCCCCGTCACCCCGGCCCCCCGTCCCCTCCCTCCGCCGAGGGCTGGCCCTCGGCGGAATGGCGCGGGACGCGCGGGCCGGGGGGACGCGGGGGGCGCGGGGCCTGGGGCGGGGGTGGGGGTGGATGCGTTGGGACGACTTGCGGTGTAGCGTATGTGCAGAAGTCGTCAAGTCGAGGAGTCGCTGTGCCGGTGCCGCGCCATGAAGCCAAGGCGGAGCTCTTCCGGACCCTCGGCCACCCGGTACGGATCCGCGTGCTCGAGTTGCTCTGCGAGCGTGAGTACGCCGTGCACGAGCTGCTGGCCAGCATGGAGGTTGAGCCGAGCACTCTCTCCCAGCAGCTGGGAATCCTCCGCCGCGCCGGGATCGTGCGCCAGCGCCGTCTCGGCGGCGAGGTCCGTTATGCGCTGATGATCCCGTCGATCAGCGAGTTGCTGGCGGCTGCCCGGATGACCCTCGGCGTGCTGCTTGCCGATCAGGCCCAGCTTCAGGCCGACCTGGATGAAGAGACCAACGGCGCGAGCGTCGGCAGCGCATGAGCACCGCACGCCTGCTGAGGCTGATCGCCCGAACCGGCCGGGTGGCCGAGCCGCTCGACGGGTCGGCCGGCCAGGAGCTCCAGGTCAGGGAGGGCTTCGAACCCCCGCGGGCCCTGCGCGGCAGCGTCCAGGTGCGGCATGTCGACGCCGGGTCCTGCAACGGCTGCGAGATCGAGGTGGGGGCAGCCTTCGGACCGGTCTACGACGCGGAACGGATCGGGGCCCGGCTGGTCGCCTCACCCCGGCACGCGGACGTGGTGGCGGTCACCGGAGTGGTCACCCAGAACATGGCTGAGCCCCTGGCCAACACCGTGGACGCGACCCCGAACCCGCGGGTGATCGTCTCGATCGGCGACTGCACCCGGGGTTGTGGGCAGTTCGCCGGCTCCTACGCCGTGGCCGGCTCCGTGGACGACTTCGTGCAGGTGGACGTCCACGTTCCCGGCTGCCCGCCCGCTCCAGAAGCGATCATCGCAGCCCTCCGTGCGGTGACCGGCCGATGACACCGCTCGAGGCGGCGGTGAACCTGGTGGACGCCGGCCTGCTCGCCCAGCTCCTGCTCGGGGGGCTCGCCATCGTCGCCGCCGTGGCTGCCCCACCCCGCCTGCGCAGCCTGGTGGCCGGAGCAACGATCGCCGGCGCCGGCGTCGCCGCAGCCGTCACCGGGACAGCTGCCCTCCTCGGCGTCGTGGGCGGTGGCCTGCAGCTCCCGTCGGCCCTCCCGCTGGCCGCGCCGCTCGAGCCACTGCTCCTGGCCCCCGACCGGCTCGGCGGCCTGTTCATGGCCCTGGCCGGCACTGTGGTGGCCCTGGCTGCCCTGTTCGGAATCGGCTACGCCCACGGGCCGGCGGCCTCCCGCACGGGCTGGACTGCGTTCGCCGTCTTCGCCGTCGGCATGCAACTGGTGCCGGCCGCCACCGACGCCGTCACCTTCCTGCTCGCCTGGGAACTGATGGCCGGCGGCTCCACCGTGCTCCTGCTCGCCGACCATGCCACCCGCGAGCCGGTCCGACGGGCCACGATCTGGTACTCGGTGATGACCCATCTGAGCTTCCTGCTCCTGCTCGCCGGGTTCGGGGTCCTGACCGGCGCCGCCGGGGGCACCTCCTGGGCGACCATCGCGACGGCCAAGGTCTCCGGCACGACCGCTACGGTGGCCTTCGTTCTGCTTGTCGCCGGTTTCGCCACGAAGGCCGGACTGGTCCCGGTCCACGTCTGGCTGCCGCGGGCCCACCCGGAGGCGCCGAGCCACATGTCAGCCGCGATGAGCGCGGCCATGGTGAAGATGGGGATCTACGGCCTGCTGCTGCTCACCCTGCGGCTGCTGCCCGACGGGCCCCGTTGGTGGTCGATCCTGCTGGTCGCGCTCGGCGCGGTGTCGGCGCTCTACGGGATCCTGCAGGCCTCGGTCCAGGCCGACCTGAAGAATCTGCTGGCTTGCTCGACCACCGAGAACATCGGGCTGATCACGACAGCCATCGGGGTCGGTCTCCTGCTGCGAACCTCGGCCCAGTTCGCCGTGGCCGACGTCGCCCTCGTCGCCGCCCTGCTGCTCGCCGTCAGCCATGCAGCCTTCAAGTCCGTCCTGTTCCTCGGTGCGGGCTCGGTGCTGCACGCCACCGGTGAGCGCGACCTCGACCTGCTCGGCGGCCTGGCCGCCCGGATGCCGTGGACCTCGGCGACCTTCGGGATCGGCGCCCTCGGGGCTGCCGCCCTTCCGGTCACCTCCGGCTTCGTGGCCGAGTGGGTGCTGCTGCAGGGGCTGATCCACGTGGACGCCCGGAGCGACCGGCTGCTCGCGATCGTGATCCCGATCACGATGGGGATCGTCGCCCTGACCGTCGGTCTCGGCCTGCTCACCTTCGTCAAGGCCTACGGCATCGGCTTCCTCGCCCGGCCCCGCACCCCGGCAGCGGCGGACGCGCACGAGGCCGGGTGGTCGATGCGCCTGGCCATGGCCATCGGGGCGGTGCTCGTGGTCGGCCTCGGGCTGGTGCCCGGGCCACTCGCCCAGGCCCTCGCCGGAGCGGTCTCCGCCGGCGGGGTGGCGACCACCGGCGGCTCCGGCCTGATCCTTGGCGCAGTGGCTGTGGTCCTCGACCCGATTGCGCTCACCCTGCTGACGCTGGCGGTCCTGGTTCCGCTGGTCTCGGTGAACGTCGTCCTCGCCCGCAGGCACCCGCGCCGTGACGTCCCGCTGGCCTGGGGTTGCGGCGGCGAACGGACCAGCCCCCGGATGGAGTACAACGCAACCAGCTACTCCGAGCCCCTCGTCCGGGTCTTCCGCTCCTCCCTGCAGGCCAGCCAGCTGGTCGACGTGGTGCGCCACGACCAGTCGCCGCTCCTGGTCGAGACGACCACCTTCACGCAGGAGACCGGGGACGCTGTGGAAGACCGCGTCTACCTGCCGGCCACGCGACTGCTGCTGCGGTTCGGGGACCTGGCCCGCACCGTCCAGAACGGCAGCATCCACCGCTACGTCGGCTTCTCGTTCGCAGCCCTCGTGCTCGTCCTGGTGCTGGTGGCGCTATGACGATCGGTGCAGTTGTGGTCATCCTGGTCCAGCTCGGCTTCGCCGTGGCGATCACCCCGGTACTGATCGGTGTGATGCGCACCACCCGGGCGCGGCTGGAGGGCCGGGTCGGCGGCGGGACCCTGCAGCCGTGGCGCGACCTGCGCAAGCTGCTCGCCAAGGAGCCCATGCGGGCGCCCGGGTCGACGCCGGTGCTCACCCTGGCCCCGATCCTGTTGATGGCCTCGAGTCTCGTGCTGTGCGCGCTGATCCCGCTGGTCAGCACCGAGGCGCTGGCCAGCGTCCCAGCCGACCTGTTCGTCGTGGTCTCGGTGCTCCTGATCGGCACCGTCGCGCTGGCCCTGCTGGGCCTGGAGTCCGGCTCGGCCTTCGGCGGCATGGGCTCCAGCCGGCACATGGTGATCGCTGCCCTTGTCGAACCCACCGTCCTGCTGAGCATCTACGCGCTGAGCGTTCCGGCCGGCACCTCCACCCTCGCCGCCATCGTCCAGTCCCGCCGCGACGACCCGGCCTCCCTGCTGAACCCGGTCAGCCTGCTTGCCATCTTCGCCCTCGTCGTGGTCGTCATCGCAGAGACCGGGCGGCTACCGGTGGACAACCCGGCAACGCACCTGGAGCTCACCATGATCCATGAGGCGATGATCCTGGAGAGCGGCGGCCGGGACCTCGGCTGGCTCGAGCTCGGCTCGTGGCTGCGGCTCACCGCCCTGCTCGGCCTGGTGGCCAATCTGGCCCTGCCCTGGGGGATCGGGCAGGACGCGAACCCGGTCACCCTGCTGGTCGGCCTCGCGGCGATCACCGTCAAGCTGCTGGTCCTCGGTGCGCTGCTGGCCGCAGCAGAGGTCTTCATCGCCAAGCTCCGGCTCTTCCGGGTGCCCGAATTGCTGGCTGGTTCCTTCGTCCTGGCGTTCCTTTCGGTCAGCGCCTCCTACCTGGTGTTCTAGGAGGTGCCGCCGATGTCCACAGAGCTGTACCAGCAACTGCTCGCCACCACGACCGGGCTGCTGCTGCTGACCGCCGTCCTCCAGGTCTGGGGTCGCTCAACCGTCCGCGCGATCGGGCTCCTGGTGCTGCAGGGCATCGCGCTGGCCGGGCTGGTGCTGACCGTCGGCCTGCATGCCGGGGAGGCCAGCGCCCCGCTCGTCGCCGGCCTGCTGCTCGTCGTCAAGGCTGTCGTCATGCCGTGGGCGATGCTTCGCTCGGCCCGACTGATCGGCGTGACCAGGGAGCACTCGTCCCGGGTGAACCCGGCCGTCGAGCTGATCGGGGCGGCTGCGCTCACGCTGCTGGCGTACGCGGTGAGCGCCCCCATCCTCGGCGACCGTACCGACGTCGCCTCCCAGGCCGTCCCGGTAGGGGTGTCGCTGGTGCTGCTCGGGTTCTGGCAGCTGCTGGTCCGCGGTTCGGCCATCACCCAGTTGGTCGGCTTCCTGATGCTCGACAACGGCATCGCGACCATCTCCTTCCTCACCTCCGGCGGGCTGCCGTTCGTCGTCGAGCTCGGCGCCACCCTCGACGTGCTGCTGGTCGTCCTGATCCTCGGGGTGCTGGTGGTACGGATGCAGGCGGAGCAGGGCCACATCGACATCTCCGAACTGAGGGAGTTGCACGACTGATGGCAGCACTGATCTGGATCCCCCTCGTCCTGCCGATGGTGCTGGCGGCCGTGAGCATCGTGGCCCGCCGCCGCGCCTGGACGCTCTGGCTCCCGGTGAGCGCGGCGGTGGTCCTGCTCGGCGTTGGCGTCGCCGTGGTCCTCGCCGTCAGTGCCGGTGGCCCGCTCACCACTGCCGGTGGCCTCCTCCGGGTGGACGCCCTCAGTGCCTGGATGCTCACCGTGGTCGGGGCCGTGGCCGTGGTCGCGCTCTGGGGCGGGATCCCGCACCGCACCGATCGCAGCCGCAACATCGGTTCCTTCGCCAGCCTGCTCTGCCTGTTCCTTGCGGCGATGAGCCTCGCCGTGGTGGCCGACAACCTCGGCCTGATGTGGGTGGCGATCGAACTGACCACCATCACCACTGCCTTCCTGGTCGGTTCCCGCGGCGGACGGGGGGCCCTCGAGGCAGCCTGGAAGTACGTGGTGCTCGGCTCGGTCGGGGTCGCGATCGCGTTCCTCGGCCTCATCCTGCTCTCCGCGGCCAGCCGCGGCTTCGGCGAACCGTCGCTCTCCTGGGTCGTCCTGATGGCCCAGGCCGGGGGGATGGACCCGGCCCTCACCCGGGCCGGGGCGGCCCTCGCCGTGCTCGGCTTCGCCACCAAGGCCGGGCTGGCCCCGACCCACTCCTGGCTGCCGGACGCCCACAGCCAGGCGCCGGCCACGGTGAGCGGCCTGATGTCCGGCGTTCTGCTCTCGGTGGCGTTCTACGCCATCCTGCGGGTGCAGGCGATCACGGATGCGGCGCTCGGGCCCGAGCTGATGCGGTTCCTGCTCACCACCGCAGGGCTGCTCTCCCTCGTGGTGACGGCCGGCCTGGTGATCACCCAGAAGGACTTCAAGCGGCTGCTGGCCTACAGCAGCATCGAGCACATGGGACTGCTGGCCCTTGGGGCAGCAGCCGGTGGGCCGCTGGCGCTCGCTGCGGTGCTGTTGCACATGCTGGGCCACGGGCTGATCAAGTCGTCGATGTTCGTGCTCGCCGGACGGATCCTCGGCTACACCGGGAGCCACGACATCGCAGACGTGCGCAACCTGCTGCGGCGGCGTCCCGACCTCGGCGCGCCGTTCCTGCTCGGCGCCGCGGCCCTCCTCGGCTTCCCGCCGTTCGTCACGTTCTTCACCGAGGTCGCCATCATCGTCGCCGGCTTCCAGCGCGGGCTCGGCTGGCAGATGGTGGTCGCCTGCGCCCTGCTGCTGCTGGTGTTCGCCGGGATCGCCCGCAATGCGCTGGCCATGACGGTCGGCGCCGAGCCCGACCCGGACGCCGCCCGCACCTCCCACGCCCCGCCCGACCAGCCGGCCCGGTTCCGGCAGGTCCCGATCGGCATCGCCCTCGGCGTGAGCGCAGTGATCGGCTTCGCAGCCTGGCCGCTGGCCGCCCCGCTTCTGGATGCCGTCGTTGCCCTCGGAGGTGCCGGATGAGCCGCAGCAACCCTCCCGAGCTCATCCGGGTCACCCGCGAGCAGCTCGTCGAAGCGGTCGCGACCCAGCTGGGCCGTGGCTTCCGGCTGGCCCTGGTGGCCGCCCACCAGGACGGCTCCGCCGGGCCGGATGCCGTCTTCCGGATCGTCCATGTGCTCCTCGGCGCGGCCGGCGAGCGGGTCGAGGTGGTCGTCGAGATCCCGCAGTCCGATGCCTGGCTCCCGACCCTTGCCGGTATCTCCTACCCCGCCGGCCGGTTCGAGCGGGAGCTGCGTGACCTGTTCGGCATCGTCCCGCGCGACCACCCGCAGCCGTACCGGCTGGTGCGCCACGGTCACTGGCCGACCAGCTACCACCCGATGCTCGCCGAGGCCGACCCGAACCCGGACTTCGGCTCCAACGCCGGGTTCCCGTTCGCGGAGGTCACCGGCAAGGGGGTCTACGAGATCCCGGTCGGGCCCGTTCACGCCGGGCTGATCGAGCCCGGCCACTTCCGGTTCTCCGTCGTCGGGGAGACCATCGTGCGGATGTACCAGCGGCTCTACTTCGTCCATCGCGGCGTCGAGAAGCTGTTCGCCGGGCGGCGGGTCGCGGACGGGATCGCGCTTGCCGAACGGATCAGCGGCGACACCGCCGTCGGCCACAGCCTCGCCTACGTGATGGCGGTCGAGGACGCCCTCGGCATCGACGTGCCCGAACGGGACCGGCTCACCCGCGCGCTGCTGCTCGAGTGCGAGCGGCTCTACAACCACATCAACGACATCGGTGCGATCGTGAACGACGCCGGCTTCGGCATCGTCAACCAGCACGCCGGGCGCCTGCGGGAGAAGCTGCTGCGCCACAACGCCCGGCTCACCGGGCACCGGCTGCTGCGCGGCGCCATCCGGATCGGCGGCGCCGACCTGTTGGCAGCACCCGACCTGGAGCTGGTGGCTGCTGTCGCCGGCGAGGCTGCGGAACTGGCCCGGCTGGCCACCGACCACCCGATGGTCGCCAACCGGCTCAACACCACGGCCATCCTGCTGCCGGAACCGGCCCGGACGATGGGCGTGCTCGGCTATGTCGCCCGCGCGTCCGGGGTTGCCGTGGACGCGAGGTCGGACCAGCCGTTCGTCGACCTCGGCGATGGTTTCGAGGTCGTGACCGCCGAGTCCGGCGACGTCCGGGCAAGGTTCGACGTCCGGGTCCGGGAGATCGCGGTAGCTGCGCGCCTGGTGGCCGACCTCACCGCCCGGATCGGGGGCCTGGAGCGGGCCGAGGCCCCCGTGCCCACGGCCGGTGGCGGGGCCGGTCTCGGTGTCGTCGAGGCCTGGCGGGGGACGCTGGTGCATCGGGTCGAGGTGGACGCCGACGGAATCCTGACCCGGGTGAAGGTGGTCGACCCGTCCTTCAGCACGTGGCCGGCACTCGGGATCGCCCTTGCCGAGACGATCGTCCCCGACTTCCCGCTGGCCAACAAGAGCTTCAACTGCTCCTACGCCGGCAACGACCTCTGACCTGAAGGCAGTGGACCCGTGTCGGGGGCGCTCCGGGCTGCAGCCTGGCGCTAGTCGCCGCCTCCGGGCTCGCCGTCGCGTTGCCGCCGCAGGTAATCGCGGTCGAAGAATCGGGGCAGGTCTCCCGGCTCCTCCGCGTCCTCGGTCTCGGTCCCTTCCGGGGCGTTGTCCCACTTCGACGGGTCGAGCACCCGGTTGCGGTTGACCAGGGAGTCGCGATCGAGAACCTGCGGAACCGGCGCCTCGCCGGAGCCGGGCGCCTCCTCCTGGGGAGTCCATTCTTCGGCGGCGGTCTTCCGGCGGCGCCGCCACGACCAGAGGATCGCGAACACAACTACGACAGCGATCCCGAACCAGAGGATGTCCATGTCTCACCCCAATCAGTGGTGAGCTCACGCTACGCCTCCGGCTCCCTGCCGCGCCCGCTGCGCCGGGCCCCCCTGGGTGCATGGGCAAGGTTGCCTCCTTGCTGACCGGCCCAGGGAGGGTGCCGAATTGGACCGGGAAGACTCGCTCCCGGGCGCAGGCGTTGCCCGGGAGGCCGGGTGACAACGTCGTGAACCGGGGGTGGCAGGCATGAGCGTCTTCAGATCCGTGCTCTCGATCACTCGCCGGCTCGGTGCTCCTGACCGTGCTGGTTCCGCCCGCCCAAGCCGCAGTGTCCCCGGAACCGATCATCTGCGGCGCCTGTTCGTGAGGAACCCGACGGCGACCCGGGTCGACGGCTCGGGCGAGCTGGGTGGCTGCGCCGACCTCGACCGGGTCCGGTTCGTGAATAACGGGGTGCGCGTCCACGGCCCGATCTGTGCGGCCTGAGCACGCGTGGCTGCCTTCCCTAGGCTCGCCCGGGTCACTTCCGGTGGCCAGACCGGGCCCGACCGGGCCGCCCTCGATGTCGCACGGCGGCTGGGCATCCCGATCGGCGGCTGGTGCCCGCGGGGCGGCTGGGCTGAGGACTTCCCAAGCCCTCCCGGTCTGCTCGCGGTCTACCCGCAGCTGCGGCCGACCGCGTCGGCGGCACCGGCTGAGCGGACCATCCGGAACGTCCGGGACTCCCACGCCACAGTCGTGATCTGGCCCGGCCGCCGTTCCGGCTCTCCCGGCACCCGGCTCACCGTGGCGACAGCTGTCGCCCTCGGCCGTCCGGTTCTGGTCACCGAAGGGGAGGCGGCCGCAGAGCTGACCGGGTTCCTGGAGGGCCTCGGCCGGGGCCTGACGCTGAACGTCGCCGGGCCGCGGGAGAGCGAGGCCCCCGGCCGCTACGACCTGGCCGCCCGGTTCCTCGCCGCCGGCCTCGAGGCCTTGCGAGGCTAGGCAGCCGGGCCGGCCAGTTGCGCGTACGGGGCATGATAGAGACATGACGGCGAAGCAGGCAGAGCGGCCCATCGGTTCCGGACGGAAGCGGACGGTGGCGATGCTGGTCGTCGGCGCCCTTGCCGCAGCCGGGATCACCGGCCTGGTGGCGCGCGGCGCCGCTGCGGATCCCACGCTGCCGCCCCTGACCCCGGCCGAGCTCCTCGGCAAGGTCGCAGCCGCGCAGGTGGACGGGCTCAGCGCCACCTTCGAGCAGCGCAGCGACCTCGGGCTGCCGGCCCTGCCCTCGGACCTCGGGGAAGCCGGAGATGAGCTCAGCACCATGCTCTCCCTGCTCACCGGCACCCACACCGTCCGGGTCTGGGCCGCGGGGGAGGACAAGGCCAAGGTGGCCCTGGTCGACGGCAGCACCGAGAGTTCGCTGACCCGGAACGGCCAGGACCTCTGGGCGTGGTCGAGCAGCAAGCAGGAGGCCGTGCACTCCACCCTGCCCGAGCCCTCCCCGCGACCCGCCGGCACGCCGACCTCGCCGGCCGCAGCCATCAAGGACCTGCTCGCGAAGCTCGAGCCGACCACCGACGTGGTCACTTCCGGAACCGGCTACGTCGCCGACCGGGCCGTCTACCAGCTGGTGCTCTCGCCGAAGGATGACGCCAGCCTGGTGAGCCAGGTCCGGGTCTCGATAGACGCCGAGAAGTTCCTCCCGCTGGGGGTGCGCGTGATCGCGGACGACGGCCTGGACGCGGTCACCGTCGCAGCCACCTCGATCGACTTCGCCGTCCCGGCCGATTCGGTGTTCGACTTCCAGCCGCCGGCCGGGGTCAAGGTGACCGAGCGCAAGGCCGGGGCGGACCAGCCGGACGTGAAGGCTCCGGCGAAGCCGAAGACCTCGGGCACCGGCTGGGCGACGGTCGCCGTCATGGACCTCCCGGAGCCCCGGACGGACGACGAGCAGGCGAAGGTGCTGCTGGACTCCCTCCCGGTGGTCTCGGGCGAGTGGGGCAGGGGACGGTTGTTCAGCACCTCCCTGGTGAATGCCGTGATCACCAATGACGGCCGCGTGGCCGTCGGCTCAGTGGTTCCCGAGCGGCTCTACGAAGCACTCCTGGCCAAGTGACCCTGGCCGCGGCTGAGGCTGCTGCCGAGGAGGTCGCAGCCTGGGGAGGGCCGACAGCGATCGCCTCCTCCGGGCTGACCAAGCGATTCGGTAGCCAGGTGGTGGTCGACGCCATCGACCTGGTCGTGCCGCGCGGTGCGGTGTACGGGTTCATCGGGCCGAACGGGTCCGGCAAGACCACCACCATCCGGATGCTGCTCGGGCTGGTCAGGCCGGACGCCGGCGACTGCAGCCTGCTCGGCCGGCCGATGCCGGCCGCGGCCGGCGCCGTGCTGCCGAGGGTCGGGGCGCTCGTCGAAGGGCCGGCGTTCCATCCCTACCTGTCCGGGCGGGCCAACCTGCTCCGGCTGGACGCGGCGGACCGGCGCAGCGACCCGGCCACGGCATCGGCGCGGGCTGCCGCAGCCCTTGACCGCGTGGGCCTTTCCGCTGCCGCAGCTAAGCGGTACCGCGCCTATTCCCTCGGCATGCGGCAACGGCTGGGGATCGCCGCTGCGCTGTTGCAGCCCCGGGAGCTGCTGGTGCTCGACGAACCGACCAATGGGCTCGACCCGCAGGGCACCCGTGAGGTGCGCCACCTGGTCGCAGAGCTGGCCGCGGACGGCACGACGGTGTTCGTGTCCAGCCACCTCCTCGCCGAGGTGGAGCAGCTGTGCACCCATCTGGGGGTGATGCGTACCGGGCAGCTGGTGGCCCAGGGCCCGATGAGCGAGCTGCGGGCGCTCACCGCGACCCGCTTCCGGCTGCGGACGCCGGACCCGGCAGCGGCCCTGGCAACCCTGGCGACCCTCGGCGTCACCGACGCCGCAGCGGTGCCGGAAGGCGTCGGCGGTAGCCTCGGCGAGCTTGCCCCGGAGCGGATCGTGCAGGCGCTGGTCACGGCAGGGGTGGCGGTAGCCGAGTTCATCCAGGTCACCCCGACCCTCGAGGACCTGTTCGTCCAGCTGACCGGGGAGGGCTTCGATGTCAGCGGTTGAACAGCTCAACCCTCCGGTGGCGGCCTGGGGCCGGCTGCTCGCCTCCGAGCTCCGGCTCGTGTTCGGGCGCCGCCGCAACCAGGTCGGCCTGGCCACGCTGGTCGGTCTCGTCGTCCTGCTCGGCATCGCCCTCAAGGTCTCCTCGGTGCGGCGTCCTGGTTCGACCGGCGGCGACCTGATGTCGGCGGTGGCCGGCAACGGGGTGTTCCTCGGTTTCGCCGGCCTGAGCATCGAGATCGCCCTGTTCCTGCCGCTGGCGGTCTCCGTCCTCGCCGGGGACGCCATCGCCGGCGAGGCGAACCAGGGCACGCTGCGCTACCTGCTGATCGCACCGGTGAGCCGGGGCCGGCTCCTGGTGATGAAGGCTGTCTCCCTTGCGATCGGGGCGGTCACCGGGGCGAGCGTGGTTGCGGTCAGTGGTGTGGTCACCGGCTGGGTGCTGTTCGGCATCAAACCCCTGACCACGCTCTCCGGATCCCAGATCGGCGTTGCCGACGGCCTGCTGCGGCTGCTGCTCGCAGTCCTCTACCTGGCCGCCGGCCTCAGCGCGCTCGGGATGATCGGGCTGTTCATCTCCACCCTCACCGAGCAGCCGATCGCCGCAACGGTTGCGACGGCCATGGCGAGCACCCTGCTCTGGGTGCTCGACGCGGTGCCGCAGCTCGACTGGCTGCACCCCTGGCTGCTGGTCGACCGGTGGTTGGCGTTCGTCGACCTGCTGCGGGAGCCGGTTTTCACCGACCGGCTGTTCGCCGGGCTGTGGGTGGACGCGGCCTACGCAGCTGTGTTCCTGCTGCTGGCGTGGCTGCGGTTCCGCAACAAGGACGTCACCAGCTAGGCGTTCGAGCCAATTGGATGCCTGGGGGTTGCCAAGTCGCTCGGCGGAGTCAACCATGTGATTTGGTTCCGGCGTCGCCGATGCCCGGTGGGACCTGGTCTGGCGGGATCAGGTCCCACTCGCCGGGAACGTGCCCGCAGCGTCGGCCCGGCGAGGACGAGGAGTGCCATGAGGATCGTGCTCGCCCCGGACTCCTTCAAGGAGTCGATGAGTGCTGCCGACGCCGCCGCGGCCATGGCGCGGGGGGTCCGCCGAGTGCTCCCGTCCGCAGACTGCCGGCTGGTGCCGATGGCGGACGGCGGCGAGGGGACGACCGAAGCGCTGCGCGCCACTCTCGGTGCCGAGCTGCGCGAGGTGGCGGCCCGCGACGCCCTCGGGCGGCCGGTGGCGGCCGGTTTCGGCCTTGCGGCCGGCGGGCTGGCGGTCCTCGAGGTCGCAGCGGCCGTCGGGATCGCCCTGATCGCCCCGGCGGACCGGGACGTGATGGCATCGGACTCCCGCGGCGTGGCCGACCTGGTTCGAGGAGCCCTCGACGCCGGTGCGACGCGGCTGTTGGTGGGGCTGGGTGGTTCGGCGACGACCGACGGTGGCGCCGGGATGCTCGCGGGACTCGGCGTCCGGCTGCTCGACGCCGGTGGTGCCGAGGTGCAGCCGAACCCGGGCGGGCTCGTCCGGCTGGCGCGGGTGGAGCTCGCCCGGCTGGATCGGCGGCTGCTCGCCATCCCCGTCGACCTGGCCTGCGACGTGACCAATCCGCTGCTCGGACCGACCGGGGCTGCGGCCGTGTTCGGACCCCAGAAGGGCGCCACTCCTGCCCAGGTGCCCGTCCTGGACGCGGCTCTGGCCAGGCTCGCGGATGCCCTCGTCGCAGCCGGACTGCCCGAGGTCCGCGACCGGCCCGGGGCTGGCGCGGCCGGGGGTCTCGGGATGGCGTTCCTCGCCCTCGGCGCGAACCTGCGTCCCGGGGTGGAGGTGGTTGCGGCTGCCGCCGGGCTCGACCGGGCGATCGACGGTGCCGACCTGGTGTTGACCGGCGAGGGATCGCTGGATGCCCAGACCCTCGCCGGCAAGGCCCCGGCCGGCGTCCTGGCCATCGCCGCCCGGCACGGAGTCCCGGTGATCGCTTTCGCCGGCCGACTCGGCAGCGGGATCGATGACCTCGGCTTCGCGGCCTGCGTGCCGATCGTCGACGCGTCGGTCGACCTGGCGACCGCGCTTCGCGAGGGCCCGGCGAACCTGGAGGCCGCGGTGGCTGCCGCCCTCACCCGCTGGCTTCGGGGCGAGCGGACCTGAGCCGGTCGCGGCCTGCGGCTAGGCTGCGACCCGTGAGAGATCCCAAGAACCTGCCGTTGGTGTACATCGTCACCGGCGTGGTGGCCGTGGTGGCGGCCCTCTTCTTCATGTCGGTGGCCAGTGAGTCCAGCCTGTTCGACTGGGTGATCCTCGCGATGGGCATCGTCGCGATCGTCCGTGGTGTCCAGGAGTACCTGAAGCTGCGCCGCCCCCCGCAGCCGCCGGCCAAGAGCTGAGCCACAAGCCCCGTCCCTCCTGGTCGGCCTTCCCGCATGTATTTGTAATGACCGGTCAGTGTAACTACCCTTGGGTGTGGAGAGGACACCCGAGTGAGCACAACGCTTGTCACCACCCCTGATGCCGGGCCGGCCGGTGCGCGGGCCGCGCTACTGGCGGTCAGCGCCAGGTCCCTGCAGCTGGACGGGAAGCGCGGCCGGATCTACGGCCCGGTCGACCTCGCCATCGAGGCCGGCAGTCTCAACCTGGTCACCGGCACAGCCGGCAGCGGCAAGACCTCGCTCCTGCTCACCCTCGTCGGCCGGATGCGACCGAACCGCGGCTCGACGCTCACGGTGCTCTCGCGCCGGCTGCCGGCGCGGGCAACCGGCGTCCAGCGCCGCAGCGCAGCCGTCGGCATCCACGGCCTCGACGACCTGGACGAGGAGGTGACCGTCGCTGCCACCCTCCGCGAGCGGGAGGCCTGGCTGGCTCCGTGGTACTCGATCGTCCGCACCCCGGACGATGACCGCGTCGCCGAGGTCTGCCGGCAGGTCTTCGGTCGCAGCCGGCCGCCGCTGGCCCGCCAGCTCATCCACGAGCTGGACGAGGCGGCCAACCTCCAGTTCCGGCTGGCCCTGGCCCTGCTCAGCCGGCCCCAGCTGATCGTCGTCGATGACATCGACGCCCTGCACGACGTCGAGAGCCGCCGCCTGGTCTGGGAGTCCCTGCGCAGGCTAAGCGAGGCCGGCATCACCGTGATCGCGGCAGCAGCGACCTCCGGTGAGCTCTCCCGGCTCGGCTGGGACACCCTGCCCAACCACTACGCGCTACCCAGCTGAGAAGGAAACATGTTCGCCTGGACCTCCCACGGAACCGAGCTGAAGCGGTTCTCCCGGCAACCCATCACGCGCGCAGCCATCGCCGTGATGCTCCTGATCCCGCTGCTCTACGGAGCCATGTACGTGTGGGCGTTCTGGGACCCGACCACGCGCATGGACGACCTGTCGGTTGCCCTGGTGAACACCGACCGGGCGGCCACCGGCGCCGACGGCGCCATCGTGCACTACGGCCAGGACGTCGTGGACGAACTGACCGAGGACGCCTCGCTGGGCTGGGCCACGGTCGACGAGGCCACAGCTCGAGCCGGCCTGGACTCGGGCAGGTACTACTTCGCCGTCACCATCCCTGCCGACTTCTCCAGTTCGATCCTCTCGCTCGGCGAGGAGCAGCCGCGCCCGGCGAGCATCGAGGTCACCTACGACGACTCCAACTCCTTCCTCGCCTCGACGCTCGGCCGCAGCGCCATGCTCGAGGTCCAGACCGCCGTGCGCGAGAAGATCGGCAAGCAAGCCGTCGACACCCTCCTGGTCGGGGTGGGTGAAGCGAGGGACGGCTTCGCCGAGGCCTCCGACGGCGCCTTCCAACTGCGCGAAGGACTGGCCCGGGCCGAGGACGGTACCGGGCGTCTGAACGTCGGCGCCAGGGAGCTGGCCGAGGGCGCAGCCAGGCTCGCCGCCGGAACCGGGGACCTGAAGGCCGGTGCCACGACCCTGCACGACAAGCTCGGCGACTACCTCGCCGGCGTCACCAGCGCCGGCGCCGGCGCCCAGCAGCTCAGGGCCGGCGCGGACGGGCTCACCACCCTGCAACAGGGGTTGGCGCTGGCCGCAGACGACACCACCGGAGCCCCGGCCCTCGCCGCAGGAATCGATCGGCTCGCCGCCGGGGTCACCCGGCTCGCCACCGGGGCGACCGGGTACGCCACCGGCGCCGAGGACTTCGCGTCGGGAGCCGGCACCTGGGTGGCCGGCGCCCGCCAGTGGCAGCAGGGCGTGGCCAGCGCTACCGGAGGCCGTCTGGTCACTGGCACCGACGACCTGGCGTCCGGCGCCGGGCGGCTCGCCGCCGGGACAGCGCCCGGGTCGGCCCTGGCCGATGGTGCCGGTTCGGTCGCAGCCGGCAACGCGCAGCTCGCCGCCGGGCTCGACCAGATCGACGCGGCGGTGGCCAGGGCCCAGCAGGCCCTGGCCGACGGCGACACCGCGAGCGCAGCCGAGACCCTGGCCGGCGTGCGCACCAAGGTCCAGGGGGCCGGCGCCAACGCTTCCGGACTGGCCGGCGGTGGCCGGCAGGTCAGTGCCGGTATCGCCGGCCTCCACACCGGCGCCACCCAGCTCGCTGATGGGGCGCGAGCGCTGCAGGCCGGCTGGGCCGAGGTCCACGGCGCGGTGACCGGCGAGATCGCCGCAGGGGTGGGCAGTCTCGACACCGGCCGGCAGGAGCTGGCAGCCGCAGCCGGCGAGCTGACCGCCGGTGCAGCGCAGCTGGCCGATCCGGCAACCATCGCCCAGGTGCAGCAGCTGGACGACGGCGCCGGGTCCCTTGCGACAGCACTCCGGAAGCTGAGCGCCGGGGCCTCGGACGCTACGGCGGGCATCCCGGCCCTCCAGTCGGGCCTCACCGAACTCGTCGCCGGCTTCACCGACCCCGAACAGGGCCTGGTCAGCGGAGCTGCGGCGCTGCACTCGGGCGCCGGGGACCTGCTGGTCGGCATCAGGCAGGCGGGCGCCGGGGCGACGAAGGTCAGCGCCGGCAGCAGTGAGCTGGCGGCCAGCACCCCGGAGCTGGACACCGGCCTCGCGGACGCAGCCTCCGGAGCGGGGGAGCTGGGTGAAAGGCTGGCCGACGGCACCGAGGCGATCCCGGACGACAACCCGGCCGTGCGCGCCGACCGGGCCCAGGCCATCGCCACCCCGGCGAACCTGGCTGCCGGCCACGTCCACCGGGCCGATTCCTGGGGGGAGGGGTTCGCCCCCTTCTTCATCTCCCTGGCCCTGTGGGTCGGGGCGCTGATCACCTGGCTGCTGCTGCGGCCACTCCAGACGCGGGCACTGATGACCTCGGTCAACGGCTTCAGGATGGCCTGGGGCTCGCTCAATCCGGCCCTGCTGCTCTCGCTCGGCCAGGTGGTGGTCATGCTGTCGGTGATGCATTTCGCCGTCGGCCTGAACCCGAAGAACGTATTGGCGACGTTGGCCTTCACCCTGTTGGCGGGCGCTGCCTTCTTCGCCCTGCAGCAGTTCTTCCAGGTCACCCTCGGTTCGGCGGTCGGCAAGGTGGTCATCATCGTCCTGCTGATGGTGCAGCTGGCTTCTGCCGGCGGTACCTACCCGATCCAGACCACGCCGGCCTTCCTCCAGGTGATCAGCCCGTTCATGCCGATGACCTACGTCGTGACCGGGCTGCGGGAGGCCATCACCGGCGGGATTGAGGCCCGGTTCTGGTTCAGTGTGGCCGTGTTGGCGGCTATCTTCGTTGTGTCGCTGGCCGCCACCTCGATCGCGTCCGCCCGCAAGCGGATGTGGACGATGTCGCGGCTGCACCCGGCATTGAGCATCTGAGGAGGCGGGCATGACGGCAGCCGGACGGCAGGACGGGCGGGTGGCCCGGCGCCAGGGCACCCGTGAGGCCATCATGGACGCAGCGACCGAGCTGTTCGCCGCCCGCGGCGTCACCTCGGCCTCGATCGACGAGATCGCCGAGAAGGCCGGCATTGCCAAGGGCTCGATCTACTACAACTTCGAGTCCAAGGCCGGCCTGGTCGAGGCGATCATGGCCCGCAACAGCGAACTCCTCGCCGCAGCCCTGCAGCAGGCCACCGAGGGCCGCAGCGGGGTGGAGCTCCGCGACGAGGTCGTCCGCGTCCTGCTCCGGCTGGTGCAGGAACACGCTTCGGCCGCCCGGGTGATGGTCACCGAGCTGTTCCGGACCGAACGGTCCTGGCGGGAGTCCATCGAGGTCTGGCGGGGGATCGCCCTCTCGCCGCTGGTCAGTGACCTCGAGGCGGGTGGGACGGAGCCGGTGGTGGCCGGGGTGCAGGCCGCGTCGATCGTCGGCGCCACCCTGATGGCCGGCCTGGAATGGCTGGTCTTCCACCCCGAGCGCAGCTACGACCAGGTCGCTTCCGCGGTTCTCGGGACCCTGGCCCGCAGCTGAGGGGTCAGCGCTGCTGGCCGCCCTGGTTGGCGACCACCCCGGCCGACTGCTTGGTGGCTCCCGGCTGCCCGTCCGCGATCGGTTCCACGATGACGGCGGTGCCGTAGGCGCAGACCTCCGTGAAGGTCTGGCCGATGGAGCCGGTGTCGAAGCGCATGGCCGTGATGGCATTGGCGCCCCGGCTGACCGCGTCCTGCCACATCCGCTGCATTACCTGCTGGCGGCTCTCGTAGACCAGCCTGGTGAACTCGTCCACCTCGCCGCCGCCGATGGCCCGGAAGCCGGCGACGATGTTCGCCCCGATGTTGGCGCTCCGCACGGTCATGCCCATGACCTCGCCGAGCACCGCCTCAATGCGGTATCCGGGAATGTCGTTACTGGTGACGACGAGCATGTTCCTTTTCCTCTGCTGTGGGTTCGGTGAGAGCGTAGCGCGGGATCCGGTGAGCACTATTCCGGCAGCACCGGAATGGTGCCGGGGCCCAAGGAGAAGTCAGTCGCCCTTGCCGTAGGCGGCCCGCAGGGTGCCCTGCGCCGGTTGGCGTGACTGCACGATGATTCCGATGACCACCAGGAGCATCCAGCCCCCGAGCCAGGCTGCCGAGGTTGCAGTGTCCAGCCGCCACCGGGTCTCGTCGAACCAGTCCAGCCGCGCGCCCAGCAGCAGCTGGGTGCCGTCGATGATCCCGGCCGCGCCGACCGCAGCTGTGAGGACGATCAGCAGTAGCCGCGGGATGTTCAGCGTCCACCCGGCCATGACCAGACCGGAGGCGAGGAGCAGGGCGAGCGAGAAGGTGAGCCAGGCCGGCAGGTGGAACGCCTGGGCCAGCACGTGGCCGAGACCCCAACCCACGGCACCCATCGAGAACAGCACGCCCACCGTGTAGAAGGCGAACGACAGCCACGCCAGCAGCAACGCCATCCCGATCGAGAAGGTCCAGTCGGGCACAGCGGCCATCCAGCCACCGCCGACCCACTGGTAGACCATCACGTAGAGCAGCGCACCGGCGAAGAACCCGATCACCGCACCCCACAAACCCAGCACCACACGTGCAGCGGAGTGGCCCAGGAAACAGAAAACCAGGCCGAGTGCTATTTCGGCCAACCCCACCCATACCGTCCCCATGGAGGGAGGTTACTCGCCATTGACACCAATGCAGAGACCGCTGGCAGATCCGCTGCCCCAGCACCACGGGAATCCGGGCACAAAGGCCATTTGTGTCCCCCATTAGGGGGATTGCGGATCCGGCCCGGACCGGTTCGCGGGCGTTCGTTGCGTCGGCTGCGGCGCCGGCAGCGCGGGTCCGTCCCGGAGCCGGCGGGGGCGGGAAGCCGGCTCGTGGGCGCCGGCGGTAACGAGACCAGGGGACGACGACCCGGATCCTTGACCACAATGGAGGCATGGCCCCGACCCAGAATGCCGCCATCAACCTCCGCCTGGCCCAGATCGGCATGGCCCTGCCTGCCGAGATCCAGGACTCGGAGACGGCGAAGCTCGTCGCCCCGATCCTGGCGCGGCAGCGCGAACTCAGCCGGCGGCTCGCCGACCGGCTCTGCGCCGCGGACAGCCGCATCCAGACCTGGCTGGACGACTACCTGGCCGACACCGGCGTCAGCCCGAAACTGCCGCGTCGGACGTTCGTGCTCGACGAGCCGGGCCTGGCCAGGGCGCTCTCCCTGCCGCACGACTCCGACTCCTACACCTCGCCGCTGCTGAGCAGCTACCGGCTCGCCAACGGCGTCCTGCACAACCCGGCCAACGACCGGCGGACCACAGCCGGGGTGTTCCACATCGCCGAGGGCGGCCTGCCCATCCCGGACGACAAGATCGCCGTCCCCAAGGTCGTGTTCGCCCGGCTGCTCGAGCTCGCGTTCCAGCCGCCGCAGGTCGACCTGGTGCTGCCCTACACCGCCAACCAGACGGTCCCGGCCTCCTGCTTCGTCTCGCTCCAGCTGCGTCCGCTGGTCGCCCCCGCAGTACCCGGCTACGTGCGGGAGAAGCGGATGGAGACCCGCTTCATCGTGCCCGGCGGCCTGGTCGCGAACCTCGACTTCGTCGAGGGCATCTTCGGCAACGGTGGCGACCCCTACCTCCCGGAGAACGACGCATCGCTGAAGCCGGAGACCTGGACCGGGCACACCGGGGCCGTGATCCTCGCCCCGCACCTGACCAGGCTGACCAAGTCCGAGCTCGGGCTGCCGCACTCCAGCGTCGCAACCGACCGGCAGCGCCGCGACGGGATGTGCTGGACCGAGGAGTCCGAGTTGTACAACGGTGGCCAGGCGTTCAAGGTCTGCGCGCGCGACGCCGGCGGGGTGATCGTCACGGTCATCGCCGACAACTACTTCGGCTACTGCAAGAAGGAGGTCAAGACCCAGATCAGCTACTCGGCCAACCTCTTCGGCAACGCGGAGGAGGAGCACTCCGGCGGCGCCCTCGTCTTCCCGAGCTACAACCTCGGCCAGGAGTACACGGTGAGTTCCGCCGGTCCGGACTACACCCTCGACGCCGTCCTCGACCGTGATCCCGGCCGGTTCGAGCTGCAGCCGCAGGGCTATGCGACCGACACCGAGCAGCCGCACATCGTGCTGGTGCCGGCGAACCCGACCTTCTCGCTGCGCACCCTCACCGCGTCCTGGGTCAACCCGGACGGCAGCCACGGCTCGATCAGGCTGCGCGCCGACAAGTACTACCTCAGCCCGGACGGCTACCAGGTCCGGATGGTGCAGCAGGCTGCCGACCGCACCCAGTGGAGCCTTGTCGGCACGGTGCCGACAGCAACCAGCTGCCACAAGCCGAGCACGGTCTCCGGCGGCGGCAAGTCGGAGATCTCCAAGGCGATCACCGACGCGTTCATCTTCGGCAACGCCTACTCACCGGACTTCGAGTCCGACATGGACGCCGTCGCAGCCATCCTCGCGAAGGACTTCTCCGACCGGTTCGCCGACCCCGGCCAGCACGGCCTCGACCGGCGGCCGATCCTCGACGACGACCGGAGCATCGGCAGCGTGATCAAGCTGCTCACCCCGTCCACTGCCGAGTACACCGCCGACTACAACGCCTGGCTGGAGTCGATCCCGCAACACATCAAGGAACTGGTGTTCGTGGTGAAGCGGTTCTACACCCCGGACTGGGGCACCGACTGGCGCAGTCACTTCAGCGTCGGCATCATCAACGGCCGTCGCGGGATCAACCTGCGCCTGGACGGCGACAAGATCATGGTGAACATGCTGCGGGTCGGGTTCGACACCGACGGCTCCTGGCGGTTGTTCGGGTTGCGGCACGACTTCAACCCGGCCGTGAAGGTGCAGACCGAGGACGACATCACCGCCTCGGTTGTGGTCGGTGGCCACATGCTCGGGCTGGACGACAGCCGGTCCTACAAGCTGGTGGAGAACTGTGAGGAACTGCTCTTCCAGCGGCCGGACGACGCGATCCACCGCGGCTACGACAAGCAGGCCGAAGCCGACATCGCCAGCCCCGGCACGTTCCTGTCCAACTTCCAGCCGCTCACCCGCGCCGATGCGATCGAGATGCGCGACGACGCCATTGCGTTCTCCGCGTTCACCGAGCCGATGCGCAACCTGATCAGTGCTGCCGCCGACGCCCCAGCCGGCGCCTCGCCGGCCTACTTCGTGTCGTCTGCGAACCCCCGCATCGTTGACGGCAAGCCGAGCAAGAACCCGCGCTACCTGCAGAAGCGGCCCGACCGCACCAACGCAGCGGCCACCGCCGTGTCGGACCTGGCCTCGCACCTGGTGCGCCGGCTGCCGTCCCACACCCCGCTGCCGCTGCCGGTGGACGTCGTGGCCGCCGGTAGGCGCAACAACCCGCCGGACGGGCCGGTGCCCCCGCTGTGCTCGTTCAACCCGCTGCACTACCTGGAGCTGCCGGAGCTGTTCGCAGAGTTCATCTCCTCGATGACCGGCAAGTCGCCGTCCACCACCGGCGCCGGTTCCGAGGGCGCCATGACCAAGGGGCCGTTCAACGCGCTGCCGGCGATCATCGACCTGAACGCGGCCCTGCTGTCCTACGCCCTCACCGGCTATGACGGCTGGATCTCCTGCGCCGGCTACGTCGGGCCGAAGGTCCGCGTCGAGCACGACATCTCGATGCTCGTGCCGGAGGTCTTCTCGCGCATGACCCCGACGGAGCGCAGCGCAGCCAACCTGCTCGCCGAGGGCGCCCTGGAGAAGATCGAGGACTTCGAGCATGCCGGCAAGCCGGTGCTGGCCAGCCGGCTCGGCTACCGCATGACCCAGGCCTTCGCCCGCAAGTACTTCGGCCGGATCTTCCTGCACCCGCACGCTGTCTTCACCGACGAGATGCTGCGGCCGGAGCTACAGGACGCCGACGTCTTCGCCGAGTCGATGGCCACCATGGTGACCACCCACCAGCGGGTGGCCAAGGCGTACTTCGACGACGGCACGATCGAGCTGGCGATCCCGCCGCTGCGGGCGCTGCTGGAGATCATGGCGCACGGGCACAGCGCCGAGGGCTGGGACCTGGACTCACCAGAGTTCCGGGCACTGTTCGGCAGGGACTACATCGTGGCCTCGGACTGGTACGGCGCCCGGCTGGACGCCAAGCAGTCCGCAGCGGCCACGCGCGCAGCAGCCGGCCTCGCCGGCCTGGAGAAGTTCCTGACCACGCCGGGCAACGAGGAGCCCTCCGAACGCCTGGACGTCACCGCCCGGATCAGGGCGGCCGAAGCCGAGTACGCCCGGTTCAGCAGCCCCGAGTACCGGACCAGCATCGTCGGGACGGTCGGTCGGCAGCCGCTCTGAAGCGCGAGAATGACCCGGTGACCACACACGAGCGGCCCGGCGCACCCACCACGCTCCCGATTAGTGCCCTTGCCCCCGGAATTCCGGGAGCAAGCGCACGTTTCGGGAGCGAGAAGGTCGCTGAGCCTGGTCACGCGGTGGCTGAGCGTGACCGAGCCCGCGCGACGCTGGACGGGAACGAGGCGGCAGCGCTCGTCGCGCACGCCCTCAGCGAGGTGATCGCGATCTATCCGATCACGCCGTCCTCGGCGATGGGCGAGGCCGCCGACGCCTGGTCGGCGGCCGGCCGGCCGAACCTCTGGGGCGCGGTTCCCGAGGTGGTCGAACTGCAGTCGGAGGGCGGCGCCGCCGGTGCCCTGCACGGCGCCGTGACCAAGGGCACCCTCGGCACGACGTTCACCGCGTCGCAGGGTCTCCTGCTGATGCTGCCCAACATGTTCAAGATCGCCGGTGAGCTGACCCCGGCGGTGATCCATGTCGCCGCCCGCACCGTTGCCACGCACGCGCTGAGCATCTTCGGTGACCACTCCGACGTGATGAGCGCCCGGACGACCGGTTGGGCCATGCTCGCGGCTTCCAGCGTCCAGGAGGCCCACGACTTCGCCCTAGTCGCCCATGCGGCCACGCTGCGGACCCGGATCCCGTTCGTGCACTTCTTCGACGGGTTCCGCACCAGCCATGAGGTGAACACCATCGAGTTGCTGGCCGACTCCGACCTGCGGGCGCTGGTTCGCGAGGCGGACGTGCTGGCGCACCGCGCCCGCGGGCTCACCCCGGACGCCCCGGTGATCCGCGGGGTGGCCGAGAACCCGGACACCTTCTTCCAGGCCGCTGAGGCGGCCAACCCGTTCCACTTCGCCGTGCCCGAGGTGGTCGCCGAGGTGTTCGCAGAACTCGCCGGGCGCACCGGCCGCAGCTACTCCCTCGTCGACTACCACGGCGCCCCGGACGCCGAGCGGGTCGTGGTCGCGATGGGTTCATCGGCCGGATGCCTGACCGAGACCGTCGACGAACTCGTCCGCAGGGGCGAGAAGGTCGGCATGCTCACCGTCCGGCTGTACCGGCCGTTCCCGGTCGAGGCGTTCCTTGCCGCGCTGCCCCCGAGCGTCACCAGCATCGCCGTCCTCGACCGCACCAAGGAGGTGGGGGCACCGGCAGAGCCGCTGCACGCAGACGTCCTGGTGGCCCTGTCGCAGCGGCCACGACCTCTGGCCGAGCCTGCCGGGACCACGGCCGCAGCCAGCGGCTTCGGACCCCGGGTCATCGGCGGGCGCTACGGCCTTTCCAGCAAGGAGTTCACCCCGGCGATGGCGAAGGCTGTGTTCGACGAACTGGCCCGGCCCGAGCCGAAGCCGAGGTTCACCGTCGGCATCGTCGACGACGTCACCCTCCTCTCGCTGGCTCCGGACGACGACTTCCGCGTCCCGGACGACCACCTCTCCGCCGTCTTCTTCGGGCTCGGCTCCGACGGCACGGTCGGCGCAGCCAAGAACTCGGTGAAGATCATCGGTGAGCAGCCGGACGCTGCGGCCCAGGGCTACTTCGTCTACGACTCCCGCAAGTCGGGCGCGGTCACCGTCTCGCACCTGCGGTTCGGCCGCACCCCGATCCGGGCCACCTACCTGGTCGACCGGGCCGACTTCGTGGCCGTCCACCAGTTCGAGCTGCTGACGTCGATGAAGACCGTTGACGTGGCCAAGCCCGGGGCGACCCTGCTGCTGAACTCCCCGTACGGCGCGGCGACCTGGGACCACCTGCCGGTCGAGGTGCAGGCCGAGATCGCCTACAAGAAGCTGCGCACCTGGGTGATCGACGCCGAGGCGGTAGCCAAGGCGGCCGGCCTCGGCAAGCGCATCAACACCGTCATGCAGCCCTGCTTCTTCTACCTCTCCGGGGTGCTGCCGGCCGATGAGGCGATCGCTGCGATCAAGGCGGCTGTGGAGAAGACCTACGGCCTGCGGGGCCGCACCATCGTCGAGCGCAACTTCGCAGCGATCGATGCGGCGATCGCTGCGCTGGAGCCACTGCCGGCAGCCCTGGCGCCGTCCAGCCACGAGCACCGGCTGCCGCCCATGCCGCTGGCCGCCGGCGACTTCGTCCGTCGGGTCACCGGGGCGATGCTGCACGGCCAGGGCGACCTGCTGCCGGTCAGCGCCCTGCCGGTGGACGGGACCTGGCCGACCGGGACCGCCAAGTGGGAGAAGCGCGGTCTGGCCGCCGAACTCCCGATCTGGGACCCGTCGCTGTGCATCGACTGCGGCAAGTGCGCCATCACCTGCCCGCACACGGCGATCCGGATCAAGCTGGCCACCCCCGAGGACCTGCTCGGGGCCCCGGACGGTTTCCAGCACAAGGACTACAAGGACCGGCAGCTGCCCGGCCGGCGGCTGATCGTGCAGGTTGCCCCGGACGACTGCACCGGCTGCGGCATCTGCGTTGACGTCTGCCCGGCACGGTCGAAGAGCGAGCTCAAGCACAAGTCGTTGAACCTGCTACGGGCCGTAGAGCACCGGGAGGCCGAGCGGGCCAACTTCGAGTTCTTCCTCGGCCTGCCGGAGGTGGACCGCAGCCAGGTCCGCCACGACCAGGTCAAGGGCGTCGCGCAGTTGCAGCCGTTGTTCGAGTTCTCGCTCGCCTGCTCTGGTTGTGGCGAGACGCCCTACCTGAAGACCCTCACCCAGCTGTTCGGCGACCGGATGATCGTCGCCAACGCCACCGGGTGTTCCTCGATCTTCGGAGGCAACCTGCCGACCACGCCGTACACGACCAACGCCGACGGCCGCGGCCCGGCCTGGTCGAACTCGCTGTTCGAGGACAACGCCGAGTTCGGCCTGGGCATGCGGATCGCCTGGGAGCAGCAGCACGCCGAAGCCCGGCGGCTGCTCGCCGGGCTCCGCAACGAGGTGGGCCACGAACTGGTCGACGCGATCCTGGCAGCGGACTCCTCCGAGGAGGCCGGCCTGGCCGCGCAGCGCGCCCGGGTGGCGGAGCTGAAGAGCGTCCTCGCTGCGCACCTCAGCGCGCCGGCCGCGCACGCCGGGACGCCCGCCGAGCCCGGCGAAGCCCGGGACGCCGCTGGGCTCGTCGCTGCCGGCCGAGGGGTCCTCGGCCGGGTCCGCAGCCTGCTGTCGCTCGCCGACGAGCTGGTGGACAAGTCGGTCTGGATCGTCGGCGGTGACGGCTGGGCCTATGACATCGGGTACGGCGGCCTCGACCACGTGCTGGGCAGCGGCCGGAACGTGAACATCCTGGTGCTCGACACCGAGGTGTACTCCAACACCGGCGGCCAGGCGTCGAAGGCGACCCCGCGTGGGGCGACGGCCAAGTTCGCCACGGCCGGCAAGTCGAACCCGAAGAAGGACCTCGGCGTGCTGGCGCAGGCCTACGGCAACGTCTACGTCGCCCAGCTGGCGATCGGGGCGAACCAGCAGCAGACCGTGCGGGCGATGCTGGAGGCCCAGGCCTGGCCCGGCCCGTCCCTGTTGATCGCCTACTCCACGTGTATCGCGCACGGCATCGACATGGCGACCTCGATGAGCCACCAGAGTGAAGCCGTCGCCAGCGGCTACTGGCCGCTGTACCGGTTCCGCCCCGGCAGCGACGGCCTGCACCTGGACAGCAAGGCACCGACAATGCCGGTGAAGGATTTCATGATGAACGAGACCCGATTCGCGATGCTGGCACGGGCAAATCCGGCGCGTGCTGAACAATTGGCAATGCTTGCACAGGCGGACGCCGACGAACGCTGGCACTATTACTCGCAACTGGCAGGACTCGTCCGGGGCCTGCCGGTGGTCAAGGAGGAATCATGAGGCCCCAAATGGCCACCAGCTATCTCGGTCTGCCACTGACGGGCCCGCTGATCGCATCGGCATCGCCGCTGACCGGCCGGATCGACTCCCTGCTCGCCCTTGAGGCAGCTGGGGCGTCCGCGGTGGTGCTGCCCTCACTGTTCGAGGAGGAAGTGCTCGAGGAGGAGACGCAACTCTCCGACATGATGCAGGCCGGCGAGGAATTCGCCGAGTTCACCGGCGGCGCCCTTCCCGAGATCGAGCAGCCGGCTCTTGGCGCCGGCCGGCACCGCCGGCTGCTGCAGCAGGCCAAGGAGCAGCTGAAGATCCCGGTGATCGCGAGCCTGAACGCAACCAAGCCGGGCTCGTGGCAGCGCTACGCAGCCGAGCTCGAAGAAGCCGGGGCCGACGCGCTGGAGCTCAACCTGTACTCGGTGGCCGCGAATCCGGCCAAGGGTGGGTCCGAGGTCGAGCTGGCGCACCTTGCCGCCATCGAGGCGGTGCGGATCGCCGTCGAGATCCCCCTCGCCGTGAAGCTGTCGCCGTACTACTCGGCCTTGTCGCAGTTCGCTTCGCAGGCCGTGGACGCCGGTGCTGACGGTCTGGTGCTGTTCAACCGGTTCTACGCCCCCGACCTTGACCTCGACGACCTCCGGCTGTTCGCCCGGGCCGAACTCTCCGATCCCGAGGACCAGCGGCTGGCGCTGCGATGGCTGGGCATCCTGCGCGGCCAGCTGCCCGAGGTCGGGCTGGCCTGCACGTCTGGGGTGCACAACGGGACCGAGGTGATCAAGGCGGTGCTGGTGGGCTCCGATGTCGCCTGCACCACCTCGGCGGTCCTGCGCCGGGGGCCCGAAGCCATCTCGACGATGCTGGCCGAGGCCGAGAACTGGCTCATCGAGCACGACTACAGGAGCATCGACGAGCTGCGTGGAGCGATGAGCGCAGCCTCGGTGCCCGACCCGTCCACCTACGAACGCGCCCAGTACCAGGCCGTCCTCAAGTCCGGCCGCCACGTCTGAACCTCCCGGCCGCCGGCGTCTGGATGATCGGGCCGTGGCGCCCAGGATCGAGGAGCGGCTCAGTGGTGACGTTGCCCCCGGGCCGGCCGTGACCCGCCGGGGCGGCGAGCAGCCTTCTGCGCACCCCGCTTGGTTGGCGGCGCGGCGGGCTTCGCCGCCGGTTCCGCCTTGGCGGCCTTGGCCTGCGCGGTTCGCGAGCTGTTGGCGGTCCGGCCGCGGACGATCCCGACGAACTCCTCGATCAACTCGTTCGGGTTGTCGGCAAGCCACGCGAGGGCGATCGAGGTCGGGTCGGCGTCGCTGATCGGCCGGTAGACCAGGTCGCGGCGGCTGTACGACCGGGCGACGGAATGCGGCAGGCGCAGGATGCCGGCCCCCCAGGCGACCCGGTCGATGCCGCTGGCGGAGTCGTCGTCCTCTACGAAGGTCTCGCCGGCCAGGTCGGCGAGGCTGACCTGGTCGAAGGCTGCCACCGGATGATCCTTGGGCACCACCACGACCGGGACCTCGTCGTAGAGACGGATGGTGTGCAGTCCCTCCCCGGCCACGGGCAGCCGGACGAAGCACATGTCCACCAGCCCGGCGTCCAGCACCCGACGCTGCTCCGCCGGCGTCACCTCGACCACTTCGAGCGGGACGCGTCGCAGCCGGTCGGCCCACACCCGGCGCCACTTGGTCAGCGTCACCCCAGGGACGTGCCCCACCCGGAGGCCCGGTTGGCGCTGCGGGTGATCGGCGGACGGATCGGGGATGGTCACCCCGGAAGGTTAGTCCCACCTTCGCGGCGCCGATCGGGCCGCCCCGTGCGGGACGGTGCCTGAGGCGGCCTCGTCGAGACTCCTCTAGGCTGCGGAGCGTGAGCCAGACCATGAAGCCAGCGACCGCGGCCAGCAAACTCGGGATCTACCTGCCGGCCGCGCCGCCAGAATTCCAGAGCTCGCCGATCACCCGGGACGAGCTGGAGGCCCTGCGCGCCGACCCGCCGCAGTGGCTGCTCGACCTGAGGCGCAACGGTCCGTTCCCGCGGGACGTGGTCGCCCAGAAGCTCGGCGTGTCCCGCTCGGGGCTGGCCCGCGGCGGTATCGAGGAAGCACTCACGTCCGACCAGATCGGTGCCCTGATCGCCGACCCCCCGGGATGGCTGCTCCACGAGCGCGACTCCTATCGCGCAGTGGTGGCAGAGCAGGAGCGGCTGAAGGAACGCCAGCGGTCCCGGTAGGCCTGCTCCCACCGCCCCGCGATCCCGCGGTCCGATCATGGCTGATCAGCCTCCTGCGCCCCGGGCTGACCCTACGCTTGGCCGCAGGAGGAACTCATGGCGGCAGCGACCGGAACCGGCACGCCCCGTGGCGTCACCGTGGTCAACCAGGCCCGGATCCATCGGCAGGCTGCAGCCGTCTTCGACTACCTGACCGACCTGCACCGGGAGCTCGACTGGAACGACAAGCTCGAGGCGGTCGAGCCACTGAACCCGGGTGAGCTGCAGGCCGGCAGCCGGTTCCGGGTCCGGTTCGCTGGTCCGGTCGGTGACTCGGTGATCACCTACGACGAGGTCGACCGGCCGTATCGCTGGCGCACCCGGAGCGAGGGCCGCCGCCTGCAGGTCTGGCTCGTCGGCACCATCGTCGAGGTCGACGGCGTCAGTGAGGTCACGCTGCAGACCACGCTGCAGCCACTCGGGATGCTGCGGCTGCTCGGCCCGATGGTGGCCGGCGCCATGCGAACCGCCTGGGACCAACACCTCGCAACCATCAAGCACAGCCTCGAGGCCGAGGTGGCGCGCTAGTCGATCGAGTCTGACCCGGCCGATCGCGCACGCCCTCCGGGGCGGCCGGCAAGGGCGGGCTGAGCGCCTTCGGGGTGGCGCTAGCCTGTTGCTGACACAGCCGGGGGGAGGACTGATCGATGGACGTCGGGGCATCCCTTCGCCGGGCCGTGAAGCCGGGCGAGCCGGGGACGCCGCGCGTCCAGCAGGAAGGCCACGTCTGGCGGATCCGCTCGCTGGCAACCGCGCGGCAGGTCCTGCGCCGACGTGACCTCACCACCCAGGCCGGGTTCACAGCCGAGGCGATCCCGAAGGGCTATCTCAAGCATCATCCGATCCTGATCTCCGACGGTCCGCTGCACGACGAGCAGCGCAGCAAGGTGGGCCGGTTCTTCGCCCCCGCCGTCGTCGCCGAGCGCTACACCGGGCTGATGGAGACCTGCGCCGACACCCTGCTGGGCCGGGCAGAGGCGGCCGGATCCTGCCGGCTGGACGACCTGGCCCTGCTGTACGCGGTGGAGGTCACGGCTGAAGTGGTCGGGCTGACCGACTCCCCGGTCCCGCGGATGGCGTCCCGGCTGGTCAGCTTCTTCAACCAGCCGCCCTTCGACATCACCAAGCCCGACCTCGGCCGGACGCCCCGGCAGTGGGCGCGGGCAGCATTCAGCGGGCTGGTCCCGATCCTGAGGTTCTACGTCGCCGACGTCCGGCCGGCGATCCGCGCCCGCCGCAAGCAGCCGCGCCAGGACGTGATCAGCCACCTCATCGCAGAGGGCTACACCGACGCCGACATCCTCGTCGAGTGCGTCACCTACGGCACAGCCGGCATGGTGACGACGCGCGAGTTCATCTGCATGGCCGCCTGGCACCTGCTCAACCACCGGCAACTCCTCGAGCGCTACCTCGTGGCCGGGCAGCCGGAGCGGTTCGCCATCCTGAACGAGATCATCCGGCTCGAGCCCATGGTGGGACACCTCTACCGAAGGGCGCAGGGGGCGTTCGACATCTCCGACGGCGATTCCAGCTGGACGGTGTCGCCGGGCGACCTGCTCGACGTCTGCATCCGGCCCGCCAACGCCGACCCCGAGGCCGTCGGCGCCGAGCCGCTCAACCTGTGTCCCGCCCGTGCGCTCCCGTCCGGGGTGAACCAGGCCGTGCTGAGCTTCGGTGACGGCGCCCACAAGTGCCCGGGGCAGCCCCTGGCCATCCTGGAGTCGGACGTGCTCCTCACCCGGCTGCTGTCCCGGCACCCCGAGATCCTGAGTGACCCGGAACTGGGCTGGGACGACCTGATCGAGGGCTACTGGCTGCGCGGCTTCGAGCTCGGGCTGCGCGGCCCGGACGCGGCCACCGGCCCGGCCGGCCGGTGAGGGCCGGCCGGCCGTACCTGCTGCTCCGAGCGCTCAGTCGAGTGGTTTCCCTGCCCGGACGAAGGCGCTGACGAAGGCTCCCCGGAGGGCCTCGATCGCCTGCCCGACCGTTGTCCCTGCCGGCAGCTCGGACGCCGGCAACGCCCCGGCCAGCTCGGCCAGGTCATCGTTGTCGTAGGTGCGCGTCACCTGGATCGCAGGTTCGGCGAAGCCGGCCTCGGCGAGCAGCCGCAGGTAGTCTGCGTCGACGAGCGCCCCGGCGACGCAACCCGTCCACAGGCCGACGAGATTGCCCCACTCCGGCTCCAGCGCCCGGGTGAGGACGATGTCGGAGACGGCGAAGCTGCCACCCGGGCGGAGCACCCGGAAGGCCTCCCGCAGCACTGCGGGCTTGTTGGTCGACAGGTTGATCACACAGTTCGAGATCACCACGTCGACGGAGTTGTCCGGCAGTGGGATGTCCTCGATCGAGCCCTTGACGAACACGGCATTGGTCACGCCGGCCTCGCGCTTGTTGCGCTGTGCCAGCTCGAGCATCTCGTCGGTCATGTCCACGCCGTAGGCGATACCCGTCGGCGCCACCCGCCGGGCCGACAGCAGTACGTCCAGGCCGCCCCCCGAGCCGAGGTCGAGCACATCCTGGCCGGGCTGCAGCTCGATCAGCGCCGTCGGGTTGCCGCACCCGAGGGATGCGCTGAGGGCGCCCTCGAGGTCGGCGGCCTTCTCGTCGTAGAGGTCAGCGGTGACCGGGTCCGCCCGGTCCTCAGCGCAGCACGCGGGCCCGCAACACGACCCGCCGACGAGGTCGAGGGACGCCCTGGCCGCTGCGGCGTAGCGCTCGCGGACGGCTTCCTTCAGCTCCTGCGGCCCGGTGGCCAGGTCAGTCATGGGTTCTCCTTGGATAGACAGATTTCGAATCAGCAGCATCTTGGATCCTGTTTCGACGTATGTCAAGATAGCCGGGTGCCTGTCGAACTCGCCGTGATCGAGACGCCCTGCTGCGTCCTGGGCGTGAACCCGCCGGACGAGGCGGCCACCGTTGAGCTCGCCTCGATGTTCAAGGCGCTCGGCGACCCGGTGAGGTTGCGCCTGGCTGCGCTGATCGCTGCCGGCGGCCAGGCCTGCGTCTGCGACCTGACCCCCCACTTCACGGTCTCCGGACCGACGATCAGCCACCACCTCAAGGTCCTCAGGGAGGCCGGGATCGTCGACTGCGAGCGCCGCGGGACCTGGGTCTACTACTGGATCCTGCCGGCTGCGATGCGCTCCATGAGCGAGATCCTGCGCGTGGTGCCGGCGTGAACTTCAACGGCAGCTGGGCCGAACCCGGCACGGACCCGCGCGAGGCCATCGAACACGGCCGCGGCGAGAAGGCGGTGCTGGCCGGCTACCTCGACCATTACCGGCTGACCTTCGAGCTGAAGTGCGAAGGCCTCACCGCCGAGCAACTCGCCACCCGGTCGGTGCCGCCGTCCACGATGTCGCTGCTCGGACTGGTCCGCCACCTGGCCAGGGTCGAGCACAGCTGGACGCGGCGGGTGCTGGAGGGCCACCCGGAGCTGCCCCGCCTGTACCGGACCGACGCCGACCCCGACCTGGACTTCAACGAGGCTGTGGCGGACGAGTCGTTGGTGGCGGAGGCCTGGGAGTCCTGGCGCCGCGAGAGCGCGCACGCCCGGGACGTCCACGCCGGGCTCGACCTCGACCAACTCGTGGACGTCCATGGCGAGCCGACGGAGGTGCGCGACATCATCGTGCACCTGGTCGAGGAGTACGCCAGGCACGTCGGCCACGCCGACCTGCTCCGGGAGTGCATCGACGGGCGCACCGGCCAGTAGCCGGCGCGGGCCGGCGCTCCACCTCAGGGGGTCGGCCGGTCGGCGCGGAACAGCTCGCAGGTCACGTCGTAGAAGCGGTCGGTCAGCCCCAGCTGGACCATTCCCAACCTGCGGCAGACCGCCTGCGAGGCCGAGTTCTGCGGATAGGTGACGGCGAAGACCTCATCCAGCCCCTGCTCCCAGGCGTGGCCGAGCAACCGCCGGCCGGCCTCGGTGGCGTAACCGTTCCCCCAGGCGTCCGGATGCAGGTGCCAGCCGACCTCGGTGTGCCCCGACGGCGTC
Source organism: uncultured Propionibacteriaceae bacterium (assembly GCA_964421325.1). Taxonomy (GTDB): domain Bacteria; phylum Actinomycetota; class Actinomycetes; order Propionibacteriales; family Propionibacteriaceae; genus Propionicimonas. The sequence continues at coordinate 42,198 of CAYQXH010000006.1, forward strand.
CCGGAGCCGCTGTGCGGCAGCAACTTCAGCAGTGCCGTGCCGATCGGTCGCTGCCCGCCGGCCGGGACGATCGCCCACACGCCGTGCAGCGGTCCGGGGAACGCCGTCCAGACCGCGATCCGGGCTTCGGCCTCAGCCCGTTCGCTGAGCGTCTTCGGTGTGGTCCCCAGGTACTGGACCACCTCCCAGCGCGAGTACAGGTCGAGGACGGCTCCGGCGTCCTCCGGCGCCCAGGGTCGCAGGACCAGGCGGTCGCTGTGCAACGTCGGCAGCATGGCCG
>CAYQXH010000007.1:0-40926 GCA_964421325.1 uncultured Propionibacteriaceae bacterium
GTGAACATGTTCTGCGGGAAGCCCATCGCCTGGTAGATCAGGCCGGTGTAGAAGTCCACGTTCGGGTAGAGCTTGCGTTCCTGGAAGTACGGGTCCGACAGCGCGGCATCCTCGAGCTGGACGGCGAGGTCGAGCAGCTCGTCGTTGCCGTTGAGGTTCCGCAGGATCTCGTCCGCGTGCTTCTTGATGATCGCTGCGCGTGGATCGTAGTTCTTGTAGATCCGGTGGCCGAAGCCCATCAGCTTGGTGGTGTCCTTCTTGTCCTTGACCTTGTTCACGTAGCTGGTCACGTCCCCACCCTCCTCGCGGATGCCCTTGAGCATCTCGAGCACGGCCTGGTTCGCGCCGCCGTGCAGCGGCCCGGAGAGGGCATTCACGCCGGCGGCGACCGAGACGTAGATGTTCGCCCCGGACGAGCCGACCATGCGGACGGTGGAGGTGGAGCAGTTCTGTTCGTGGTCGGCATGGAGGATCAGCAGGACGTCGAGGGCCCTGGTGAAGGCGTCGTCGAACGGGTAGGGGCCGGTCGGCAGGCCGAAAGACATCCGCAGGAAGTTCTCGATGTAGCTCAGCGACTCGTCGGCGTAGAGGAACGGCTGCCCGACGGAGTTCTTGTAGCCGTAGGCGGCGAGGGTCGGCATCGCGCCCAACAGCAGGTGGGTCGCCCGGTCGGGGTCGTGGGCGCCGGCGCCGTACTTGGACTCGGCGAACGTGGACAGCGCGTTCAGGCCGGCCGACAGCACGGGCATGGGATGGGACTTGCGGGGCATGGAGCGGAACATCTCCCGCATCCGCTCGTCGATCAGGTGGTACTTCGCGATTCCCTTCGAGAACTCGTCCAGCTGGGCCGGGGTGGGCAGCTCGCCGTTGAGCACGAGGTAGGAGACCTCGAGGAAGGTCGACGTCTCGGCCAGTTGCTCGATCGGGTAGCCGCGGTAACGCAGGATGCCCGCGTCGCCGTCGATGAAGGTGATCGCCGAGCGGCACGATGCGGTGTTGGCGAAACCGACATCGAGCGTGGTGTCGCCGGTGGTGGCAAGGAGCTTGGTGATGTCGTACCCGTTGTTGCCCTGCGTCGCCTCCGCCAGCGGGAGCTCCAGGCTGACCTCGTCGTGGCTGAAGGTCGCGTTGCTCATCCATCCTCCGTACAGGTCGTCGGACGGGCGGCGGCGCGCCGTCCGGCTGAGTGGTGCTGTCACCTTACCTCCCGGCCACACACCTCGGCAGGGCCTTCGGGGCGGGCGGCCCGGTCGGCGATAGTTGACGAATCAACAATCGGGTACTATGGTTTTAGTTGAGACTTCAACAACGCTTCAGGAGGAACCCCGAATGACCACCGCCACCCAGTCCGCCCGCCTGCAGGACCTCTCCGGTACCTACAACCTCGACCCGTCCCACTCCCGCGTCGGCTTCGTCACCCGCCACGCGATGATCGCCAAGGTCCGCGGCGCGTTCAACGACGTCACCGGCACCGCGACGATCGACGGCGCGAACCCGGCCGCCTCGAGCCTCGAGGTCACCATCCAGGCCGCCAGCGTCGACACCCGCGACGCGAACCGCGACGGCCACCTCGCCAGCCCCGACTTCTTCGACGCCGCCACCTACCCGACCATCACGTTCAAGGCAACCGGCTTCGCGATCAGCGACGACGAGACCGTCGACGTGACCGGTGACCTGACCATCAAGGACGTCACCAAGTCCGTGACCGTCCCGTTCACCTTCGGTGGCGTGGCCGTCGACCCGTTCGGCAACAGCCGCGTTGGCTTCGAGGGCCAGGTCGTCGTGAACCGCAAGGACTGGGGCCTCACCTGGAACGCAGCCCTGGAGACCGGGGGCGTCCTGGTTGCCGACAAGGTGACCCTCGAGCTCGAGGTCTCTGCGGTCAAGGCCGCCTGAGCCGGACCCGGCTTTCTCCACCCCGTCAGGATCCGGGCTCGCCGGGGGGCGTCCGGATCCCGGCGGCAAGGGACAGACAGACGTCACGCCCGATCCCAACCGTGCTGCGGTCGGGGTCGGGCGTGAACTGTCTCAGACCGCTGTGGTCGCGGACGCCAGCGGCCGCTCGGACGCAGCCTCCGCAAGGCACTCGGCCAGCACGTCGACGGCCTGGTCCAGCTCCTCGACGGTGATCACCAACGGGGGCGCCATCCGGATCGTCGCGCCGTGGGTGTCCTTGGCGATCACGCCCCTGGCCAGCATCCGCTCGCAGATGCTGCGGGCGCTGCCGAGGGCCGGGTCGACGTCCACCCCTGCCCAGAGGCCGATCCCACGGACCTCGGTGACCCCCCGGCCGATCAGGCCGGCCAGCCGCTGGTGGAGGTGGGCGCCGAGCTCACGCGAACGGCGCTGCATCTCGCCGGTCTCCAGCAGGCGCACCACGGCGAGGCCGACGGCGGCAGCCAGCGGGTTCCCGCCGAACGTCGAACCGTGCTGGCCGGGCTTGAGCAGGCCGAGCACGTCGGCGTTGCCGACCACTGCCGACACCGGCACCACGCCGCCGCCGAGCGCCTTGCCGAGCAGGTAGAGGTCGGGCACGACGCCGACCTGCTCGCAGTAGAAGGTGCTGCCGGTGCGGCCGAGCCCGGACTGGATCTCGTCAGCGATCATCAGGACGCGGTGCCGGTCGGCCAGCTCCCGGATGCCGGGCAGGTACTCCGGCGGCGGCGTGATCACGCCCGCCTCACCCTGGATCGGCTCGACCAGGATCGCGACGGTGTTGGCGTCCATGGCCGCCTCGATGGCGGCGAGGTCGCCGTAGGGCACCTTGACGAAACCCGGGGTGAACGGGCCGTAGTTGGTGGTGGCGTCGTCGTCGGAGCTGAACGAGATCACGCTGATCGTGCGGCCGTGGAAGTTGCCTTCCATCACGATGATGTTGGCCAGGTCCTCCGGGACGCCCTTCACCTCGTAACCCCACTTGCGGGCCAGCTTCAGCGACGACTCGACGGCTTCGACCCCGGTGTTCATCGGCAGCACCATGTCCTTGCCGCAGAGCTTGGCGAGCGCCTCGATGAACGGCCCGTAGGTGGCCGAGTAGACCGCCCGCGAGGTGATGGCCACCTTCGCCAGCTGGTCGACGGCCACCTTGACCAACTCGGGGTTGGAGTGTCCGAAGTTGACCGCCGAGTAGGCCGAGAGGAAGTCCAGGTAGCGGTTGCCGTCCACGTCGGTGAGCCAGGCCCCCGAGCCGCTCTCCACCACGACCGGCAGGGGATGGTAGTTGTGCGAGCCGTAGGTCTCGATCTGCTCTACGGCCAGCAACTGGGCGGGGCTGAGCACCCGGTGGTCGGTCATGGGTTCCTTCCTGGTCAGGCATGAGATCGTAGCGCCGACCGGGCGCCGGGACCGCAGCGAGTCAGCTGGTCAGGCCGACGGCGGCCCACACCAGCCCGGCCAGCTGGTCGGGATCGTGCGGGCTGAGCGCGTAGTGCGCCCGCGCCATCGGCCGGTCGACGCCGAGCAGTGTGGCCAGGTCGAGCCGGGTCGCGTTGATGATCGCCTCGCTCGGGGTGGCTTCGATGGTCGCCTTCACCTCCGCCAGCTCGCCGGCACTGAAGCCGGGGACGGGTAGCACCGACTGGGCTTCTGGGTGGCGCCGGTAGACGGCGGCAAGGGAGCCGACGGCCTGGGGCATCGGGCTGATGATGCCGGAGACGCCAACCTGGCGGGCGGCCGTCAGGCCGGCGCCGGGCTTCAGGCCGCCGAGGTGCAGGCTGTGCACCTCCTCGACCACCACCACCGTGCGGCCGGCGACGTTCGCAGCGCCTTCGACCAGTACCGGGGAGTCGGCGGTGAGCACAGCGGCTTCCGGGTTGATCCGGCCGACGCCGCTCTCCAGCTGCTCGATCTGCTCGATCGTCGCGGAGTCGCACTTGGTGATCACGACGACGTCGGCCAGTCGCAGGCCCACCTCGCCGGGGAAGTAGTCGGCCTCCTCCCCGGCCTGCAGCGGGTCGGTCAGGACGATGTGCAGCCGTGGCCGGAGGAAGGGCAGGTCGTTGCCGACGCCGTCCCAGAGGATGACGTCGGCGACGTCCTCGGCCTCGGCGAGGATGGCGGCGTAGTCGAGTCCGGAGAACACCCACGAGCCCGGCACCGGCCCGTAGGGCTCCCGGGTCGGACGGGCGCAGCTGTCCAGCAGGTCGCCGTCGACGACCGCGAAAGCGTGCTCCCGGTCCTCGGCGAAGCTCTGGGCCCGCACCGGGTGCCGGACGACGGCGACCCGCAGACCCCAGGCTGCGATCAGGGCGGCCAGGTAGCGGACGGTGGGTGACTTGCCGGCGCCCGACCTGGCTGCGGTCACCGCGATCACCGGCTTGCTGGTGGCCAGCATCGACCGCAACGGGCTGAGCAACTGGAAGTCGGCCCCTGCTGCCAGCACCCGGGCGGCCAGCCGGAGCACCTCGGCACTGCCCAGCTCGGAATAGGCGAACACGACCTCCTCGATGGCCAGGGCCGAGATCTCCTGCTCGAGCCGGGACTCCGGCAGGATCGGGATGCCGCCGGGGTACAACGGCCCGGTCAGGCAGGCCGGGTAGCGTCCGCCGGTGCCGATCGGGAGGTCGGCCGCCGTGAAGCCGAGCACGTCGTGGGTCGGGTCCTCGCGGTACAGGGTGTTGAACACGTGGAAGTCCCGCCCGGCCGAACCGAGGATGAGGGTCCTGCGCGGTTGGTTCATAGCTGCTCCCGTCCAACCAGTCCCGCCCGCTCTCGATTCTATGGCCGGTAGAGTCGGGTCATGGATGAGATGGCTCCGATCGTTATCGGCTATGACGGGTCCGACTTCGCCGACGAGGCCTTGCGCAAGGGACTCTGGCTGGCCTCGAAGGTGGGCGCCCCAGCACGGATCGTCCGGGCCTGGTCGATCAGCAACGCACCCAGGCCGCGAACCTGGACGCCGGGCTACGTACCCCCGGTGGAGGACTTCGCCGAGGCCGTCCTCGAGCAACTCACCGCCCAGACCGCGGCGCGGCTGGCCGAGTACCCCGACGTCGAGGTCACCTTCCAGGTGCCGCACGGCGCGGCCGGCCGGGAGCTGATCAAGGCTTCCGAGGAGGCCCAGGTGGTTGTGGTCGGCACGCGGGGGCTCGGTGGCTTCTCCGGCCTGCTGCTCGGCTCGGTGAGCGACCAGGTGGTCGAGCACGCGCACTGCGACGTGCTGGTCATCCGCAGGGCCAGCGGCGACCAGGCGCCACCGCGGACGCTGAAACTGGACCAGGCGATCCAGCCGGACTGACCGGGCTCACCAGGGCAGGATCGCGCCGGCCCAGAAGACACCGACGACTGCGCCGATGATCATGAAGGGGCCGAAGGCGAAGGACCCGCGGCCGTGTCGCTTGCGCGTGGCCAGCATCACCACCCCCACGCCTGCGAACGCGATCCAGGCTGCACCGAAGCCGAGGAGCACCGCCCCCCAGCCGAACCAGCCGCAGAACATGCCGGTGACGGCAGCCAGCTTGACGTCGCCGAACCCGAGGTCGGGGGAGAAGACCATCATGGCGAACATGAACCCGAACAGGGCTGCCCCGGCCCCGAGGGCACGAAGCAGGGACCCCCAGTCAGCGGTGACCCAGGCGGAAAGGGTGAGCAGGACGGCGGTGAGGGGGATCAGGGGCAGCACGATCGCGTCCGGCAGCCGTTCCTCGGCCAGGTCGATCACCGTGAGCAGCCCGGAAGCGATCGCGAGCACGACGAAGGCGAGGGTCTCAGCCCAGCTGCCGGCCAGCCCGGCCAGGCCGCCGAGGATCGCAGCGACCGGAACCTGGAGGTACCGGTGCAGGATCGCTGCCTGCGACTCGGCCAGCCGCAGCATGGTGCCGGTCAGGGCCCAGGCGGCCCCTGCGGCCACCAGGGCGCAGAGGAGCACCGGGACGAGGTTGGCCACTAGCCCATGCTGCCGAAGGCAGCGATGATGCCGATCGCCGCCGGGCCCATCACGACGATGAACATGGCCGGCATGATGAAGAGGATCAGCGGGAACACGACCTTGACCGGGATCTCCATCGCCTTCCGTTCGGCGTACTGGCGGCGCTCGGTGCGGAGCTCGTCGGCCTGGGTCTGGAGGACGTCGGAGAGCGCGATGCCGTAGGCCTCGGCCTGGATGATCGAGCGGACGAACCTGCGGAGGGTGTCCACCCCGGTGCGGTCGGCCAGGTCCTCGTACGCTGCGCGCCTGGTCTGGCCCACCTGGATGTCCTGCAGGGTGCGGACCAGTTCGCTGGCCAACTCGCCGCGTCCGTTCTTCGCCACCCGCACCATGGCCGCGTCGAAGCCGAGCCCGGCGTTCACCGCGATGCTCATCTGGTCGAGGGTGTCCGGCAGCTGGTGCTTGATCGCTTCCTTCCGTTCGATCCCGATGCTGTAGAGCCGGAGCTCCGGCAGGAAGAACAACAGCAGGGCCAGCCCGACCCCGAGCACCATGTACATCGGTGACCGGTTCACGTTGAACACCAGGAAGCCGAGGCCGACACCGACAAGGCCCAGGAGGTACTTGGTGCCGAGCAGGCGCTCCACCGGCCAGGCCTCCGGCCGGCCGGCTCCGGTCCAGAGCCTGGTGACGAGCTTCAGCAGTGCCGGCGGGCTCTGCCGGCGGATGATCTCCTGCAGGTCGGTGCCCTGCTTCCGCTCGGGCAGCACCGTCTTGGCCTTCGGCTTCTCCAGCTGCCGGCTGAGGTTCGCAAGGGTGCGCTTCCTGCCGACGGTGGCACCGCCGAAGGCGAACCACAACAACACCCCGACGCCGATGGCGAGCGAGGCGATCCCGGCGATGGCGGTAAGGCTCATGGTCATGGTTGCGCCTTCAGTACTTGAGGTTGATGACCTTGGTCATCCAGATGCCGCCGATGGTCAGCATGACCACCCCGGCGCCCAGCATGATCCAGCCCAGCGGGTCGGTGAACAACTTCATGATGTAGGTCGGGTTGAGGAAGAACAGGACGAGGGCGACCGCGAACGGCAGCAGCATCAAGATGATGGCCGAGAGCCGGCCGTCCGCGGCCAGGGCGTCGACCTGCCGCTTCATCTGGCTGCGTTGGCGGATCGTCTTGCCGACGTTCTCGAGCACGTCGGCCAGGTTGCCGCCGACCTCCCGGTTGATCCCGATCGCCTGGGTCACCCAGTAGAAGTCGGCGTTCCGCATCCGGGCGGCCACGTCGTTCAGCGACTCCATCATCGACCGGCCGACCCGGACCTCGTTGGTCACCCGGGCGAACTCCGTCGAGACCGGCTGGGCCGCTTCCTGGGAGATCGTGGCCACAGCCTGGGGCAGGCTGTAGCCGGCGCGCAGACTGCCGGCCATCATCTGCAGCACCTCGTCGAGCTGGCCGCCGAAGACCTTGCGGCGTCGATCGGCCAGCATGGAGAGCAGCATCCGGCCGACCACCGGGCACATCAGGGCCAGCAGCAGACCGATGGCCGGCTGGCCGGCGACCAGCCCGAAGGCGAAGCTGGCCAGGGCCGCGGCGCCGACGATGACGATCAGGTCCTTCGCCGGCGTCGTCACGCCGGCTTCGTCGAGGATCGTGTTCAGCGACCCGCCGCGGCCGCGCATGACCTTGTCGACGGTGTCGGTGGCCACGCCGGCGATCTTCTTCAGGCCCGAACCGGTCTCCACCGCACCCGGACGACGCCGGGTCAGCGGCAGCCGGTGGCTCGGCAGCAGCATCAGCACGACGGTGACCAGTCCCGCCAGGCCGAGCAGTGCCCAGCCTGCCGTCAGGGCTGCGGGGGAGGCGAGGAAACCCATCAACGGTGTCCTCCCGTCCAGATGGCACCGCTACCGAAGACGCCTGGGGACAGCCGGATGCCCAGGTCGGAGAACTTCTGGGTGAAGGCCGGCCGGACGCCGGTGGGCTGGATCTTGCCGAGGAACTTGCCATCGGGCGAGACGCCGGCGGAGTAGTCGAACTCGAAGACGTCCTGCATGGTGATCGTCTGGCCCTCCATGCCGTGCACCTCGGTGAGAGCCGTGACGCGGCGCGTGCCGTCCCGGAGGCGGGTGAGCTGGACGATCACGTCGATGGCGCTGCAGACCTGCTCGCGGATCGCGCGCAGGGGCAGGTCCATGCCGGACATCAGGACAAGGGTCTCGAGTCGGGCGAGCGCGTCGCGGGGGTTGTTGGCGTGGACGGTGGAGAGCGAGCCGTCGTGGCCGGTGTTCATGGCCTGGAGCATGTCGAGGGCCTCGCCGCCACGAACCTCGCCGACGATGATCCGGTCCGGCCGCATGCGCAGCGAGTTCTTGACCAGGTCACGGATCGTCACCTCGCCCTTGCCCTCGACGTTCGCCGGGCGGGACTCGAGCCGGACCACGTGGTCCTGCTGCAGCTGCAACTCGACGGCGTCCTCGATCGAGACGATGCGCTCGGTGCTCGGGATGAACCCACTGAGGATGTTCAGCAGGGTGGTCTTGCCGGTGCCGGTGCCGCCGGAGACGATGATGTTCAGCCGGGCGACCACACAGGCGTTGAGCAGTTCGGCGATCTCCGGCGTGAGGGTCTGCAGGTTGATCAGGTCGGGGACGGTCAGCGCGTCCTTGGAGAACTTGCGGATGGTCAGCGTCGAGCCGCTCACCGCGAGGGGCGGGATGATCGCGTTCACGCGGGAACCGTCCTCGAGGCGGGCGTCCACCAGCGGCGAGGACTCGTCGATGCGGCGGCCCACCCGGCTGACGATGCGCTCGATCACCCGGCGCAGGTGGGGCTCGTCCTTGAAGCGCACCTGGGAGAGCGTGAGCTTGCCGGCCCGCTCCACGTACACCTTGTACGGGCCGTTCACCATGACCTCGGTCACGGCCTTGTCGTCGATCAGGGGCTGCAACGGGCCCAGCCCGAGGACGTCGTCGTGCACCTCACGGATCAGCCGCTGGCGTTCGCGCGCGGTCAGCGGCAGCTTGCCGCCCTCGATGATCGCGTTGAGTTCCTGCTGCACGAGGCTCTGCAGCGCCGCCTCGTCCAGGTTCGGGTCGCTGAGCCGTGAGCCCATCCGCTCGAACAGCTGCTCGACGGCGTCCTCCTTGATCCGGGACAGGGCGTCGTGGGTCTCGACGACTACCGGCGGAGCCGGTGCCCGGCTGGCCAGGCGATGGTCATCGGCACCGTTCGGGGCCGGGGCGGCCCAGGTCACCGAAGGCGCCGCTGCCGGCTGTTGGACGGACTCGGGAACCGGCAGCCAGGGTGCCGGCGGTGCATTGTCGCCGGCGGCACCGCCAGGACCGGCGACGGGGGACCCGGGCTCGAAGGCGCGGGCCGGGGTGGAGCTGACCTTCGGGGAGTTCGGATCCCGGGGGATCCCACGCTCGCCCTTCTGAACGGCCAGCACGCGATCGGAGAGGTTCATGAGGTCGCCTCCTTCTTGTGTCCGAAGTCGAGGAACCGGCGGCCCTTGTTGCCGACCTTCTCGTTGTTGTCGACCACGTCCACCAGTAGCCGGAGCTGCTTGGCGACCGGGTCGCGGCTGCCGGCCTGGAGCAGCGGGATGCCCTGGTTCACCGAGATCGGCACCGAGTTGGACTGTGGCAGCTGGAAGTCCACCTTCCGGCCGATGGATGCCTCCACGTCGCTCACCGAGATGCCCCGGGTGGGGTGCATGAAGTTGAGCACGACAGCGCGCGATTCCAGCAGCAGGCCGATGTCGCGGAGGGTGTCCAGCTCCTTGCGCAGCCCCCGGACGCCGGGCACGTCGAGGCTGGTGACCATGACCAGGATGTCGGTCTGGTCGAGCACAGCGAGGGTGTGCTCGCTCAGCCCGGGGGCGGTGTCGACGACCACGTACTTGAACTGGCCGGCGAGGGTGTCCAGGAGGTTGACCACCTCCTTGGAGGTCACAGCGTCCGCTGCCGCGGGCGAGTCCGAACCCGGAACCACGTACAGCCCGGTCTGGTGCAGGTGCAGGTAGGTCTTCAGCGCCAGGGGGTCGTGGCTGGCCGGGCCGTGCGCCATGTCCGGCAGCGTGTACTCGGGCGTGACGTTCAGGGCGCTGGCCACGTCACCGAAGTGGATGTCGAGGTCCACCAGGACCGTCGACTGCGGCAGCTTCTGGGCCAGGCCGACAGCCAGGTTGGTGGACACGGTGGTCTTCCCCACGCCACCTTTGGGCGAAGCCACCGTGACCACCTTCCCCCGCTGGGTGGCGCCGCCGGGCGTGACCGGCGGCTGCTGCACCCGCGGCCCGGAGTGGGTGGCGGCCCGCTCCAAGGCATATTTCATCTCCTCCACAGGTGCGTCGGGGGCGACGATGTCGCGTACCCCGGCGCGCATGGCTGCGAGGCCGAGTGCCGCCGCCTGGTCACTCACCAGGACGGAGGCGATGTTGAAGTTGCGGTCGAGTTCTACGGCCAGCGAGAGCGCAGCCTGGGTGTCGCCGCGCGGGTCGAGCACGGCGACGGCGGGGAGCGGAGCCCCCTGCAGGAGCGCGAGCAGCGCCGGGACGGTGTCCGGGAACCGTTCCGGGGCGATGGCGAAGCCGTCCGGCCCCCAGGCTTGCTGGACGAGTCCAACTACCTGGGGACTGTGGCTGATGACCAGTACCGGGCTCACTTGAAGACGTTCTTGACGTTGACGCCGTTGGTGTCCTGGTTCGCGGTGTCCTTGCCCTCACGGGCGAGCCACAGCTTGGCGGTCTCGCCGATGAACACGACCCGCTCGGCGTCCTTGGGCTCGAGGGCGAAGGTGACGACCAGTGATCCGGACGGGGCTGCGCCCTCGTCGGTGGCAGCCGGGTCGAGCCCGCCCTGGATGTTGGTGACCAGGACGTCGTTGAGCACCATCCGGGTCTCGCCCTCGACGGTGAAGAAGATGGCGACCTTGTCGCCGGCGGCGATCGTGGACCCGACGACCCGCTGGGGTTCCAGCGTGATGCTGACTTCCTGCTTGTTGTCGGGAACCTTCACCTGGCCCGTGATCGAAGTACCGGGCTCAGCGAACCGGGACCGGAGCACCTGCTCACCGACCTGCAGGTCGGTGGTCGTGACCAGCCCGAGCACGTCAGCCGTGTTCGCGAGGGCGTCGCCGACCACTGCGACCTTGGGCAGCTGCCGGGTCTCGAGGTACGGCGCGATGCTCTCGGCAGTGGTGCCTGCCGGCACGACCTTGGTGACCACGAGTACCTGGGTCGCCTCCTGGCCGGCCATGGCGCGCTTGTCGGCGTTGTTGACGTAGTTGTAGAGAAGGAACGCGCCGATGCCGGCGAGGAGAACCGCGGCGACCGCGGCGATGACACGGCGTTGCATGCTGGGGGACCGCCTTGTGACTCGAGTGATTGACAATGAACGGCAGCGAGCTGCCGCGGTGGCGCTCGCCCGTTCCGCCGCCAGCGGTTCGAGCGAGATTGAAATACTTGAGCCGGGCCCCGAACTGGCGCCCCGGTGAGTGTGCCGGATTTGTCATCCTTACGGGTGACAGAATAGCAACGGTGTAAGTTGCGTTTTGTCATCCGCCTGGGTCGGACTTCCAGACCCGGGTGACTATTGTCCTCCACCCGGGTGACAGAGTCCTCCCTGCGGGTGACTTTATTCAGTTGTCAGGAATCCTTGGGCATCGGCCCGACTTCCCTGCCGGAGCGGTTATTGGGCGGATCCCGGAAGTGCCGTGAGGCACCCCGGGCACGCCCGGGGTGCCTCACTCAGGCTGGGGTGGGTCGCTCAGAGCTTGGTGGCGACGCTGTTGAACATCGACGACATGTTGGTGCCGATGCTGGTCACGACGACGATGATCACGGCTGCGATGAGCGCGACCATGATGCCGTACTCGACTGCGGTGGCGCCGCGTTCCTTGGTGGCCACGATGGATCCGACGATCTTGGCGGGCAGGTTCTTCATGAGAGACCCCTTTCAGGTGTTGGGATAGGTTTCCGCTGGTGACCCGGGAAACCTTCTACCCAGAGTCACTTCCAGAGAATGATTACACACGGCGCCACCGGTTTGTCAAAGATTCGAGCGAAGAAGTCTCAACTTCGTATTAAACTGTTCCCACTAGGCCCTCTACTGTCCCCCTAAAGGGGACATGAAATAGGGCTATTCCGAGTAGGGGTCACCCGAAAGAGGACATCTAAGAGGGGTAAGTGGTGCGATTCAGCACGAAGTTGGCCGGGGCTCTCCTCGGCCTGGCAGCCGGCCTGGTGGCTGTGCCGGGGGCAGCGCAGGCCGCCCCGGGAACGTTCGGTGTCGACGACGTCGTCGCAGCATTGGGACTCGCATCGGAGCCGGCTGACTATGTCGTCCTGGTCGACACCTCGGGGTCCATGAACCAGGGCGGGCGTTACCACGCCGTCCGGCTGAAGCTGCGTACCCTGCTCGCCGGGCTGGAAGCCGACGACCGGGTCTCGCTGCTCACTTTCGATTCGGCAGCCAGGTCCCGGTTCCGGGGCGTGATCGGCGACAGCCCCGACGCCATCCTCGCCAAGCTGCCCGCGACCGCGGCCGGCGACCACACCGACATCGGCGCAGCCATCGCGGCCGGACTGACTGAACTGGAGCGTGCGGACACCCACCGGCTGGCTGCCCTGATCCTGATCACCGATGGTGTGCTGGACGCCCGCCCGGGCTCCGCGTACGCAGACGTCGGGTCGACGGCCTGGAAGAAGCTGAACAGCCGGGCCACCGATCTCGCGAAGAACCACGAGGTGGCCGCCTACGCCGTCTCGCTCAAGGCGAACACGGATGCAGCCCTGTTGAAGAAGGTGCTGCCGAAGGCAACCGAGGAGAGTGCGACCGAGGTCGGCAACCGGTTCGCCGACCTCGGTGGCGACCTGGTCCGGCTGCAGGCGGCGAAAGCGCTCGAGGATGAACTGGCCGCGCCCATCCAGGTGGCCTGGTCGGGCGACCTCGCAGCTGCGCTGGCGAGCAGTGCGCCGGTAGCGGTGAGCCTGGACTTCACCTCTCCGTACAGCCACGTGCCGGTGGAGCTCCAAGATCTGCAGGTGCAGCCGCAGGCGGGGCTCAGCGTGGTCCTCACCGGCCTGCCGGAGAAGGTCACGCTAGAGCCCGGCGGCCACGTCGCCGTGGCAGCGCAGGCAATGGTCTCGGGCTCGGCCGGGTCCGGCGCCGAGGTCGGCCTCACGGCCAAGGTGACCTCGCCGTGGCGCAAGGTGCTCGAGGAGGACCTGGGCCTGGAGTTCGCGCCGGTCCTCGCCGGGAGTGCTGCGATTGCGCCCCCACCGCTGAAGCTCCCGCCGACACTCGCGCCGACCCTGGTGGCCATCGTCGCCCTTGTCGGCCTCGGTGGCGGTGTGCTGCTGATCGGGCGGATGCTGCTGATGCCGCGAGTGGACGGCCTGCTCGCCTTCTCCAGGAATGGCCGCGGAGTGGCCGACATCGTCGTGAATGGCAGGCGGATGAAGCTGGTCGCCCCAGAGGGGTCGGTCGAGCTCGCCGAACTCCGCGGGGTCCTCACCGGGGCCTGGGGGTCCTCCCGCGGGCAGCGGGCCGTGCGCATCAACGCCCAACTCGGCGCCGACCGTGCCAAGGGACTGGTCGCAGACGGCGATGTCATCCATTTGGGTGACCTGGAAATATCGTACGTGAGCGGACGGCGCAGGATTCTGGAGAAGATCGGCGTTCCGCAGTAGTCGCCGGGCGGGCCCTTTACATCTATTGTGTCGCCCTAAAGGGGGACAAGGGCAGCTCGTCGGTGTCGCCCGAAAGGGGGACACGGGAAACCTTCCCCGCCCGGATCACAATAATGTAGTTCCGCGCCAATAGGCATGCGGCTAGGGGTTACGTGTCTTGCTCTGAGCCACGACACGCCCAGAAGAATCCGTGACAATTGCAGGCTGTGCACTAATGTATGGAGATCCATCTCTGCATTGACAGGCCTCCCAGGTGCGGCCTAGACTCCAATCAATTCTGGAGGGGTCCGGAGCAGTAAAAAGGCAGAATGGATCGCGCGTGCTCGCCAAGTGGAGATCGCGCAAGTCGCAGCGCGGGGCCGCTGCACTTGAGTTCGCGTTAGTCGCCCCCATCCTCATCATGCTCGTGTTCGGAGTCGTCGACTTCGGCATGATGATCAACTCCCAGGCCGTGTTCGCCAACGCTGCCCGCGACGCCGCTCGAGCCGGGAGTTTCTCCGCGACCGAGTCCGAGATCGTCACGGTCGTCAACTCCGAGGTGTCCTACCTGCCCAACATCACCAATGTCACCACCTCGGTCACCTGCCGTCTTCCCGGCAGCCCGGGGACGAACTGCAGTGGGAGCTACGACGCCGGCAAGAAGCCTGGCGGCACGGTGGTGGTGCGGATCTCGTACCAGCACCATTGGCTCACCCCGGCGCTGCTCGGGCTCCCGAGCGTCTCGGTTGTCACCAAGGCCAGCGAGATGAGAATCGAATGAGCAACCTTCGACGTCTGATCAAGGGCCGGCGCGAACGTGGCGCCGTTGCGATCATCCTCGCCATGGTCATGTTGATGCTGCTGGCGGCCGCAGCACTCGGGATGGACATAGCCAAGTTGGCGTACGAGCGCCAGGCCGTGCGCGCAGCTGTCGACGCCGCTGCTCAGGCCGGCAGCTATGCCCTCCCGGACGCGGTGGCGGCGGTGGCCGACGCCAAGGCGTTCGCACTGGCCAGCGCCCCCGACCTGAACCTCAACGCGGCCTCCGTCCAGGTGCAGCTGTTCTGCGCGATCGCGGTGAAGCCGGGAACCAACCTCCCGGACGAGACCCAGGTGCCCGGCATCTGCAATCCGGGCACAGCCTGGACCAAGGGAACTGGAATGGCGGCGACCGGCTGCAACGGTGTGATCTGTGTCCTGCCCTGCGGCGGCGCGGGGGCGGCGTGCAACACCATCAAGGTCTCCTACACCAAGATCGTCGACTTCATGTTCGGCCCGGCCATCAACATCCCGACCGGGACGACCGGCGCGCTCAGTTCGGCGGCCTGCAAGGGAATGTGCGGTTCGATCGCACCCAACCCGCTGGACGTGGTGGTCATTGCCGACCGAACCCCATCCATGGCCGACAGCGAACTCGAGCCAAACATGCAGGGCGCCTTCGTCAACATGAAGCAGAGCCTCAAGAACATGCTGCTCACAATGAACCGCGACCAGCAGTTCGTGGCCTTCGGCACCATCGCCAAGAGCACACCGGCCACCTGCCTCACCCAGGAACCGTCCAGCAGCACGTTCGACGGCTATGCCTTCAACGGCGTCAAGACCTTCGTCTCGACCAGCCAGAGCA
This sequence comes from uncultured Propionibacteriaceae bacterium, assembly GCA_964421325.1. Classification (GTDB taxonomy): domain Bacteria; phylum Actinomycetota; class Actinomycetes; order Propionibacteriales; family Propionibacteriaceae; genus Propionicimonas. The sequence continues at coordinate 15,167 of CAYQXH010000007.1, forward strand.
AAGTGCCCCAGACCAACAAGAAGTGGACCTTCAACGGCTCCTGGGTGCCGGTCGGCTACTCCAACAACTACACCACCGGCTCGCCTCTGGACGGAACGCTGGCGGTGAATACCGCCAGCAACCTGTTCAAGGCCATCGACTGCCTGGAGATCTCTGACAGCACCGTGAGCTACCCAGGGGCCAGTAGCGGCTACAAGAAGACGACCAACGAGGGCACCCACCTGGCTGCCGCCATGAAGGGCGCCATCCAGTACCTGACCAACAGCAACAACCTCAATGGGTTGCCCAGCCGGGCCGACTACGGCACGCCGAAGAAGGTCATCATCTTCGAGACCGACGGTGCGCCGTCGGAGCTGTTCCAGAGCCACAGTGACGCCATGCTGTTGAGCAACAGCTACGACATCGGCTACACCGGTGGCTCCGACGTCGGCAACGGGCTGAAGCAGTCCTGCGACAACCTGCTGGCCATGGCCACGAAGGCCAAGGACCTGGGCATCAAGATCATTACCATTGGCGTGGGCGACGTGAACACAGCCAAGTGCGGCACGTCCAACGGCAGCACCATCTATGTCCGTGACGTGCTCGCAAAGGCCGCATCACCGAAATCCAACGGTGTGGCCAGCGACGCTTACGATTGCACGGTGAGCGGAAACACAGCCAAGGAGAACGGTGACGGTGATTCCTACTTCTGCGCCGCCACCTCCGCCGACCTCGCCTCGATCTTCGCGGCGGCGACGGCCTCGATCACCGGAAATACCAAGTACATCAGAGTCCCCGGGGTCAGCGACTGAGTTGCGGCGGCCACTCAGCTGATCGAATGCCGGCGCCCCGCCGGAAAGCCAGGCGGGGCGTCGGCATCCCCATGCCCGCAGACCCCTTCCCCGCCGGCAGCTGAGCGCTCCGGCCGGCGCGATTGAGGCGGACTCCCGGGCCCCTGGCAGCGATCGCCGGCGTCCCCTCAGTGGGCGTCACCCATGCTGGGACGGCGCTCCCAATAGCCGGTCACCCGGAATGGGGACGTTCTTGCGAATATGTCCCCAGAATGGGGGACAAATGCTCGGCAATGAGCCAGAACCTTGTACGAGTTTTCCGGTTTCGCCGCTTTTCGGGCGCCGGGTGGGGTAGCTTCCTACTCGAAACATGGTCATCTCTTTTTAGGGGAAAGAATGAACATGCTGAAAAATCGAGGGGTCTCTTGGGTCTTGGCTCTGGCCTTGGCCTGCGTCAGCCTGGTCGCGGTACCTTCCGTGGCGGCTGCAGCGACTATCACAGTTTCAGCTTCGCAGAACGTGCAGGCCCAGATGGCGCTGCACACCGGCTACACGGGCAGCGCCGCCAGCGGCGGCACCGCGAGCTACTCCAGTGACGACTGCATCCGCTTCGGCAGTGCTGCCAGCAGCACCACCTCCGGCACCGTGACCAACACCGGCGGCACGGCAGCCAGCTCCGCGACCACCGGGAACACGGTCTACGCCGGGGCGGGGTCCACCGTCTGGGCGGCCCACGGCACCGGCAGCCAGCGGGGCAACTGCCCAACCCTCCTCGACCTCAGCACCCAGAGCGCCCTCGGCTTCTCCCCGGCCTCGATCACGTCACTGAGTCCCGGCACGATCTTCAACCTGGGTCGGATGACCCACAACAACAACGGCGTCTACGGCCTGTCGCGCACCTACTACCGCGGCACCCTGAACATCCGGTTCATGGACATGACGCTGCCCTTCAGCTACGAGATGAACGAGACCACCGGCAACAACGTCGCCGACACCACCGCGTTCCTCAACCAGCTCAGCGACCAGAGCTTCACCTTCAACGGCGTCAGCTACACCCTGATCGTCCGGGGCTTCACCGCCACCCAGACCGGCACAGCCTGCAGCGCAACGGTAACCAGCCTCGGCACGGTGTCGACCACCTTCACCACCCCGGAGAGCGCAACCAGCAACGGTTGTCTCTACGCGCAGGTCCAGGAGGTCCGCCCCCTCACCATCCAGAAGCGGGCGGCAGCCCCCTACGGTGGGCCGCCGAGCTTCCCGACGTCCGGCTTCACCGCCAGCAGCGACGTGGCCGGTTCGCCGTGGGGGAGCAATTTCACCCTTACCCCGACCGCCACCGGGGCTGCCGGCCAGGCCGTCAGGACTGCGAACCTCGTCACCGGCCAGACCATCAACATCGCCGAGACGGCACCGACCGACCCGGCCTGGGCCTTCACCGGCCTCACCTGCGTCGACGGAGCCGGGAACAGTGACATCACCGGGCTGACCGTCACCGGAGCCAGCCTCAGGTTCTCCGGGGACTACTCCGCACCGACCGCGTCGACGGCGCCGATCACCTGCACCTACACCAACACCTACACCCCGCGGGCCACCCTCACCCTGGTCAAGCAGGTCACCACCACCGGGCAGAGCGGGACGATCGCCACCCCGTCCGACTGGACCCTCTCGGCCACCGGGTCCGGCGCGGTCGCCGGCCAGGTGGTCTCCGGCGTCAGCGGCAGCGAGGCCGTCACGACCAGGACCGTCATCGCCGGCAACTACAACCTGGCTGAGGTCGGATCGAATCCGGCGACGACCGCGGGCTACGTCCAGGACGGCGCCTGGTCGTGCACGAGCGGGACGCTGACCGGCACAACCCTCACCCTCACCGCCGGCCAGAGCGCCGTCTGCACGGTTCGGAACAAGTTCGCCATCGGCAAGCTGGCCATCACCAAGACCGTCACCGGCAACGGCTATGCCGGCGGCACCAGCAAGGCCTTCTCCGCCACCTACCTGTGCACCCACGGCACCGCGACGGTGAGGTCCGGGACGGTGACGGTCCACCCCGCAGCGTCCAACGGCGACCCCGGCGCGCCCGTCACCATCGACAACGTCCCGGCCGGTGCCAACTGCACCGTCACGGAGGCTGACGCCCCGACCGGGACCGACGCCGACCTGGTCAACCCGTCCTGGACCTGGGTGGCCCCGGCCAACCCGGCTACGGTGACCATCGCAGCCGACCAGACCTCGACGGTCAACATCACCAACGCCACCACCCGCCTGTTCGGCTCGCTGCAGCTCAGCAAGGCCGTCGCACCGCGCGACGGGGTCCCCGGTGCGGGCTACACGGGCGGCTCCACCCGCACGTTCCCGATCACCTACAGCTGCACGCTCGGCGGTGACATCGTCAGCTCCGGCACCGTCGACGTCGCAACCGGGGCCTCCCGGACCGTCTCCGGCATCCCCGCCGCCAGCACCTGCTCGGTCACCGCGGAGGACCAGACGCCGAAAGACGGCGACTTCCTCGACCCGTCCTACGCCTGGGCCGGCTACTCGGCCGGCAGCGCCGTCACGATCAAACCCAACGGCACCGGCACGATCACGGTCACCAACTACTTCCAGCGGGACCTGGTGGACCTCGACCTGGCCAAGGTCGTCACCGGCAACGGCTACACCGGTTCCGGCAAGGACTTCAGCTTCGACTACGACTGCGGCGCACCCTACGCCGGCACCGTGAGCATCGCCGCCGGTGGCACCGAGACCGTCACCGTGCCCGCGGGGGTGGCCTGCACCGTCGCCGAGCACGCACCGGCGTCCGGCCTGCTCAAGCCCGGCTACGTCTGGGGCGATCCGGTCTACGCCGGGCTGACCGACGGCACGATCGCGGTCGACCGCGGCAGCTCCGGGACCGTCACCGTCACCAACCCCACCACCATCGGCCACGGCCGGATCCAGGTGACGAAGGAGATCGACAGCTTCGCCGACCAGGTGGCCGGCGGCACCAGCTTCGACGTCGCCGTAAGTTGCGACGCCGCGGCCAAGGGCGAGCCGGACGACTATGCCGAGACGTTCACCCTGACCTGGCCGTCAGCGGTCAGCGGGCTCACCCCCTACCTGCCGGTCGGAACCTCCTGCACCGTGACCGAAACCGCCGCGCCGGAGGGCCACGAGGCCCTGCCCAACGCCTCCTACGCCTGGAAGGCCGCGCCGGAGCCGGTAACCGTGAAGGTACCCGCGGCCGAGGACGCCCGCCGGGTGACGGTCACCAACGACATCAAGCGGGTCTACGCCCGGTTCGAGATCACCAAGGACGTCGTCAACCACACCGGCCACGGCACCGGTGACCACACCTTCAGCGGCGGCTACCGCTGCGACTACAACAACGGAGAGGACGTCCGGGCCGGCTCCTGGAACGTCACCGGCCAGGGCCTGGCAGCAGGGGTCGACGTGCTGGTCGGCTCGGTGTGCACCGTGACGGAGGACAACCCGGGCGTCCCCGTGGAAGGGGACCGGTCCTACACCTGGTCGACCCAGACCCCCGACCCGACGACCGTCGGGAAGGACGGCGCGGTCGCCACCGTGGTGAACACGCTGAACCGCGCCGAGGGCGCCTTCAGCATCACCAAGAGCGTCGAGGGCGGGACGGCCGGCGACGCCTTCCCGGCCGGGGCCGACTTCGGCTTCAGCTACACCTGCACCCCGCTCACCGGCGAGACGATCACCGGCGGGTTCAGCGTCAACGCCGGCGACTCCGGCGCCCCGGCGGAGGCGATCCCGGGCGGCTCGACCTGCACCGTCACCGAGGGGGACAACCCGGGGACCATCGACCCGTTCCGCTGGGACGGCGTGAGCCTCAGCGTCAGCGGCGACGCCGGCCACACCGGCCAGGACGGTCGCAGCATCACCTTCACCACCACCGACGACGCCAGGCCGGTGAGCGTCCGCGCAGTGAACTCGATCAGCCCACGGACGGCGCAGGTGGTCGTGTCCAAGACCGTCACCGGCGAGACCAGCGGCTTCACCGCCGGCGGCGAAGCCATCTTCCCCGTCACCCTCACCTGCATCGGCGCCGGCGCCCAGGGCACCCGCCAGGTGGCGGCCGGCGGCTCGACCACCTGGACCGGCATCCCGCTCGGCGCCACCTGCGCGGCTACCGAGGGCAGCACCAACGCCGGGCTCCGGGACGGATCCTTCGCGTGGGCCGAGGCCTCGATCAGCGACCCGGTGAAGCTCACCGAAGCCGGCGGCAGCTATGGGATCAGCATCCGCAACCCGATCGAACGGGTCCACGCCGGCATCGAGGTCGCCAAGATCATCGACGACTCCGGGCACGCCGGGGTCATCGACCCGGGCATCTCCTTCTCCGGTGACTGGGCCTGCCGGTACGGCGACGACCCGGCCGTCACCGGCACCTGGCACGGTGCCGGCCGCGAAGCCGGCAACCTGGTGACGCTGACGGGAGAAGCCGACCACATCCTGATCGGCTCGAAGTGCACCGTGACCGAGGACACCTCGGCTCTGGGGTCACCCGCCGGCGACCCGTCCTACCGGTGGGACCCGACACCGGAGTACCACGGCGTCACCGTCGAAGGCGCGGCCGCCAACCGGCTGAGCGTCACCAACACCCTGCTGCGGGACACCGGCAAGGTCAGCGCGACCAAGGAACTGAGCGGCGAGACCGACGGGTACGCCCCGGCCGATGGCTTCGCCGGATTCAGCGTCACCGCCCGGTGCCACCTCAACGATCCGGAGGAGAGCGGCCGCCTCGAGGCCACCGTCCGGGTGCGCCCCGGCGACACCGTGACCGTGCTCGACCAGGTGCCGTTCGGCTGGACCTGCGAGCTCCGCGAGGGGCCGTTCCCGAACCCGACCCAGCTCCGCGACGCCTCCTTCGCCTGGGACAGCCAGTCGGTCAGCTTCCCCGGCGGCGGGACGACCACGAGGGTCACGGCCGCCAACGACGCCCCGACCGCGACCGTCACCAACGGCATCCGCCGCGTGACCGGCGCCCTGGCCATCAGCAAGGCCTTCGGTGACGGCACCACCGGGGCCGTGGCACCGGGCACCACGTTCTCCGGCGGCTACCGGTGCACCTACGGTTCCCAGGCCTACACCGGCCGCTGGACGGTCACCGGCGACGGTCCGGCGACGCTGTCCGGCGACACCGACATCCCGTTCACGGCCGAGTGCACCGCCACCGAGGACGACCCGAGCGACGCCGACCTGATCGACTCGTCCTACACCTGGGCGGAGCCCGACCTCGGTGGCACCGTCCGCGTCGCCTCGGTGGCCGAACCGGCCCAGCTGGTGGTCACCAACACCGCGACCCGACGCTGGTCGGGTCTCGAGATCACCAAGGCCTACGACGGTCCGGTGAGTGCCTTCGAGGCCTCGCTCACCGTCAGCGGCAGCTGGGTGTGCTCCTATCGCGGCCAGGTGGCCGCCTCCGGCGGCTGGGTCCTGCCGGCCGCCGGTGGCACCGTCGTGGTCGCCCGCCCGGCGGACGAGGCGATCCCGGCCGAGTCCGTCTGCTCGGTCACCGAGAACAGCCTGCTCGACTCCGACCTCACCGACAGCTCGTACGCCTGGCAGCAGCCCGGCTACGACCCGGCGGGCGGGTCGGTCGCCACGGCTGCCGGCGACACCGCGGCCGTCACCGTCACCAACGCCACGACCCGGGTGCTGGAGTCCTTCACCGTCACCAAGCAACTGCTGCTCGGCAACGACGTGGTGCCGGCGGCCGTCGAAGCCAGCCTCACCTTCTCCGGGCGCTACCGCTGCACCCACGACGGCGCCGAGCCGGTCACCGGGAAGTGGGGCCCGGTCGCAGCCGGCGCGGACTGGACCAGCCCGCCCGTCCTCGTCGGCTCAACCTGCACCGTGACCAGCGAGGACGACCCGGACCGGCCCTCCAGCGTCGACGACTCCTACGTCTGGGGCACGCCGGACCTCGGCCAGCCGGTCACCGTCACCCCGGCCGGCCAGCAGCGTCCGGCCATCGTCGTCGGCAATCCGGTGAACCGGATCACCGGCAGCTTCGGCGTCACCAAGGAAGTCACCGGGGACACCGAGGGTATCGACCCGGCCGCGCTCTACACCTTCGGGTGGACCTGCCGGGCGGCCGACGGCACGGTCTTCCCCGATGCAGCCCCCGGCTCCTTCGGGCTCACCGCCGGCAGCACCTGGAACGCCCCCGACAGCGTCCCGGTCGGCAGTGACTGCGACGTCACCGAGGACGCCCCACCGGCGCCTGAGGACTCGTCGTACGACTGGGCGACCGAGTTGGCGGTGGCCGGTGCCACCGGCTCCACCAGCGGCCGCCGGATCAGCTTCGTCCTGCCGCGGACCGACACCCCGGTCGCGGTCACGGCGACCAACCGGTTGACCCGCACCAAGGGCAGCTTCACCATCGCCAAGACCAGCGACCCGGCCGACGGCGCCACGGTGGTGCCCGGCCAGGCGATCCACTACACGGTCACCGTCACCGGCGCCCCCGTCGGGTTCACCTCCGACGTCGTGGTCACCGACGCCCTCGCCGGCGTCCTGCAGCATGCCGAGGTCAGTGACATCGCGACCACAACGGGCACTGCGGTCCTCGCCGGTGAGGACCTCGTCTGGAACGTCGGCACCGTGAAGGCCAACGCCACCCCCGAGCTCACCTACACGGCGACCGTTGCTGCTGACGCGATCGGTGTGACGCTCACCAACACCGCTTCCGCCACCGGCGAGACCGACCCGCCGGCCTGCGGGGCTGCCTGCACCACAGCCCACCACACCCCTGCCTGGACGCTGTCGAAGACCAGTGACCCGGCCCCGGGCAGCGTCGTGGCCCCGAGCGACACGATCACCTACACGCTGACCGCCACCAACACCTCCGAGGCCCAGGTCATCGGGGCGACCGCTGTCGACGACCTCGCCGGCCTCGCCGACGCCGACGTGCAGTTCACCTCCGGCCAGCTCAGCCGTTCCGGCGACACCCTGACCTGGGCGATCCCGACGCTGGAGCCGGGCGAACACGCCACCGTCACCTACACCGCAACACCTCGACCCGGCGCCGACGGCGCCACCCTCACCAACCGGGTGGTGCCCGACGGGGCCGGTGGTAGCTGCGCCGGCGGCTGCACCACCCGGCACGCCACCGTCAGGTGGAGCCTCGCCAAGTCGTCCAGTCCCGCGACCGGCTCGGTGGTCGCCCCCGGCGACACCATCACCTACACCCTCGAAGTGACCAACACCGGGCCCGTGCCCGTGAACCCGACGGTCATCGACGACCTCGCCGGGCTGGTCGACGACGCCGTCCTCGGCGCGCTGCCGGCCGGCCTGGCCCGCTCCGGTGACCTGCTCACCTGGACCGTCGGCGAACTGGGCGTGGGGGAGACCACTTCGATCAGCTACCCGGTGCGGGTCGCTGCGGACGCCCGCGGCGCCACCCTGCGCAACACCGCAGCCCCGGCCTCGACCGGTGGCAGTTGCTCCGGCTCCTGCAGCACCGTCCAGACCACGCCCAAGTGGTCGCTGGCCAAGACCAGCACCGCCGGGAACGGCGCAACCGTGAAGCCCGGCGACACCATCGGCTACACCCTCAGCGTCACCAACGACGGCCCGGTCACCCTGCACGGCGCCGAGGTCACCGACGACCTCTCCGGCGTCCTCGACGACGCCACCTTCGGCGTGCTCCCCGACGATGCCGCCATCACCGGCACCACCCTCACCTGGCAGGTGCCCGACGTCGCCCCGGGCGCGACCGTCGAACTGGACTACCAGGTGAGCATCAAGCCGGAGGCCGTCGGCGCGACGCTGACCAACACGGCCAGGCCCACCAGCACCGGCGGCGACTGCGCTGCCGGCTGCACGACCACGGCCCACACCCCGAAGTGGACGTTGGCCAAGACCTCCGACCCGGCCTCCGGCTCGGTGGTCGCACCGGGACAGGTCATCACCTACACCCTCACGGCCACCAACGCAGGCGATGGCACGATCACCGGCGCCACCGCGGTGGACGACCTCGCCGGCGTCCTGGCCAACGCCGACGTCGAGTTCACCTCGAGCCAGCTGAGCCGCACGGGCGAGACCCTCACCTGGACGATCCCGACCCTGCTGCCCGGCGAGGCCGCGACCGTGGCCTACACCGCAACCGTCAAGCCGGCAGCCACCGGCGTGACCGTCACCAACTCGGTCGCCCCGGTCGGCGCCGGCGGCAGCTGCCTGGGCTGCAGCACCAGCCAGTCCACGGCGAGGTGGGCCCTGACGAAGACCTCCAACCCCGCGGCGGGCGCGGTGGTGCGACCGGGTGACACCATCGACTACACCCTCACCGTCGTCAACGAGGGCCCGGTGCCCGTCGCCGGAGCCACCGTTGCCGACGACGTCTCCGGCCTGGTCGACGACGCCGACCTCGGCGCACTGCCGCCCGGCCTGGCCAGGTCCGGTGACCGGCTCACCTGGACCGTGCCGACGATCGCTGTCGGCGGGGTCGCCTCGGTCACCTACTCGGCCACGGTGCGGGACGGGGCGGTCGGCGCGACCATCACCAACAGCGCCTCGCCCGTCGGCCCCGGCGGGCACTGCTCGATCAGCTGCAGCACCACAGCCTGGACCGACGGCTGGACGCTCACCAAGACCTCCGACCCGGCCGACGGCTCCAGCATCGTCCCCGGCACCGTGATCGGCTACACCCTCAGGCTCACCAACACCGGCCAGGCCACCCTGCGGGGTGCAGTCGTGGTCGACGACCTGGCCGACGTCCTCGACGACGCCACCCTCGGCGGCCTGCCGGCGGGGGCAACGCTGACCGGCACCACCCTCGCCTGGAGCGTGCCGGACGTCGCCGCGGGCGAGACCGTGACCCTTGCCTACGCCGCCACCGTCCACCCGGACGCCACCGGCGCGCGGCTGCGCAACGTCGCCTTCCCTGCCACTGTCGGCGGCACCTGCTCCGGGTCCTGCAGCAGCACGCTGCACACCGGCGCGTGGACGCTGGCCAAGGGCAGCAGCCCGGCCTCCGGGACCGTGGTCGAGCCCGGGGACGAGCTCACCTACACGCTCACGGCGACCAACACCTCGGCAGCCACCATCACCGGAGCCGTCGCCACCGACGACCTCGGCGAGGTGTTGCCCAGCGCCGCCGTCGACCTCGGCTCGCCGCAGCTCAGCCTGGCCGGCACCACCCTGACCTGGGCGATCCCGGCCCTTGCGCCCGGGCAGACCCGGACCGTCAGCTACACGGCCCGGGTGTTGCCCGGCGCCGCCGGCGCGACCATCACCAACTCGGCGAGGCCGCAGGACGTGGGCGGCTCCTGCCCGGCAGCGTGCGTCACCACCCACACCACCCCGGCCTGGCAACTCGCGAAGTCCTCGAACCCGGGCAGCGGCAGCGACGTCGTCCCCGGTGACGTCCTCGACTACACCCTCTCGGTCACCAACACCGGACCGGCCCTGCTGACCGGCGCCGTGGTCATCGACGACGTCTCCGGCCTGGTCGACGACGCGAGCCTCGCTGCGCTCCCGGCCGGGCTGAACCGCGACGACGACCGTCTCACCTGGGAAGTGCCGGACGTGCCGGCCGGGGAGACCGTCTCGATCACCTACTCGGCGACGGTCGCGGCAGGGGCGCGCGGCGCGACCATCACCAACACCGCGACCGCCGGCTCGGCGGGCGGCAGCTGCGTCGGTTCCTGCACGACCACCAGCCACACGCCGAGCTGGACGCTGGCCAAGGCCAGCGACCAGCCCGCCGGGGCGACAGTGCACCCGGGAGACGTGATCGGCTACACCCTCGCCGTCACGAACACCGGCCCGGCAACGCTGCACGCTGCCCAGGTCAGCGATGATCTCAGCGACGTGCTCGACGACGCCGTCCTGCTGGCCGTCCCGGGCGGCGCGACGCTGGCCGGTACCACCCTCACCTGGGCGGTCCCCGACGTCGCCGCCGGCTCGACGGTGGAACTGTCATACGAGGTACGGGTGAACGACCGGGCCGACGGCGCCCGGCTCGCCAACTCGGCAGCCCCGGCGAGTGCCGGCGGCCGCTGCGACACGTCCTGCGCCACCCTCGCGCTCACTCCGGCCTGGCGGCTCACCAAGACCTCCGACCCGGCGAGCGGCGCCGTGGTCGCGCCCGGCGACACCATCACCTACACCCTGACCGCCACCAACACCGGTGCTGCCCCGGTCAGCGGCGCCACGGCAACCGACGACCTGAGCGGCGTCCTCGCCGCTGCCGCCGTCCGGCTGGACTCGGCAGAACTGAGCCGGACCGGGACCACCCTGACGTGGGCGATCCCGGCCCTCGCGCCCGGGCAGACGCGGACCGTCAGCTACTCCGCAGTGGTTCTGGCAGCCGCCACCGGCGCCACCATCGTCAACTCGGCCGTCCCCAGCGGCCAGGGTGGCCACTGCGGCGCCGGCTGCTCGACCACGCAGTCCACCGTGGCGTGGTCGCTGGCCAAGACCAGCGATGCTGCGCCGGGGGCGGTGCTGCAGCCCGGTGACGTGATCACCTACACCCTGACGGCCACCAACACCGGACCGGTACCGGTCAGCGGGGCAGCGGTCACCGACGACATTACCGACATCACCGACGACGCCGACCTCGGCGACCTGCCGGCAGGCCTCAGCCGCAGCGCCGACACCCTGTCCTGGGCGGTCCCCGAGCTCGCCGTCGGCGGCAGCCGAAGCGTCAGCTACTCGGCCACCATCCGGTCCGGTGCCTGGGGAGCGACCCTGCGGAACGCCGCTACCCCCGCCTCGACCGGGGGCACTTGCACCGGAGCGTGTACTACCGTGCAGTACACTCCCAAGTGGTCACTGGCCAAGACCAGCGGCGTCGGGCCCGGCGGGACCGTCCAGCCCGGCGACACCGTCGACTACACCCTCACGGTCACCAACGACGGGCCGGCGACCCTGCGCGACGCAGTGGTCGTCGACGACGCCTCCGGCCTGCTGGCCGCAGCGACCCTGGTGGCCGTCCCGGACGGCGTGAGCCGGGTCGGCGACCAGCTCACCTGGAACGTGCCCGAAGTGGCGCCGGGGGCAACGGTCGCCCTCACCTACCAGGTGGTCGTGGCAGCTGAAGCCGTCGGCGCCACCCTGGCCAACACCGCTGCGCCGGCCAGCCCGGGCGGCACCTGCGCGGGGGAGTGCGCCACGGTTGCCCACACCCCGGCCTGGACCCTTGCCAAGACCAGCGACCCAGCGGACGGGGCCACGGTCCAGCCCGGCGACGTCATCACCTACACCCTGACCGCCACCAACACCTCCGAAGCCGAGATCCGGGGCGCCCTCGCCCTCGACGACCTGTCGGGAGTGCTGGCGCACGCCGGCGTCAGCTTCACCTCACCGCAGCTGGCCCGGTCCGGTGACCTGCTGACCTGGGCCATCCCGACCCTGGCAGTGGGCGAGTCGGCTTCGGTCACCTACACCGCCGTCGTCGGGGCCGGCGCCGACGGGGTCACCCTCACCAACTCGGTCGTACCGGTCGGGGCGGGCGGCAGCTGCATCGGCGGCTGCGCCACCAGCCAGTCGACCGCCGGCTGGACCCTCGCCAAGACCTCCGACCCGGGCACCGGAGCGCAGGTGCTGCCCGGCGACGAGATCCACTACACCCTCACCGTCACCAACACCGGCCCGGTGCCGGTCACCGGCGCCCTCGTCGCCGACGACCTCACCGAGGTGCTCGACGACGCGCTCATCACCGACATCGGCACCGGCCTCAGCCGCACCGGCAGCACGCTGGTCTGGGCCGTCCCGGACATCCCCGTCGGCGGCAGCGCGAGCGTCGGCTACACCGCCACCGTCGGCGGCTCCGTCGGGGCCACCATCACCAACGCAGCCGCGCCGGTCGGGCCCGGCGGGCGCTGCCTCACCTGCAGCACCACCCAGACCACCCCGGGCTGGACGCTCGCCAAGACGTCCGACCCGGCCGACGGCGCCACCGTCGAGCCCGGCCAGACCGTCGCCTATACGTTGACCGTCACCAACACCGGCACCGGCACGCTCACCGGGGCAGTTGTGACCGACGACCTCGCCGGCGTCCTCGACGACGCGACCCTCGGCGCCCTGCCGGCCGGCGCGAGCCGGCTCGGCGACCAGCTCACCTGGGCGGTGCCCGACATCGCTCCCGGTGGCACCGCCACCCTCGGCTACGCAGCGACCGTGCTGCCGACGGCAGTCGGGGCGACGCTGCACAACTCCGCCGCCCCGGCCTCCCCGGGAGGATCCTGCGCCTCGTCCTGCTCGACCACGGCGCACACGCCCGCCTGGACGCTGGCGAAGACCAGCAGCCCCGGCGACGGCGCGGCGGTCGTGCCCGGTGACGTGATCACCTACACCCTCACCGCGACCAACACCTCCGCAGCCGTCGTCAGCGGAGCAACCGTCGTCGACAACCTGGCCGACGTGCTCGACGATGCCAGCGTCGCAGCCACGGCGGACGGGCTCGTCCTCGCCGGCGAGGAGCTGACCTGGGCCGTCCCGACCCTTGCCCCGGGCGCTTCCGCCGCCGTCGACTACCACGCTGTGGTGCGCGAAGCCGGAGCCACGATCACCAACACGGCGGCCCCGGTCGGCGCCGGCGGATCCTGCACCGCGTGCAGCACCACCCAGTTCAGCCCGTCGTGGACGCTGGCGAAGACCTCCTCGCCGGCCAGCGGCACGGTGGTCGAGCCCGGCGACGTGATCGCCTACACCCTCACGGTGACCAACACGGGGCCGGCGGCGCTGGCCGGCGCCCGGGTCGCCGACGACGTGTCCGGGCTGGTCGCCGGCGCAGCCCTCGGGGCCCTGCCGCCCGGCATCACCAGGACCGGGAACCTGCTCACCTGGGCCGTGCCGACGGTCCCGGTCGGCGGTACCGCAGCTGTGACCTACACCGCGACCGCGACCGCGACCGGCGCCACCCTGGCGAACAGCGCCACCCCGGTCACCCCCGGCGGCAGCTGCCTAGCCTGCACCACCACCGCGTACACGCCGCAGTGGTCACTGGCCAAGGCCAGCAACCCCGGCGACGGCGCCACCGTCGCGGCGGGCGGCACCGTCGACTACACCCTCACCGTCACCAACACCGGGCCGGCGCTGCTGCACGGCGCGATCGTCAGTGACGACCTGTCCGACGTGCTGGACGACGCCACCCTTGCCACGCTGCCCCCGGGCGCGAACCTGGCCGGCCGGACGCTGACCTGGCTGGTGCCGGACGTCGCGCCCGGCGCCCACGTCGACCTGCGGTACGCAGCGACGGTGAACGCCGAAGCCAGCGGCGCGACCCTGCGCAACGTCGCCGCCCCGGGTTCGGCCGGCGGAACCTGCGTGACCGGCCAATGCAGCACCACCCAGTACACCGGCGCCTGGACCCTTACGAAGACCAGCGATCCCGGCGACGGAGCCGTGGTGCAACCCGGTGACGTGATCACCTACACGCTGACAGCGACCAACACCTCCGAAGCCGCGATCACCGGGGCAAGGGCTTCCGACGACCTGGCCGGCGTGCTGGACGACGCAACCGTCGACTTCAGCTCCGCCGAGCTGAGCCGGAGCGGGGAGACCCTCACCTGGGAGATCCCGACGCTCGATGCCCACCAGACCCGGCAGGTCACGTACACCGCCACGGTGGCTGCGGACGGCGCCACCATCACCAACCGGGCGACCCCGATCGGCTCCGGGGGCGCCTGCGGCAGCTGCACCACGACCCAGTACACGGCCGCCTGGACCCTGACGAAGACCAGCGACCCGGCGTCCGGGTCAGTGGTGAGCCCCGGTGACGTCATCAACTACACGTTGACCGTCACCAACACCGGCCCGGTGCCCGTGGCGGGCGCCGTCGCGTCCGACGACCTGTCGGACATCATCGACGACGCGACCATCGGCGACCTGGCCGCAGACCTGTCGGTCCGCGGGAGCGAGCTCACCTGGCGGATCCCGACAGTGCCGGTCGGCGAGACCGTGCAGGTCTCGTACCCGGTGACGGTGGGCGCCGGCGCCCTTGGGGTTTCCCTGACCAACAAGGCGTCGGCGTCCACCCCCGGAGGAACCTGCACCACCTGCACCACCACCGCCACCACCCCGGCCTGGACGCTGGCCAAGACCAGCAGCGCCACCAACGGTGCCACCGTCGTCCCCGGTGACCTGATCGGGTACACCCTCGCCGTCACCAACACCGGACCGGCGACGCTGACCGGCGCCGTCGTCACCGACGACCTGGCCGACGTGATCGACGACGCCACCCTCGGCGAACTGCCGGCCGGCGCCGACCTCACGGGCAGCACCCTCACCTGGCACCTGCCCCCGGTCGCGGTGGGCGGGACCGTCGCCCTCGACTACACGGCGCAGGTGAACGCCGGAGCCCTCGGCGTGACGCTGCGGAACACCGCCACCCCGGCCTCCGTCGGCGGCAGCTGTGAGAAGTGCACCACCGTCGCGCACACCCCGGCCTGGACGCTGTCCAAGAAGAGCGACCCGGCCGACGGCGCCGTGGTCGAGCCCGGTGACGTGATCACCTACACGCTGACGGCGACCAACACCTCCGAGGCCGCGGTCGCCGGCGCCCGGGCGTCCGACGACCTCTCCGGTGTGCTGGACGACGCGACCGTCGGCTTCAGCTCTGCCGAGCTCAGCCTTGCCGGCGACCGGCTCACCTGGACGATCCCCGACCTGGCCGCGCACGAGTCCCGGACGGTCAGCTACACCGCGACCGTGGTCGCAACCGGCGCCACCATCACCAACACGGTCGCCCCGGTCGGGATCGGGGCAACCTGCACCAGCTGCACCACCACCGCCTACACCCCGGAGTGGACCCTGACCAAGACCTCCGACCCGGACGACGGCGCCCAGCTGCTGCCGGGCCAGGTGGTCAGCTACACCCTGGCCGTCACCAACACCGGGCCGGTCCCGCTGGACGGCGCGAAGGTCGCCGATGACGTCTCCGGTCTGGCCGCTGCCACCCTCGGGGACCTGCCGGCCGGCCTTGACCGCGACGAGGACACCCTCACCTGGGACGTCCCGGAGGTGGCGGTCGGGCAGACCGCGACCATCACCTACACCGCAACCGTCAACCCGGAGGCATTCGGTGCAACGCTGACCAACACCGCCCGCCCTGCCGCTGTCGGCGGCAGTTGCCTGGCCTGCAGCACCACGGCCCACACGCCGAAGTGGTCGCTCGCCAAGACCAGCGACCCGGCAACCGGGACAGTGGTCCGGCCCGGAGACGTGGTCGGCTACACGCTCACCGTGACCAACGAGGCAGCCGCTGCGCTCGACGGGGCCGTCGTGACCGACGACCTGGCCGACGTCCTCGACGACGCGGCGCTGGTCGAGCTGCCGGCCGGCGCAACCCTCGAGGGCACCAAGCTCACCTGGCAGGTGCCGACGGTCGCCGTCGGCGGCGCAGCGACGCTGAGCTACCAGGTGGTGCTCGCAGACGGAGCCACCGGGGCCACCCTGCGGAACACCGCTGCCCCGGCCACCCCCGGTGGTGCCTGCCCGACGGTCTGCGAGACGCTGGCCCACACGGCAGCCTGGACGCTGGCCAAGACCAGCGATCCGGGCAGCGGAGCCACCGTCGAGCCGGGTGACCGGGTGACCTACACCCTCACCGTCGCCAACACCGGCCCGGTCGCCCTGGTCGGTGCTGTGGTGGTCGACGACATGTCCGGCCTGCTGGACGACGCCGACCTCACCTCCCTCCCGGCGGGCACCAGCCTTTCCGGCGGCGTCCTCACCTGGGCGGTCCCGGCAGTGCCGATCGGCGCGACCGCCTCCGTCCGGTACACAGTCACGGTGCAGCCGGGGGCCTACGGCAGCACCCTCGACAACGTGGCCACCGGCGACGGCGCCGACAGCTGCGCGCCCGTCAGTGGTGCCCTCGAGCCGTTCGCGGCCCAAGCTGGGGCCGACTGCAGCACCCGGCACTTCAGCCCGGCCTGGACGCTGGAGAAGACCTCCGATCCGGCCAGCGGCAGCGTGGTCGAACCGGGCAGCGCGATCACCTTCACCCTCCGGGTGCGCAACACCTCCCAGGCCGTGGTTGCCCACGCCGTGGTGACCGACGACCTGTCGGCACTGCTGGAGTACGCCGACCTCGCCGGCCTGCCCGCCGGCACCTCGCTGGCCGGCCGGATCCTCACCTGGAACGTGCCCACCCTGCAGCCGGGCGAGGAGGTCGAGCTCACCTACTCGGTCATCGTCGGTGAGGACGCCTACAACGCGGCCTTCACCAGCCCGGCCACCCCCGGCGGCGGCGGCACCTGCCCGGTGGTGTGCAGCACCGAGCACACCACGACCCCCGCAGTGGTCGACCCGACCCACGACGACGGCGACGACGACGACGGCGACCGGACCGACAGCGGCCCGTCACTGGCCTACACCGGTGGGGGGCTGGGAGCCCTCGGCCTCGGCCTGGTGCTCCTCGCCGGCGGTGTCGGCATCCTCGTGGCCAGCCGGCGGCGGCCCGACGAGGAGGAGTGACCCCGCCGGCGGCCCCCGGTTCGCCTCCGGGGTTCCGGGTTCCGGGGCTACTGCTTGGGTGACTTGGAGACCCGGATCGAGTTCACCACAGCGGGAAGGGACGAGATCAGGGCGAAGACGGAGCCGACGATGGCGACGATCGCCACCACGAGGGCGATCAGCTGGTCACCGATGCTCACCACGACGAACGGCAGCAGCCCGTGCACCAGTCCCAGGACGAGCTGGAGGACGAACGACAGCGCGACGTGGATCATGAGGGCGACGATCTTGAGGAACTTCTGCTGGCTGAACACCAGGAAGCCGAGGAACACCAGCTTCAGGAACAGCAGCAGCCCCAGCACCGTGGCCGCCTCGCCCTTCGGGAAGAAACCCCAGATGGCCAGGTAGGCGATCGTCCCGAACGGGGCGGAGACGAACAGGCCGACCATCACCATCAGCAGCACGAAGGCGGCGAGCGCCATCACCAGCGACCACAGGAGCCAGAGGAAGGAGACGACAAGGGTGACGATGCCCTGGATCCGGCCGTAGAGCCGCTGGCTGGCGATGAAACTGAGCCCGAGCATGCCGATGCTGAACAGCAGGAAGCCGTCCACCAGCACCAGGTAGCCGATGCCGTTGCCGGGCGGGCTCTCGGCGTCCACCCCTTCGATCATGTCCGGCTCCACCCCGGGAACCCCCGCGGCCAGGGAGCCGACCGGGCCGGCCGAGCCGCCGCCGATCGCGAGGCCCGAGCCGAGCTCCACCAGGACGACCAGCAGCAGCGCGAAGGCCGCGATCGCGAACAGCGGCCGGCGCACCTCACCCAGCGCGCTCATCTCGGTTCGTCCGCCGCGAGGGCGACGGTGCAGCCGCCGACGGCGAGGCAGGCCATGGTCAGCTGTCCGCCGTCGGAGGTGAAGGTCAGCCGGACGTCGTCGCCGGGGTCGAGGTCGGTTCGCAGTGCCTTGCCCTGGACGGTGAGCGCCAACCGGACCTGCCCCGTCCCGCCGACCAGCCGGACGCTCCTGGTGACCCGCTGCCAGGGCCAGCCGCCCTCGACCGGAGCCACTTCGAGCCGGCAGCCGCCGACGAAGGTGATGGTGGCGCCGACGCTGCAGTCGCCCTCGACCTCGGTCAGCTCGTCCGGCCGCAGCCGGTCACCGACGGCGACCCCGGCGAACGGGTTCGACCAGCCGGCCTCCCCGCGGCCGCTCGCCGCGCCGACGGCGCCGGTCACGTAGAGGCCGATCGCCAGCACCGCGAGGACCGCCAGCACCACCAGCGGCGTCCGCCCGCCCCCGGCCATGACCTCAGGTCTTCTGCGGGATCAGGGTGTACTTCTGCTGCGGATAGAGGGTGTAGTTCGGCACCTCCCAGGTGGGTGGGTTGTAGAGGGTCGGGTACACCTCGGTCGGCATCCCTGGCGGGGTGTTGGTGTAGCCGGGCTGGTTCTCCGCGGCCGTCCGGGTCCTGGTCGCAACCGTGACGCAGATCTCGTCGCCGGGGTAGGCGTCCCGCCAGACCCAGCCGGGCTTGCAGGTGTTGGGGCCGTAGGCGCCGCCGCCGGCCTTCCGTTCGGCCTGGACGGCGGGGTTGTTGTCGAAGATCACCTCGGCAGCGCTCGCCGCCGTCACGCAGGTGAGGTCCTCCACCCGGGTCAGCCGCGGCACCCATGGTTCGGTACACGGGTTCATCACGGTGATCGGCGGCGAGGTGGGGGTGGGTGGCGGGGTCGGGGTCACCGGACCGCTGGGCCGCAGGATGATGAAGGCGACCACCCCGGCGACCAGGACGAGCGCCGCCGCAACCGCCCACGGCCACCAGACGAACTTCGGCTTGACCGGGGTCACCGGCTTGGCCGGCACCACCACGTCCACCTGCCGGGCCTGGTCGGCGTGCTCCTCCGGGGCCTGGTCGGCGGAGTAGGCGATGAACCGGACCGGGTAGTTCCCGGCGCCGGCCTCGGCCGGGGGCGCGAACGTGATCGTGTACTGCTCGGTCGCGCCGGCGGCGATCTCGCGCAGCGGCCGGTCGATCGTCGTCCACGCAGGTCCACCGGTGGCCGGGCCGGGGCCGGCCTGGCCCGCCGGGCCGAACGCGCCAAGGACGATCCTCGCCGGGACCGGCGCCGAGTTGGTCACCGAGGCCGTCAGCGTTGCCCTGCCATCAGCGGTGGTGACCGTGCTGGCGGGAAGGGTAAGTGCGATGTTGCTCATCCTGGCTCCTCACTCGGTTGGTCGGACGGGGCGGGGTCTCCGCCGCCGGGCGGCGCGCTGAGCTCTGCTGTGACATGGGCCGGCTTGATCACCGAGACGATCCGGGCGACGACCTCACGGGCGCCCTCGGCCTCGGCAGGGATGGCGACGCGGAGGTGGAACCCGCCGGCGTCGGTGACCTCGTAGCCGCTCACCCGGGTGGCGAGCTCGAGGAACCTGACCATTCCCGCAGCCGTGCCGCGCCGCGCCGAGAGGTCGGCGGCGGCCGCGATCAGGTCCCGCAACGGTTCCACCCCACCCGGCAGGGTGGAGCGCGCCCGGTTGGCGTCCTCGGGGATCGTCAGCCAGTCCAGGTCCACCCAGGCCGCCAGGTAGCAGACCAGGGCATCGGAGGCCAGGAAGGGGTTCACCGCGACCTCGAGGTGGTCGAGGAGGTCGGCCACCGGGTGCTGCATGCCGTCGCCGGCCGCGATCAGGGCCGCCAGCGGCGAGCCGGCCACCTCGGCATCGACGAACACCTGGGGCAGCGCTGCGAGCAGCGAGGTCCTAGCCATCGACCGCCACCTCCACCCGGTGTTCGCCCGAGCAGAACAGCCACGAGCTCGGCACCGTGACCACGTCGGCGACCGTCCGGGCCGAGCAGCCGCGCCAGGTGAGCCCGCCGTCTGCCGAGCGGTGCACGCCCCCGGCACCTGCGGCCAGCACCAGTGCCTCCCCGGAGGCGTCCACAGCTCCGGAGACCCCGGCCAGCGGCGCGAACCGGCGCCGGTCCCGCAGCGGCAGGCCGCAGTTCACGTCCGGCTGGGTCCAGGCCAGCTTCGCCTGCCCGAGTTGCAGGGTGAGGACCCCGGCGCTCTGGGTGGCCGCGTAGGCCTTGTCCCCGACCACAACGACCTGCCAGCAGCTGCCGCCGGTCCAGTTGGTGGCCAGTTCCTCCCAGCGGCCGGCGAGCGTCGGGGCGTCGACGCTGCCGAGCTCGTCGATCGGCAACCGCAGGCAGCCGGTGCCGTCACCCTCCGGCGCCGCCCGGGGGGCCCAGAGGAAGACCCGCGGGCCGTCGTAGGCGACGCTGAGCGACCGGATCTCCTCCCCGGGCGGCCTGATCAGCCGGAACGACTCCGGTGAGCCGGCCGACGGTGACAGCCAGATCCCCCCGGCAGCCTCCGCTGCCAGGGCCACCCCCACCCGGCCGCGCAGGTCGATGAAGGTGACGATGGCCTGGAAGCCGCGATCGGGCTGCTGGGCGTCGACGAGGTTCTGCACCGGTGCGGTTCCGGCGGCCAGCGGGACCTCGTAGAGCCCCTTCTCGCCGGCAGCCAGCAGCGTCGGGGTGCCGGCCCGGTCGACCCAGGCCAGGTCGGCGATGCCGAAGCCGAGGTCGGCCAGTTGCTTCCACTCCCCACCCAGGTCGGTGCTGACATGGATCCGGCCGCCCGGTTCGCGCTCGGTCGCCACGGCGACGTGCCCGGGCAGGTCGAGGGTCGAGGCGCGGGCGGCAGAGGCCGACGGCCAGGGGACGACGGCGCGGATCCGTTCGCCCGGGAAGTGCGCGCAGGCCTCCCAGCCGTCGCCGTGGTTGGTGCTGCGGAACAGCACCTCGCCCTGGCCGACGAACCAGGTGCCCGGCTGGCCCTCTGCCCGCACCAGATCGGTCGCGTCGGCGTCCGGGGTCTCGGCGAGTTCCAGCCGGACCCGCTCGACGTAGCGGACGCCGGGTTCGGACTGTTCCAGCGCGCGGTAGAGGTTGGAGACCCGCAGCGGCCGGCCGAAGCCGGCACCGAGGTCGGCGTCGGGGTCAGCCACCGGGTTGATCGCCGCGGCCAGCCGGGCCAGGATCCTGGCCTGCACGGCTTCGGGGTTCTCGTCCGGTCGGACGACCACCTTCGCGTCGACCGCCACCTGCTTGTACTTCGCCCAGCCCACGACTGGTACGGCCCCGATGGTCGCCCGTTCGGCCAGGTAGCCCTGCACCTCGGCGCGCACCTCCTCGCGCGCGTTCGCGGCGAGGGCCTCCTGGGTGACCCGACCCTCCGGCCGCTGGTCGCCGGGGACGTGCGGCACCAGCACCACTTCCACCTCCCCGGGCGCCGCGAAGGCCCACGCCTCACGGCGGGTCACGGCGCTGGCCCGGTCGACCCCGCCGTTGCGGGTCGCCAGCACCTCGTAGTCCCTCGCTGTGACGGCGCGGTCCCTCGCCTGGAAGTCCTGCGGGCCGCGCCGCAGGGCGACCGGCAGCTGCTCGGCCTCGTGGCCGCCGGTGGCCGGCTCCGGGTTGGTCACCGCAACGCCCTGGACCGGGTCGCGCAGCACGGTCAGCCGACCGGGTGCGACGTTGCCGCGCTCCCCGCCGCCGGTGCGGTACCAGGCGCGGATCGCCATCCCGGCCTCGGGGACGGCACCGCGCTCGCCGTCGCCGAAGATGACCAGCCCGGCGCTGCGGTCGAGCCGGTAGACCAGCTCCCCGGGCCGGCCGTCGGCGAAGACGTCGACCTCCCGGCCGATCCGGAAGGGCAGGCCGTCCACGACCACGGCCTGCCCGGCCGGCACAGCCGCGGCGCTGGGTGCCTGGACGCCGATCGCCACCCCGGGGCCGGCCACCAGCGGCGCCGAGGGCAGGTTGAAGCCCTGGCCGGCCGTGCCGTTGCCGACGCCGACCTCGACGGCGTCGTGCAGGACCACGTCTGCAGCCCGCACCAGCACCTCGTTCTCACCGGCAGCGATGGTCGCCTCGGCGAGGGTGACGAACATCGGCTGCGGCGCTCCGGGCACCCCTGGCGGGCAGGTGACCCGGGTGCCGCGCGGGATCCGGACCGGATCCGTACCCGGGGCCGTGCGGCTGAAGACCAGGCCGGCAGCGGCCCCGCCCGGCGGGCCGACGCTGGTGCCGAGCAGGTTGAGGAAGGTGGCGTACAGCCGGTCCGGCACGCGGTTCAGCCGGTAGAGCAGCACGTCGGTCAGGTGGGCGAAGGCCTCGACCAGCACGACCCCCGGATCGTGCACCGACAGGTCGGTCCACTCCGGGTCGAGCTGGCGGATCCGTTCCAGGGCCTCAGCGACCAGGTCGGGGAAGCCGCGGTCGTCGAGCTTCGGTACCGGGATGCTCATCGGTTCCCTCCGGTGTCCAGCGATGGCACAGCCACCGCAACCGCGTCCTCAGCCTGGGTGGCCTTCACCCGGTACCGCAGCCTGACCTCGAGCAGCGACGGGTCGTCCGCCGGCACTCCGGCGGTCACCTCCAGCACCAGCACCCGCGGCTCCCAGCGCTGCACAGCGCGGGAGACGTAGTGGATGGCGAGGCCCGCCGTGGTGTCGTCCGCCGGGGCGAAGGCCAGCCGCCACAGGTGGCAGCCGTAGGCGGGCCGGTTCACCCGCTCGCCGGGACGGGTGGACAACAGCAGCAGGAGGGCCTGCCGGATCGAGGCTGCGTCGGTGATGGTGGCCAACCGCCCGCGGGAATCGATCCGCAACCCGGCCGGCCCGGCCCCGTCGAAGTCGGGAAGCACGAAAGCCACGGCCCGGTACCTGACGGCGGTCATGCGTCGGCCCCCACGAACTGCTGGCCGGGATCGCGCACCGTGTAGTGCGAGGGCGGCACGCCGTCGGTGAAGCCCTCGACCGAATCCAGGCAGACCTCGTGGCCGTCGATCCGGATGAAGGTGGAGTAGCCCCGGATCACCTTGAGCGTGTTGTTGCACTGCTTGGTGTTGGTCGAGATGTTCGGGCACATCGAGATCTCCCGGCCCTCCGGGTCGGTGGCCACCAGCACCGGGTCGCCGGCCACCCGCACCCATTCCTGCGAAGCGGTGTTCGCGACCTTGCCGTCGTGACCGCACCGCAGCACGCCGGGGAGCACCAGGATCCTCATGTCGCCTCCTCGAAGTCGACGGTCAGCGCCCGCACCCGCAGGGCCTTGCCGGGCGCCTCGATCAGCAGGTCGGTGGCCGAGGTGATCCGCAGCAGGTCTGGCGCCAGCCGCACCTCGGAGCCGTGGCCGTCGGTGAGGCTGATCGTGTGCCGGACGGCGTCCAGGCTGACCCGCTGCCCGTCGGCCGTGCGCAGCTGCAACGTCCGGCCCCGGTCAGGGGAGTCGCCGGCCGGCGGCTTGATACCTCCGTAGAGCCCGCCGAGCACGACGGCGTGCGCCGGGTCGCGTCCGGGCAGCAGCACCAGGACGGTGTCATCGCCGGCCGGCAACGCGACCACCCCCTTGTCCTGGCCGGCGGCCGGCAGCAGCACCGGCGCCCAGGGGCTCGTCAGGCCGGGATAGGCCGGGAGCCTTACCCGCACCCGGCCCCGGTCCTCCGGGTCGGCGACGTCGGTGACGATGCCGAGGGTCACCTGGTCGGCCGGCCGCGGCGGGGGGCCGGCTGGTGGCCGGGTCGAGACGGTGGTCTCGTAGCCGGTGGCACTGATCTCGTGGACGGCCTCTGTGATCGGGTAGTCGCCCTCCAGCGCGCTGCGCAGGCCCTTCAGCCGCACCCGCCCGCCGGCCTGCAGCCGCGGGTTGCCGTCGGCGACGACGGTTGCGGTGACCTCGCCGGCCCGCCGGACGTCCAGCTCGGCCTGGGCCAGGTCCGCTGCCGGGGCGAGCTCGTCGAGTCGCACCAGCGGGCCGCCACCCCCGACCCGATCCGGCCCCGGGTCGGCGCTCACCGCAGCCCCGCCCGCGCCGTTCGCTGCCGTGCGCTCCTCCACAGCCGCCGGCCCCGGCCGCCACCAGGTGACCTCTGCGGAGCGGAACGCCGGCTCCCCGCTGACCTCCACCTCTGCGGAGTGGATCTGCTGGCCGTAGGTCAGTTCCACCGGCTCGCCCTCGCCGACCAGGTCGGCAAGGCGCAGCGTGCCGCCGGTCACCACCGGGTAGCGCCCGACCCGGGCCGACTGTTCCAGCAGCAGGTCGAGGTCGGAGCGGCCGCACTGGTAGACGTCCCCGAGCTGGACGGCCGGGGCCTCGACCGACAGCCCGGTTCCGCTGGCGAGCGCCGTCACCAGCCCGGCCAGGTCGGTGTCGGCGTGCAACCGGCTGGACTGCCGGTTCCGTAGCCGGTGCAGGGCGTCGTAGCCGCGGACGCGCAGCTGGCGTCCGGTGTCGGCGGCGTAGGCGTACTCGACCACCGTCACCTCGCCGGTGAACAGCGGGCTGCGCTGGCCGCCGAGCTCGACCTTGAGCGCGTCGCCGACCGCCGGGTCGAAGCCCAGCTGGCCCTCCGCGGCCCAGGCCAGCTGGCACTGCGTCGGCTGCCCGAGCGCGCTGCGGACGCGGATCGTGATGATGTTCGCCGCGTCGGTGGCCGGCAGCCGCCGGCCGCCGAGCGTGACGATCAGTTCCGGGAGCCCGACGAGTGCCCTCATCACGGACCCTCCCCCGACGGCGGCACGGCCAGCGGGCCGGAGAACCGCAGCGGGTCGTCGATGTCGTTGTAGGTGAGCAGTTCCTTCCACTGCAACTCGTTGCCGAAGGCGGTCAGCGACAGCAGTCCGAGCCGCGCCGGGTCGATGGTGGCCGGGCCGTCCGGCAGGTCGAGGCCGGCGTCGCTGCCGTCGCCCGGTACCGGCAGTGACCCGACCGGCGGAGCGGTCAGGTCGACGCGCGGCAGCCGGCGGGCCAGCTCGAACGCCTCGCCGCCTTCGGCGTCCGCGGCGCTGCCGATCCGGACGAAGGTGAGCCGCAGCCACGAGCGCAGCGGCGAGCCGTCGGCGCCGAACCGGTCGAAGCGCTCGGCCACCTCCGTGATCACCCCCGGAATGGACCAGGCCAGCCCCCACAGCAGCATCACCAGGGGCGGGCGCAGCTGCCGGTCAACCTCTGCCGAGTTCTCCGCGAGCGCCCAGATCGGTCGGGTCAGCTGGCGCACGTCGCTGACCTCGACGTTGGTCGGGGCCAGGTCGACGTCGAAGAGCAGGTCGAGCTTGAGCTCGGTGCGCCCGCCTCCGGTGAACATCAGCGGGTCGTCGGCCAGCCCGGCGCCGGTGAGCCGGCCGCCGGAGGACTTGCGCGCCTCCACCCCGGCCGTGCGGGTCATCACCACCGACTCGGGGTTCAGCAGGCAACCGAAGTGTTCACCGGTCTCCTCGATCAGGAAAGCGACCTTGTCCATGTCAGGTCGCCGCCTGCTCCGAGGTCAGGCGAAGCCAACGGGCCAGCTGGACGGTGGCCGATGGCCCCGGATCGGCCTCCGGAGCCGGCCGGGGCGCCAA
Source organism: uncultured Propionibacteriaceae bacterium (assembly GCA_964421325.1). GTDB lineage: Bacteria > Actinomycetota > Actinomycetes > Propionibacteriales > Propionibacteriaceae > Propionicimonas. Next base: position 40,764 of record CAYQXH010000007.1, read on the forward strand.
CTCCGGCCACATCGACTCGACGGGCACGGCCGGCGCCGGGGTGGGGGGATCGGTGAGGTCGGGGAGGCGTGCAGCCGGCCGGCCTGGGAGCGGGTCACCGGGCCAGGGCCGCAGCAGCAGCCGGCTTCCCCCGGCAGGGGTGGTCGGCGCCGGCCGAGCGCCG
>CAYQXH010000008.1:0-37213 GCA_964421325.1 uncultured Propionibacteriaceae bacterium
AGCTCCTGGTTGTGGTCCAGGTGGTCGCGGGTTCGAGTCCCGTTACTCACCCCACTTGAAACCCGCTTTGACTAGGATAAATAGTCAAGGCGGGTTTCTTCATGCAACATACGTGCAACAGGCGCTCCCCTTGAGGGCCCACCCCGTGTCGACACCCACGACAAGCGTCGTCGGACGGGTTCCCGGCGCCGGAGCGGTAGAGACGGGCCACTAATGGGACTCACAGCGGTCAAGAACCGCTACGCGCGCGCTGAATCGATGCGTCGGATGAACTCGTTGGCCCAGGCGATGGCTTGGTCGAGGCCGGCCTGCACGTCGAGACCGTCGGCAGCTTGGGTGTAGAGCGTGTCCCACTGGTTTCCGGAGACGATGGTCGGCGGCCACTCCTGCTGCCGTCGATACTCGAACAGGCGTCTACAGGTCGAGGCGACCTGGGCCAGGTCAAGTTCCTCGCCGCGATCCAGGAGTTGGAGGTCGACCAGGTCCCGGGCTCTCTCGCTGCCCGTTTCGGAGGCGGCGTGGAGCTTCTGCGCGACCTGATGGTCGGCTCGCATCACCGGTACCGGCCTGGGTGACTCCAGTCCGACCTCGGTGAAGAGAACGGCGAGGTCGGGCGCGAGCTGGTGATCCGGCCGATCGGCGTCACCGATTTCGTTATGTCCGAGCTCGAACTTCACCGAGCACCACGGGCGACCCAGATAGTCGAGTCGGACCTCGAAGGGTTTCATCACATAGGAGGTGGGAACGCCAGTGGGACGTGGCGCCGCCTTCTCGATCAGCCGCCCAGTGAAGCCAGCCCAGCCTCGCGCCAAGGACTCCTCGAAGTCGCTTCGGAAGCGGTCGAGTGACTGCACCCTTGCAGCGTCGAGGTCCTGGGTGAAGCGGGTTCCGCGGCCGTACCTGAGGGCCATCGCGCTGCCACCCTTGATCGCACCTTCTGGGAGCATCTGCCCCACCACGACCAGCGCCATACCGACACGACGACGCAGCGCGAGACCGTCATCTCCCTCGAGGTTGCGGATCCGCTGCTCCAGCGAACGCGCACTCCTCGGCGGGTCCTGATAGCTCACGACCGCAGTCCTTCCCGCACTCGTTGCCACTCCGCGGTGGTCAGCAGACCCTCGGCGCGTGCCTGCTTCGCCGCGTCCAGCAGACGCTCGGTCTCGATGCGCCCGCGGCACTCCAGGATCGCGTCAGCGACGGGCTGAGCCGCCAAACCCTCATACACGGTCGTGTGCTGATCCTCTGCCGCCAGCGTCAGCTCAATGAAGGCAGGGAGCTTCGGGCGCGCGCGTCTGGGAACTGCAACCTTGATGTGCCTCGGGTTGACATCCGCAAGCCCCCAAAGCGCCAGCACCGACTCACCGTGCAGGTACGCTCCGCCCCCCACTCGCGCCAGCGCCTCGGCGAACTGGTCGAACTCTGTTGTCGGCGCATCCGGCACCCGGTACAGGCCGTAGGCGACGTTCTCCAGGCCGCCCCGGGCAGCGAGCTTGGGCAATTCGCCTGCGGGGACACCGGCGCTTGTAGCGTCCTTCGTGGTGACGTACCCGTACTGATCCATGGCGAGTTCCCGCACGATCTCTCGATACTTCCTCTCGGCAGCCATGTCACAACTATACCGAAAACGGTAGTGTTGTGACTCATCGCTAGGCCGCTTGCCTCTACTACGGAGCCAACATCCTCAACTCGGTTGCAAACGAGTCCGAAGGCAACCGGCACCAACCCAAAACTAGAATTAAGTACTAGAATCGTGGCCGTGACGGCGATCACGCTCACCGAGCTGAACCAGAATCCCTCCCGGGCCACGCGACTCGCGGACCACGGCGAGGTAATCGTGATGCGCCGCGGCCACGCCGCGTACCGCATCACCAAGATCGAGAGTTCCGGCGATCCGCTCGACGAGCTGGTGGCCACCGGGCTCGCCCGACCGTCCCGCAGCACCGCTCCCCGGTCGTTTCGCCGCTTCCCCACCATCCCCACCGGGATCGACCTCGGCGCTACGCTCGACGCCGAACGGGCCAGGCTCGATGGCCTCGTCTGAGCGCACCTGGTTCGTCGACTCGTCGGTGCTGCTGCGAGCGATCGCGGACAAGTCCGCTGCGGCCCGCGAGTGGTTCGAAGACGCCTATGCCGCCGGAGACAGGTTCGTCGGCTCACGCATGCTCGAAATGGAGGTGCTGCGGGTCGTCAAGAACGCCGGGCTGCCCACCGACGTCGCCAACGAGTATCTGCACGAGTTCGCTCTGATCGCTGTCGGGGACGACCTGATCGACGAAGCCATCGCGCTCGATCCCGTCCTCGGCGGGGCCGACTCGGTGCACATCGCCTCGGCGCTGCGGCTCGGCGCGGACCGGGTCACGATCGTCACCCATGACGCCCAGATGGCCAGGGCCGCCGCCAGCCTCGGGTTCGAGGTGCTCGACCCCGTGACCGAAGATCGGGGCCGGCCAGCTGTGGTCTAGCAGCCCACGCATTTGGCTGCGCGGGACTGGTCACCAGCTTGGGCCGACGGTCAGGGATCGATGCCGAGTCGACGCTGAGGATGCCCGGAGCGGCCGGGAACCTGAAGCCGGTGCGGGTCCGCCCGAGGTGCTGGCCCAACGGTCTCCCACCGTGGCGGCGGCAGGGGTGCTGGGATCGTGTCTCCTGGCCCGGTCGAAGGAGGATCGATCTCGACAGCCCATTCAGTGAAGCTGGCGAGGATGCTGGCGCGGCGAGCGGCATCGACGCCGTACTGGGCGAAGATCTCCTCGTCATGCCTGCTCGCCTCGCGAAAGCGCATCGCGAGCATCCGTCGGTCCAGTGGCTCTGCCTCGAACTGATCCGCAATGGCGAGAACGTCATCGCGACTGAACCGACCGGACCTGGTCACGGTGTCAATGTCGATGTAGTCGCGAGCCTCGCCTCTTGACCAGAGCGCGGACATCTTCGCCCCCACTGCGTCCCTGGCGTCGAGCACCGGCCCGATATCGAGGGTCGCAGGAGGGAAGGCACGGAAGTCCAGCCCCAGCTGGACGCTGCTCGCCTCACCTGTAGCAGGGTCGATGACGTGGAAGTCGGCGAAGGTGGGCCGGATGCGGATGTCCTCGACGTGGAGGCCCTCGCTCAGGTATGTGGTGCGCAAACGCTCGACTGCCGACGCGAAGTCGTCGGGATCGGCCCTGTTAGTGAACATGTCGACGTCCTCGGAGGGGCGGTCGCCCATCCCATTCGCGGAGAGGGCATACCCGCCGGCGAGAACGAATCCGATCTCAGAGATCGCGGCCAGTCCGAGCTCGGCCAACCTCCGATGGAAGGGCAGCACCTACGAGGCCCTCGACCGCGATACCCCCGCGAGTTCGGGGAACTTGTCCTCCCAGATCGCTCGGCAGCGCGCGGGCAGGTTCAGCTCGGGCCAGAGCGCGAGCAGCATGCCGCGGTTCAGAATGGCGGTCTGCTCGCTGGGAAGCCCGTCACGCACGACGGCGCTGTACAGACTCCATTGCTGGGACGGCTCGGCCAGGTTGTAGACCGGGTCGGGGCTGGTGTTGATGTGAGGGCGCACCCGGACGGTCCCTGTTGTTGGTCCTTGGAGTTCGTCGAGCGACTCGGGGGTGTCGTACGGAATGGTCTGCTCAAATCGGAAGCCGCGCGGCACCGTCGTGCTCATGTCGAGCCTCCTTCCCGGGGCGAACGTAACTGGTTCAAGACTACCGGCTGGGGCCGGCACGGTCCCAGCCTGGCTGCCCGTAACCTCGTCGACAGCCCACGCGGTCGGGTTTCATGGATCTTCTTCATCCCAGACTCCCCATACGGCGAATTCACCGGTCACAGCAGTCGCCTCACCAGCGTGGGGCGATGTCGCGGTCGGGCCTGTGTCCAGGTTCGTCTTCGGGGCGGACGCGGTGGGTTGGTGGTTGGACTCGTTCCCAGTATTCGGAAGCTCGTGCCGCGGCGGCTTCTCGCTGGGTGAGCCAGTCGATGCGTTCCTGCGGGCTGGCCGCCTCCAGGTCGGCGGCCCGTTTCGCGCGCTCGCTACTGCTCTCACGTAGGTCCGCGGCAGCGCGCTGGAGGCGGTCGAAAGCGTGGTCGGGCTCGTCGGGGCGGACGATCCGTTCCAGGTCGTAGCCATAGCGATCTATCCAGGTGGGGTGGAGGTCTCCGAGCGCGGCGAGGATCCTGCCTCTGGCTTGGGCACGGATGTTGTCGGCGTCCCGTTTGGCGACGTTGATGCGATACCGCCAGATGCCAGCCCGGGCCTGGGCGATCCGTTCGACGGCCTGCGGGGCGGTGTCGAGCCCGCGATCCTGACCCCACTCGGTCCGGAAGGCCCGCTCGGCGTCCTGGGCGGTTTGGCGGGCGTCGGCAGCGACTCGGCGGGCCTGCCCGCGGTGCAGCAGCCCCGCGTGCTGGGCGTCCTGCTCGAAAACGTCGGCGGTGCGGCGGAGCCGGTCGACCTGCGCGACCGCCCGGCCCAGCCCGGCACGGTCGGTGGCCAGTTGGGCGGTCCGGGCGGCGTCGAGCTCGGCCACCTTCTGCCCGACGGTGGCCAGCTGGGACGCATACCTCGCTGCGACAGCGGCTGCCCTCGCCAGGAGGCTCGCGGCGGCCGCCTCCCGCTCGGCGGTCTCGGCCTGCTCGGCGGCGATCTGCGCGACTCGCGCGAGCCGCTCCGGATTCGGCGCAGGAACTGGCTCGGCTGGGGTCGCCTGGTCGGGTTGGATGGGTGGGACGTGGATGCTGTGCAGCTCGACGAGGTCGCCCATGCGTTCCCGGTCGGCTTTGGCGTACAGGTCGGCGGCCTTCCAGCCTGTGTCGGCCCCAGGCTGGCCGAGGATGTCCTCGATCAGCCGGCGGGCCACATCGGGATCGCCTTCGGGCGCGACGAGGGCGGTCTGGTTGGCATACCGGCCGCGGGTGGCCCCCACATAGAACGCGGGACGGTCCATGCCCTCACCGACCAGCTGCACCGCCTCGTCCACGGTCAGCCCCTGGGCCCCATACCCGGTCACCGCATAGGCCAGTTGCAGGTGTTCCCGCGCCGCCTTCGCGGACAGCAGGGTGGCCCGGGTGCCATCGAGGCTGACCAGACCGACTCCCCCGTCACCTTCCACAGTGCGGACGCGCCAGCGTTCCCGGTTGGCGTACCGGCTGCCGTCGACTCCTTGTGCGTTGACGCGTGTAGCGACCACGTCGCCTGCGCTGATCGTCTCCGACTCCCACCGGCTCCCGAGCGGCGTTGTGGTGAGCGCTCGACCCGTTCCGACGATCCCGTCGCCCACCAGCCGGTCGCGGATCAGCCCGTTCAGTTGCTGGGTCTGCTCGTTCGTGGCCGCGATCACCAGCCCTCGACCCGCGTGAGCGCGGACCGCCCACTCGGCCGCGGTCGCGGCGAGCCGTTCAGCCTCGGAGCCGTACACCCGGGCTTGCTGCATCACGGTCGCCGCGGCCTGTTCGGGCTCGGCACCGGTCCGCAGCGCGACACTGTGCGCGGCGTAGGCGGTGTCGCGTCCGCCGCTGCGGAGCTGGAACCGATGCACGTCGTTGGCATCGTCGAGCAGCCACACGCGGCCCGGCTCGGCAGTCTGTTTGGCCAACTCGAGCACCCCGCCGACCCCGACCGCACCGAACTGGAACGAGTCGCCCTGGAGGCGCACCCGCCAGCCATGCCGGATGGCGGTGGTCACCAGGGCCCGGGCGCCATCCTGGCTGACCATTCCCGCCTCGTCCACGACCAGCCGCGCACCTGCCGGCAGGGCGCTGGCCGGCGTGTGATCAGGTTCGGTCCAATCCCAGCCGCCGGCCCGGTTCTTCGCCCAGCCATACCTCATCAGGAACTTGTCGATCGTCGAGGATTCCGCACCGACTTCGCTGGCAGCAACGTTCGCCGCCGCACCGGTGGGCGCGACAAGCATCATTTGCTGTCCAGCCGCCGCGGCCTGCGCGAGGTAGTCGGTCAGGCTGGTCGTCTTCCCCGCCCCGGCCGCGCCTTCCACCACGGTGAGCCGGTCCGCCGCAGCCAGCACAGCCAGCCCGGCGCGCAGCTCGTTCTCCCTCGCCACCACAGCCGTCGAAGTGAACCACTTCACCGCCGCCGACGGCACCCCCGCCGCCACCCCCGGCAACAGTTGTGACAGCGCCAGTGCGCGTGCCGCTACGTCGGCTGCCGCCTCGTCCAGCGCGGCCGTATCACCGTGCACCCGACCCTCCACGGTCAGGATCGCCGCCGCCTCCAGATCGGCCCTCGACCACGCCGACCGCTTCAGCCCCTGCGCCTCCACGATCTCCGCCGCCACGCCGTCACGGTCCAACACGGCCACACTCACCCGACCACCCAGATCAGTGGCGGGCTGTGTCGGGAGCGTGATGCCGTGGTCTGCCATCACCTCCGCAATGCGGGCCGCCCATACCGTCCGCTCGTCGTCGAGCACGCCGGCCTCGGCCTTGTAGGGCCGTTGCTGCTCCCACGCCTGGACGTCCCACAGCCGGGCCAGCCGCGCTGTTGGCTCCTTCCCGGGGTGCTTCGTGCGCCACTCGGCCTCGATCCGGGCCAGGTTGCGTTGCAGCTGCGCCGACCGCCTGCTCATCGCCTCCACGACCGGCCGCAGCGACCTGATCTGGCCCGCCTCGTCCAGCCGGTAGCCCAGCCCTTCGACGACCGGCCGCAGCTCCCGCAATTGCTCACGCTGGAAGATCGCCTGCACCGTCACGTTCAAGTTCCGGGCACCGAGCGTGTCCAGTGCCCGCCACTTCCCCGCCGCCCACACTCGGGCCGAGATCTCCATGTGCCGGTGGAAATGCGGATCACCAGCCCGGGACGAGAAATGCTGCACAGAGGCGATCTCGATCCGCTCCACCGGCACCCGCACCACCCGGCCCCCCCGCTTCACCTGCACCGTCCCGTTCTCCCACAAGTACCGCAGCACCGCCCGCTCAGCGCTGACCTGGCCACGCAGCAGCGCTGCCCGGACGCCCGGGTCGAGCACAGCGAGGATGCTCCACTCCTTCGGCCCGTTCACGAGGAAGTCGACCGCCGCAACATGCTCCGGGTCCACCTGCTGCGCCCACCGCGACTCCCCGGTGTCCGGGTCCATGCCGGCCAGGAGCCCTCCGAACTGATCGGGGTCAAGCTCCCTCTCCACCAGCCGACCGTCAGCGCCGATCCCGCGCCACGTCACCAGTGCATGACCGTGCTCCGACAGGTACTCATCAGCCCGCGAATGACCACACGTCGACAGGTAGCGCACCATGCCGGCGGCCCCCGCGGCCCGCACGATCCCCATCGCAGTCATCGCCATCCAGCAATGGTACATTGCGTGCGCTTCAAGGGAAGAGGGCGGGTCTGATGTCGCTAAGTGTGGCTGCGACTAGCCTCCGGGTTAAGTGGCCTCGGCGATGTGCTGCTGTCGTAGGGGTTGATGGTCGGCAGCACGCGGGGAGGGAGCACCGGCTCCGGAGGGCCGGGATCACCAGGATCGCCCGCATTGTTCTCGAGGATCCGCCTGGACCTCCCCCCGAGGGCGCCCAATGTCACACTCTCATGCCGATCTGCGGACGTTGGCTCCCCGTGACTAGGCCGGCTCCGCGCTGGTTGTTGTCGCCGGCGGGTGGCGGCTCTCGATATCCCGCGCGCCCGGTCAGTCTGCTTGGTTGTATCCGTGGAGGTCGTCTTGTGTGCCGTTGATGCGCAGGTCCCACTCGTCGGGAGTCGTGACCACGAGGGTCCGGTTGTATGCCTCATCGATGACTTCGGCGTGGTATCCGGCGTCGTTGATTGATGCAGCGAACTCGTCGAGGTTTCCGGTGGACTCGAACGACGGCTCGATGTGTGGGGGTCCGGTGTGGAGTCCAACTAGACCGCCGCCATTGGTGTCGAGGTCTGTCCAGATCCCGTTGTTCGACCGGATCCGGACGGTGAGGCCGGCGGCTTGGAGGACGCGTTCGGGTTCGTCGAGCTCGGGCTGGTACATGATTGGCATCACGGAGAGGGAGCCCGAAACCGGCTGGCGTCGCGGCCCGGTGATCGCGGAGACTTCGGTACCGCTGGTCAATCGGGCGGTGATCACTTCCCCCACACCCGCCAGAGTCGACTGGTCCATCGTGACGTTCGCTGCGCGCCATCTGGTGGCGACGTCGTCGAGATTGTCGACCAGCAGTTGAAGCTTGGTCGTGCCAGCTGCCGGCCCGCCGCGGTCGGCGTGGTGGATGGCGAGAACGCCGTCGCCATGGAACTCGCTCCATTCCAGGTCGAGGGGCAGCCGAGCGTCGAGGCCCAGGGCTTGCGCGAAACGGTGCCATTCGGTGGTGCGTGAGGTGAAGTAGACGGCCTGGATGTGGGTCATCGTTGCTCCTTCCCGGCTAGGTATTCACTCATCGCGTGCTCGACCAGAGCCGAAAGGGAGAGACCTTCGTCGATGGCTCTGTGTTTGATCTCTCGGACGAGGTCGGCGGGCAGATACACGTTGAACTGCGCCTTTGGTACGTTCGCTCCTGCCTGATCTGCTGTCATGCTAGCAATCTAGCACGGATGTCGCCCGCGCATCAGTGACCGCGATAATCAACTCGGGAACCGTCATGCGCTTCGTCGGTGTCGCGGCGCGTCTGAAGTTGGGACTACGAAACGTCCGACTTTGCCGCTGCGTGAGCCCGAAGACCAAGAGAAGTCCGACCAAGCCAATCAGCGCACCCAAGCTGCTTTGCAGCAGGTTTGCCCACCTCCTCTGGAGTCATTGCGTGGACACCTTCGCCACCGGCGATGCTCCAGCATCGCGCGGCGAGGAAGGTGGTCAGCTACTCGGTCAGGCAGCTATACTGGGCCACCGCGTCTGCCACAAGTGGCCAACGGGACACAGGTAGTACGACTCACAAACGCCGTTCCTGTGGTGGGCGGTCTCTCGCGTGGCGAGCCGCCCGCATGACGGGCAGAGCTGTCGGTGGGTAGGCTTGGGCCAGGTCATTCGGTACCTCCTAAGGGTCGGGTGACTTACTTGACCCCCTGCCGATGCGCCAACATCGGCAGGGGGGTTCTGCGTTACCTCAGCAAGCGACAATTATCCTCACTGCAGTGACAACTTCCTTATGACAACGGTGCACTGTTTCGAACGTAGGTTCAACGGCGTCATGCACAGCCCCTGTGGATAACGCTCTGACAAGCGGTTTTCGGATTGCGAACCTCCGAACACAGTGGTTTTTTACAGGTTAAGAACATTGAAGATTTTCTTGTTGGAGTGCAAGCTGATGGTCACCTCCAACTTGTCTCTGGTTACGCGGAATAAGTACCCAGCCAGTGTTCCACGCTCCTCTGACAGTCATTGGCAGTGGAAAGCCTGCGGACTTCGTATGGGGCTGTGACAAGCCGGTTCACTCCAGCCACTACCCCCCCCCGGGGCACCCTGACAAGTGTGGATGAGCACGGTCTGTCATGAACTCTGACTGTCAGGACTCCGGCAGCAGCAGCTGAAGCGCCCCCACGGACTCGGCCAGTTTGATGGCTAGCGGGGTCGGCTGAACCTCCGCACCGTCACGGGTCAGCGTCAGTACCCACAGAGCCTTGACTGTCGCCCTACGCGCTTCCAAGGGGCATCGGCTGCCACACCTCCGACTGCCGCAAAACTTCAGCCTGCGTGCGCGTGGGGGCTGCTGGAATTACTGCAATGAGTCAACGAACATGCTCTCGGGCAAGAACTTCGTGATTGTGAGGGTCGTAGCTGGCGATCACGCGGCCCACACTGCCGTTGGTCATGCCGACGCAGAGAAGGACCAGAGCGTCTTTTGCTGACCAGTTCAAGCCGGTGGTTTCGGTCACGCCGCCATCATCGCCGCCGATCTCCGGCATGCTGCCAAAACGCGCGCATCTGCCGCGGTCAGCGAGGTCGATCTTGCCGGATGCCGGACGTTTGGCAACGGCGGTTTCCGGTGCGCTGGTGGCTTTCCGAATGAGTGGGGGGCGTCCTTAGCACTGGGTGGTTTGGTCAGGGCATTTCCACAGTTGCTTCTCCTCGCGTTTGTCTCCCAGCACGGCAAGGACTTCGTCGGGGATCGTGGCGACGATGCGGCGGTCTGTGATGATGCGCTCGCCGCGTTCCTCGGTGTGGTCGACGGTGTAGGTGTAGCCGATGAACTGGGAGCCGCTGTCGAAGTAGATCGACTGGGTCATTCCTGGTCTGGCCTGCTCATTCCGGTAGGTGATGCAGGTTGCGGTGCGGCCTTCGGTGTCGAGGACGTTCGCGGCAACAGTGGCGCCGGGGAGGCCTGCCAGCACATTCATCAGCCCACGACGGTGGCCCTCGGGGAGCGCACCCAGTGGCCAGTGGCCAGCGGCCAGCTCGTCGTAGACCAAGTTGAACAAGAGGTCGTCGAGCTCCGCTGGGGTTGAAGGGGTGAGCCCGGCTGCATTCTGGCTTGCCCGGATTTGCGACCGGAGAGCTTTGTCGATCGCGGCTGGGTCGGGTGCACCCTGCCGGATGGTCTGCCAGCGAATATCGGGGGCGAAGATGAAATGGGCCGGATCAGTGCCAGTCTGCCGGGCCCAAGTCCAACCGTCCGTGGCCGTCCAAGACTCCCGAACTCGGGTCTGCACCTCGAGCGGGCTGCCGTCGGGGGCTGGCACCACGTACCGTTCTCGGCTCACCTGATAGGTGTAGCCCCGCAGGTCGGGCTGGACCCGAACCGCGACAACACTCGGTGTCGGGGAACTGCCGGCGGCGGGTTGCTGGCTTCCACACCTCGACAGACCCAGAAGCATCGCAACAGCGAGCACCACCAGCCCGATGATCATGTCCCGGCTGACACCCTCTGCCCGACTCGCGTCGCCCACCACTGCAGCATCCCAGATGCGGGATCCATACGGACTCGCTGCCGAGGGAGCGGGTCGTTTCTTCGATTTACCCTGTTACCTTCTGCGCGTGAGTGGACACTACGGAGTGTGGACACTGCGACCGACGAGCAAGTCTGGGTTGGCGTGCTCGACGGTGATTCGGCTGCTTTCGGCCTGATCTGGGATCGGCATCGTGATCGGGTGTTTCGCCACCTGCTGGGTGCGGGTGCCGGGGTGAGCGATGCGGAGGAGTTGGCCGCTGTCGCGTTCCTGGAGTTGTGGCGTCGCCGTGGCTCGATCCGGTTCGTGGATGGCTCTTTGTTGCCCTGGCTGCTGGTGACAGCCAGCAATGTGGCCCGGAACGCCCGGCGCAGCCGGGGACGGTATCAGGCGTTCCTCGCGCGCTTGCCGAGGCCGGATCAAGGGATCGACGCCGCCGACGTCGCCTTGGGTCGAACTGGTGATGGGCGTAGCGATGGGTTGGTTCAAGCGATGAAGTCTTTAGGCCAAGTGGACCGGAAGCTGTTGATGTTGACCGCGGTTGAGGGGTTCACGATCGGTGAAGCCAGCCAGGTGCTGGGCCTGAGCGATGCGGCGGGGAAGATGCGCCTGTCGCGCTTGCGGCGACGGTTGCGGGCATCGATCGGTGCCCAAGTTGCGGTGGAAGGAGAGCGGACATGAACGCAGAGTTCTCTGAGCAGCGGTCGGCGGCGATCCGGGCCGGCCTAGTGGCCGAGGCGGCCACACAGCAGCGGCAGCGACCCCACTGGTGGCGGGCAGTGGGACTGCTAACCGTCGGTGTGCTGGCCGGCGCCGGAGCAACGAGCGCCGCGTTCGCCGCCGGCGGGGTCGCATCGATCGCCCATCCCGCTGCGACGTCCACCGCTACGAGCAATGACGGACTCATCCCAGCTCCCCCAGGTGTCGTTCCAGGGACTCCCATCATCTCGCTGCTGGGTGCGCCAAAGAGTCTCCTGGTCGACCACAAGGCATCAATGGATGTTTCGGCAGGCCCCGAAGCGGCGACTCATGTGCGAGTCACGATCACCTGCCTCACTGCAGGCACCGCCACCTTCGGAACCGATGCCGGGGGGAACAATTCATCCATCGAGTGCGACCAGGCCGACCTGGCGACTACACACAACCTCGCCTGGCAGGACTTTGGTATCGGAAACGGCGCCGACCGGATGTACTTCACGACTTCCGATGCAGCAAAGGCATCGGTGTCTGTGCAGTTCCTCAACCAGGTTCCGACAAGGCTCGGCGTCAATGCCAACGGCCAAACCTACGGCGCCATGGAAGCCCCTGAGGGCCAACCCGACCTGGTCTGGATGACCGGCACAGACAGCAACGGCCAAGACGTCAACGGCTACGGCCGCAGCGTCGACCTGGACGCGTTCAGCCCCGACCACCCCGACCAACCAACCAGCCCTGCCGAAGCCGTACGCCTGCAAGCAGAACGCGACCAGAAGTACCCCCACGGATGGGACTCCCCCCTGTACAAGTCCGACGGGGAGACACAGATCGGGACCTTCCACATCGGCTGACACAACCCGGAAACAGGACGGCGAAGGAGCCGCCCGACCCGACAGCCACGAACATCCGGATTCAGCCGCTGATCCTGCGCGGACGTGACCTAACGAGGTGTCGCCGACCCGCTCCCGGAACCGGCGTTCGGCGTGGCATTCGGATTCAGCATCTGCAGAAGTGCCAGAAGGAACAGCGCCAGGACACCAGCAGCCAGGCCGGCGGCAAGCCAAGCGGTCCACCGGGGCGACTTGCGCTAGAGAGAAACAAGCCGACAGTCAGAGGGAGGCTGATGACACCTTGCCATGTCCCGAGGCCGGGCCAGAGGTCAATGACGAACAAACCCACGAGGAACCCCGGAGCAGCCATCCATGGCGCCACCCGGCCCGAACCTGGCCTCGCCGCAGCGGTAGTCATCGCACCTCCGCTCGCCTTCATACAGTGTGCAGGCGCGGCCGGATCAAACCGCAGGAAACGTCCGCAACTCCCGCTCCTCGCGAGGTGGGGTGATGAGGTCCGGGGGACTCTGCCGAAGGTCTCGCTGCGGCATGAGTTCGCCGGACCTGCTTGGGCCCTATTTGCGGGCTCGGCGCACCACCCAGATCGCGACCCCGGCCAGTACGAGAATGCCTGCCACAGTGCCCACCATCAGCGGGCCGGTGACGAAGTCGGAAGTCGACAACGGGCTCGGCGCAGTGGTCGCGGACGGTTCCGGCGCCAGTGTCGTGAGCGGCACTGCAGTGGGTGCGTGACCGGCACCGAGCCGCGAGCGATCGATGGTGGTCGGCGCGGAGCAGGACGTGGTCAACAGACCGTCGATCGCCCCCTGCGCGAACACTGTCACCTGGCCCGCCAGTTCGGCTCCGCATGAGGCGCTGGAGACCGCTGACCGCACCACGACCCTGGCCGGCACACTTCCCCGATAGACCCGTGACACGTCGATCGTGTACTCAATCAGCTCGGCGCTGGAACCGCCGGTTGGCCGGCTCGTCGCTATCACTGTTCCGTCGAAGACGGCTGAGGAGTTCCTCATCGCCTCATCGGTGTCGAGCTCCGCACACGAACACGCACACGCAAAGGTGGTGGGGGCGGCGACCGCTGCCACCAAAGTGAGCAACAGAGCGGCCAGGATGCGCAGCACCATCGTCGGCATGTGCCCATTGTGGCCGTCCGCTCGACGGGTTGGGTCGATTAGCTGAGGCAGCTCAATGAATCCTCGGGCATTGGCCACCGAAAGCTGTTGGCCTCAAGGGGGACGTCCAACGTCCTGTTCTAGCCGCGTTCCGCGCGGCTGGCTGCTGCCCTATTCCTTCGCGGACAGATGGATCAGGGACCGCGCGCCGAGTGACTCGTCAAGGTCGACGTATCCGTCCTCGGTCATGAGCACGGTGGCGCAGGCACTGTCGTGGTTGCCGTCGCTACCGACAAGAGCAGCGATGGCCACCGACTGAGTGGTCTGCAGTAGGTGCAGACCGGCGAAGGCGCGACCGCACCCGTCGCCCACTCCGTAGGTGAGGTAGAGGCGCTTCTGGTCGGCAGACATGCCACGCAGGTACCAGACGTAGGTGGGCTGGCCGAAGAAGCCGGGATCCAGCGTGCGCAATGGCGCGGCGCTGAGCCCACCGCTCGGAACGGCTGTTGCAATCTTTGGGTCCAGCGAGCCGGAGGGCATGTCGGGGGCGGCGGTGCCACAGCCAGTGGCGAGCCACACGAGTGCGGCGAACGACGCGATAAAGCGCCCTCTTTGCGGCACGCGTCGTCTGGAACCCACATCTCAGTGTCGCAGTGTCGCCGCAACTCGGGAGCAGTTGTCAAAACGTCCGCACATCAGCGGTGCGTGGTCGATCTTGCCGATGAGCGCGCTGGGTTGTCACGGCCAGCTGCCGCTGGGACTAGGGCTTCCAGCGGGCTGCTCCGTCGGCGCAGAAGCTAGTGCGGACGGCGCTTCCTTCCAAGCATGCGGCGTCGATAAGCGGTCGGTCGCCAACCGGCTCAGGGAGTGTGACTGTGACGGTGACGCTGTCGTTGCCCGGGCAGCTTTGCGAGCCATCGCCCAAGGGTTCGGCGGCGGCGCGGATGACGATGTCGGAGGGCCCGAGGGACACCTCGGGTTGGAGGATCGTGCCGGTCTTGCCTCCGGAGCATTCGGCGCGGGTCACTTCGAGTTCGAAGCGGGTGGAGGTCCTGGTGACGCTCTTGGGGTTCTTGAGCACCCATACCGCAGTCGAGCCGGTCACCAGCGGGATGGTGGCGGTGACGTTCGGGATCTCGGGGTTGGTGGCGGGAAGCGCGGCGCGAACATCGTCACCGATGAGTGGCCGGATCGCGTCGTAGATCCGGTTGTAGAAGTTCATGTTGGGGTCGGGGAGTTGCTGGTAGCTCCCCGACCGGTTCACGTAAACGGTCGTTGGCAGGATCCGCAGGACCGGCAACGAGGAGTCCGACGGGGTGAGGATGAATCCGCGGAAGCCGAGCCCCTCCTCGGGGGGAGCAGCTGGGCTCAGGGGCCCGGCCGCCTCCTGGTCGGCGAGCATCGCATACAGCCCTCTGGTGACCGCCTCGTCGAGGTTTACGCGAGGGTTCTCCCGCCCAGAGAACACGTCGATCTCCACACTGCTCTGGGGCGCGGCCGCGGGGACAGCCGGCACCATGCTGCCGCGCCCGAGCCAGGACCAGGCACCGAACCCGGCACCAGCCACCAGGACGATTACTGCCGCCACGGCCAGCCAGTTCCGGGCAGCCCCTGCCCAGCCTCCCCATCTCGGAGCGCGGGAAGCGATCTCGTCGGGGTCCTCAAAGTCACTCATCAGCGCCCGCCTCCTTCATCTGCTTCCGCATCGCCGCCACCGCCCGATGCACGTGGGAGCGGGCAGTGGCCTCACGGCAGGCCAGCACCTCGGCCACCTCGGCGCAACTCAGGCCCCGGTAGAACCGCAACACCACCGCTGCCCGCTGAACGCTGGGCAACTGGCCGCACAGCCGCCACAACCGATCGGCCTCCACCACCTGAGCCGCCGCATCACCGGTGACCGGCGCCTCTGCCAGCACAGACGTGTCCGGCACTGGATCGGCCCGGCGGCGACGAATCACGGCCAGGCAGGCGTTAACCACACAGCGCGACACATACGGCTGGAACCGGTCCCCGTCCGGCAACCGTGACCAACGTGGATACAACGAAGCGAACGCATCCCGAACGGCATCGGGGGCGTCCTCCCAATCCCGCGTGATCACCCACGCCAGCCGCAACAAGCCGGCCGACCTTGCCCTCACATAGCTATCGAACGAGACACCCGGCCCAGCCGTCACAGCCACTCCCGCCAGCACCACGTCAACAACGCTCACATTAAGAAACAGTCTGGCGCATCAGCTTTCGTTGCAGGGAAGATTCGAATCAAAGAGCGACCCGCACATCTGCCGCGGCGCGTGGGGGTAGCCTGCCGGCTGCCGGGCAGCGATCGGGGCGCTGCTGAACGGACTACACGTTCACAAACACGATCGCGTGGTGGCCTTCGGCAGATCGCCACAGCTTGGCGTCGTAGCCGTCACCCCTCCGCCAGTCTCGACAGCGCCTGGGCGATCGCCTTGTCGCGGTCGGCTGCCGCGTGCTGGTAGCGCATCGCGGCGCCCGGTGTCGAGTGGCCGAGCCTGCCCATGAGTTCGGCGAGGGTGGCGCCGGTCTGGGCAGCCAGGACGGCGCCCGTGTGGCGCAAGTCGTGGAATCGCAGGTCGGGCCGTCCGGCCTTCACCCTCGCCTGGTGATACTGCCAGCCGAACGCGCGCGGGTGGATGTGGTGCCCGGTGGACGACGCGAACAGCATCCCGTCCCGGCCGCGGTCGGTGTGCTCGGCGAGGTGAGCCTTCACGGCCGGGAGGATGTGCGGTGGAATGTGGACCTCGCGGAGGCCGGCCGCGCTCTTGGGCGTGCCGACGACGGCTGTGGAGACCAGCTTGCCCGTCTCGAGGTCGCGGACGCTCGGCCAGGTCACGCCGCGCGCCACGGTGATGGTCCCCCGCTTCAGGTCGATGTCCCGGCGCCGGAGCTCGGCGATCTCGCCGTAGCGAAGTGCGCACCAGCCGCCGAGCAGGACTGCCAACTGTAGCCGCTGGGGCATGTTCGCGGCGATCGCCGCCAGTTCGGCAGGGGTCGCAGGGGTGATCCTCTTGACTCGCTGGGCGCGCCCGGCGCCCTGGATCTTGCAGGGGTTGGCCGGGATCAGCTTCTTGTCGGTGGCCGTCGTGGTGATCGCCCGCAGCAGTTGATAGACGTGCGCCCGCTGGGTGGGCGTCTTGGCGTCGAGGTCGTCGTACCACTCCTGAACCCGCGCCGGGGTGAGTTGTCGCAGCCGGAGGCTCCCCAGCGTCGGGAGGATGTGCCGGTCGAGGTAACGACGGTAATCGGAAACCGTCCGTGCCTTCAGCGGGTCACCGTTGGCCGTCTTGCGGCTGACCAGCCACTGGTCGGCGAACTCTTCGAACGTCTGCCCGGCTGTCCTGCGGACGGCTCGCCGCTCGCCCGGCGGCGTCCACGCGTCGAGGTCGATCAACTTCCGTTCGGCGGCCAACCAGGCCACCGCGTCGTCCTTGGTCATGAACGTCGAAGGCGCGCGGTGTAGCTGGATATCCGGACCGGTGTAAGCGGCCTGCCAGCGCTTCGACGGCAGCTGCCGCAGGCGTCCGAAGCCTCGCCGCTCCCGCTGGTCATGCAACATACGTGCAATATAACAGCGCATTTGAGTCCAGGTCTGCCTACTTCTGCCCAAGTAACGGGGCGAGTCGAGGGACACCTAACTACCTAGTCAAAGCGGATTTCGCTAGGGAGTATTCCGTTACTCGACATTTGGCGTAGTATCTGGTTCGAGTCCCGTTACTCACCCCATCGCCCCCGGCACCGGTCCGGTGATGTAATGGGATCCCCTCCCGTGAAGAAAGACCGGTAATGACCCCCCGCCGATTCTGCTCCCTTGCCCTTGGCCTCACCCTTCTGACCGGCCTGCAGCCGGGCCTGGCGCAGGCAGGCGTCGCCGCCCCGCTCACCGAAGCCGCCCCGGACCTCCGCCTGGGCGCCGCTGTCCTGCCGAAGGCGCCGAAGAACGTGATCGTCATGATCGGCGACGGGATGGGGTTCAACCAGCTCGATGCGGCCACCCTCTACCGCTACGGCACCAGCTCAGCGCAGGTCGAAGTGGACCCCACGACCGGCGAGGTCAGCCGCCGCCAGGGCTACCAGGCGCCTGAACTCGCCGCAGCGGACGTGAAGCTCGCCGTCCGCACGACCCAGGCGGACGGGACCTACGATCCAGCGAAGGCCTGGGCGAGCTTCGGCAACGTGCTGGCGAACCCGACCGACTCGGCGGCCGCGGCGACGGCCATGGCGACCGGGGTGAAGACCACCAACGGTGCGATCGGCGTCGCCCCGGACGGCACCGTGCTGCAGAACCTTTCCGAGCTGGCGATCTCCACCGGGCGCTCGGCCGGGGTGGTGACCAGCGTGCCGGTCTCCCACGCCACCCCCGCCGGCTTCAGCGCCCACGACGCCAGCCGCGGCAGCTACAAGGACATCGCGCGGGACGAGTTGAGGTCCGGCCTTTCCGTGGTCATGGGAGCCGGGAACCCCTGGTACACCGACAACCACGCCAAGCGCAGCAGCCCCAAGTACACCTACCTCTACAAGTCGGACTACGCGAGGCTGAAGGCCGGCACCAGCGGGTTCAAGTTCATTTCCGCCAAGTCCTCGTTCGACAACCTGACCACCGGGAGCACCCCGAAGCGCGTCTTCGGCCTTGCCCGGGTGGCCTCGACCCTGCAGCAGCGGCGCTCCGGCACGAACAGCGTGCCCAAGTCGAGCAAGAACGCCGTCCCCAGCCTCGCCACGATGGCGAAGGGCGCCCTGAACGTCCTCGACGCCGATACCGACGGGTTCTTCGTGATGATCGAGGGCGGCGCCATCGACTGGGCGAACCACGCCAACCAGCGCGGCCGCCTCCTCGAGGAGTCCACCGACTTCCTCAAGGCGATAGCAGCGGTGAACAACTGGGTGGAGACGAAGTCGTCCTGGGAGGACACCTTGCTGATCGTGACCGCGGACCACGAGTCCGGGTACCTGGCCGGAGCCGGTGCAGACCCGAGGTGGACGATGCTCAACGGCACGCAGGGCGCCGTGCCAGCGATGACCTGGCACTCCACCGGCCACACCAGCCAGCTGGTGCCGTTCTATGCTCGTGGTGCCGCCGCGACGGCGTTCAGCGGAGCTGTGATCGACCAGGATCCGGTGCGGGGCGCATTCCTTGACAACACCTCAGTACAGAAGGTCGTGGCACAGCTTTGGCAGTGAGCGTTCCCTGGCGCAGGTATGTCGCCCTCGGCGACTCCCTGACCGAAGGACTCCAGGACCTGGATGCGGCCGGTAACCCGGTCGGCTGGGCGGACCGGCTCGCCCAGCACCTCGCCGACCGGGCTCGGGCCGACGTCGGGTATGCCAACCTGGCCATCCGTGGCCGGCTGCTCGCCCCGATCCTCGCCGAACAGGTGGAGCCGGCACTCGACCTCGAGCCGGACCTCGTCTCGATCTGGGGCGGCGGCAATGACATGCTGCGGCCCGACGC
Source organism: uncultured Propionibacteriaceae bacterium (assembly GCA_964421325.1). GTDB lineage: Bacteria > Actinomycetota > Actinomycetes > Propionibacteriales > Propionibacteriaceae > Propionicimonas. Next base: position 18,928 of record CAYQXH010000008.1, read on the forward strand.
CGACCCGGACGCGATGGCCGCCGGCGTCGAGGAGGCGGTCGTCCGGTTCCGGAAGTCGGGCGCCGACGTACTGGTCGGCCTCGGCGTGGACGCCAAGGACTCGCCCATCGTGCGACTCACCCGCAAGCGCACGGCCATCTACAACATCCACCTGGTCGGCATCGCGGCCCGGCACGGCGCCCACGTGATCGATGTGTGGAACATGCGCTCGCTGCGGGACTGGCGAATGTGGCACGAGGACCGGATCCACCTGAACGCGCTCGGCCACGAGCGGCTCGCCGAGGCAGCCCTGTTCGCCCTCGGGCTCGAGCCCGACCTGGCCGACTGGGACGCACCGCTGCCGCTCCTGCCCAGGATGACGCCGCGGGAACAGCTGGACTGGAACATCGTCTGGGGCCGCGACCACCTGGCGCCGTGGCTCGGTCGCCGGCTCCGGCGCACCAGTTCCGGAGCCGGCCGGACCGCGAAGCAGGCCACCTATCGCACGGTCAGCCCGCGCCCGGGCAGCGGCAATGAGCCGGCTGTCGACGAGCGCTTGGCAGAATAGGCACATGCCCACCCCGTTCGAGCCAGCAGAACCCGCGACCCTGCCGCGCGCCAGCAGGTTGCGGCTGCTCGCCGCCACCTGGGTCGGGAACCTCGCAGCGCTGGCTTCCCGGCTGGCGGGCAAGGGTTCTGGCGCCTCCGTGCGCGGCCAGGTCCTCACCCGCCTGGCTCCGGACGCGTTCGCCCAGCTGCTGCAGGGCAGGCGGGTGCTGGCCGTGTCCGGCACCAACGGCAAGACCACGACCACCCACCTGCTGGCCGCGGCCATCCGTGCCGGCCTCGGCGCCGACGCTGCCCGCCTGGTCACCAATGCCGACGGCGCGAACCTGCACTACGGCATCGCATCTGCGCTCAGCCAGCGCCCGGGGGCCGACATCGCCGTCCTCGAGACCGACGAACGGGTGGTCTCCGACATGATCGCCCACGCCCGTCCGGAGCTGCTGGTGTTGCTGAACTTCAGCCGGGACCAGCTCGACCGCCACCACGAGATCAAGGCGCTGGGCCGCGCCTGGCGGGTGGCACTCGAGGCGGCCGGCCAGGCCGGCCCCACCATCGTCGCCAACGCCTGCGACCCGCTGGTGGTCTGGTCGGCCGGCACGGCCGCCAAGGTGATCTGGGTGGAGACCGCGACCATCTGGAATGCCGACGGCGCGCTCTGCCCGGCCTGCGGCACCATCCTCCGGCGCAGCCACACCGGTGACCGGGACCGTTGGGACTGCCCCGGCTGCGAGCTTCACCAACCCGTGGCCGGCTACCGGGTCGACGGGGCAACGATCCAGTTGCCGGACGGTACCCGCGTCGAACCCGACCTGCAGGTGCCCGGCTCCTTCAACGTCTCCAACGCCGCCTGCGCACTGGCAGCGGCGCTCGAGTTCGGCGTCGGGATCGAGGCTGCGTTGGCCGGCATGCGCACCGTCACGGCTCCGGCGGGACGCTTCGCCACGGCCAGGTTCGGCTCCACCACCGCCCGCCTGCTGCTGGCCAAGAACCCGGCCGGCTGGGCGGAGGCGCTGCCCCTGGCAGCGTCCGACCCGGTCATTCTCGCGATCGACTCGGTCGCTGCCGACGGCAAGGACGTCTCCTGGCTCTGGGACGTCCCCTACGAGCAGCTCGCCGGCCGGCTGGTCATCTGCACCGGGCCGCGGGCCCAGGACCTGGCCGTCCGGCTGAGCTACGCCGGCGTCGACCACGAGATCGAGCCAGACCTGCGCAAGGCGCTCGGTTCGCGATCGGGAACGGTCGATGTGATCGCCACCTACACCCCGTTCCAGGGGCTGTTGAAGCTGGCGGGCCTGCGATGAGCCCGGTGGAGATCGTGCTGGTCTACCAGTCGCTGCTCGGCATCTACGGCGACCGTGGCAACGCCATGGTGCTGCGCCAGCGGCTCGCCTGGCGCGGCATCGACGCCGTGCTGACGGAGGTCGAACCCGGTGAAGCAGTGCCGTCCACCGGTTCGGTGTACCTGCTCGGCGGTGGCGAGGACGCCGCCCAGGTCTCAGCGGTCAGGGGGCTGAAGGCCGACGGGCACCTGTTCGGGGCGATCGAGGGCGGAGCCGTGTTGTTCGCCGTCTGCGCCGGCTACCAGATCGCCGGCAAGACCTTCACGGTGGGCGACGACGACGAGGTGATCGACGGTCTCGGGCTGCTGGACGTGACCACCCGCCGCGGCACCGAGCGGGCCGTCGGCGAGATCCTCACCTCCTGGACGAAGCCGGACGGCAGCGAGACGCTGATCACCGGCTTCGAGAACCACGGCGGCTTCACCACCCTCGGCCCGGAGGCGACCCCGCTGGCCCGCGTCGAGATCGGGATCGGCAACGCCGACGACGGCACCGAAGGCGCTGTGCAGGGCAGGGTGATCGGCGCCTATCCGCACGGCCCGATCCTTGCCAGGAACCCGGAGCTCGCCGACTACCTGCTTGAGCTCGCCCTCGACCGCGAGCTGGACCCGCTCCCCAGCCCGGAGCTGGACGAGTTGCGCCGCCAGCGCATCGCCGCCGTCCGCAGGGCCGGCCTCCGCCGCTGAGTCCGGCTCACTGACCCGGCCGGGCTAGGGCTCAACCGCCGGATCCGGCTCGGCCGGCTGCTGCTGCGCCAGGGTTGCATCAGCGCTCGGCTCGCCGTAGCGCTGCGCCAGCACCCGGTACGACCGGGTGAGGAAGGCACCGAGCGTGAGCACCAGCCCGACGACGCCGGCCAGGACGAAGACCAGCGCGATACCGCGGGCCTGACCCTGGCCGAGCAGCCAGTCGAGGCTCTGCCGCCCGGCGTCGGAGTCCGCGTACGGGATCAGCCAGAACTCCGCGATCGGGCCGATCAGGAAGGCGGTGATCGGCGCCGCGGCCACTTCGACGCTCTGCGCCAGCCCGAAGACGCGCCCCTGCTTCTCGTACGGAACCACCTTCTGCAGCACCGTCTGCTCTGCGGCCTCGGCCACCGGGATCAGGGCCATGTAGGCGAGCAGCCCGACGGAGGTGAGCCAGATGTTCTCCCGGATCGTGAACCCGACGCCGATCGTCCACATCACCAGGTTGGCCAGCAGCAGCGCCCGCAGCGGCTTGGCACCGAGACCGACCTTGGCGACCCAGCCGGCGCCGATCATGAAACCGAAGCTGAGCACCCCCCAGAGGATGCCCCAGACCTCAACAGAGACCAGGGTGAGGCCGTAGGGGTCCAGCAGCGCCATGAACACCCCACCCAGCAGGTTGTTGAAGGTGGCGAAGAGCACCAGGCCGACCAGCCCGGGAACCGCGACCACCGCCCGGTAGGCGCCGGCGAAGTCGACGGCCTTCGGGGCGCCCTCGGCGTGCACGATCTGCGGCTCCGGGATCGAGACCGTGAACAGGTGCAGCAGGGAGACCACGGTGAGGCCGACAGCTATCGCCATCGTCCACAGCATGCCCAGCTGGCCGACGGCAAGCCCGGAGAACACCGACGTGATCGCGAACCCGAACCCGCTGACCATGCCGACCAGGCCGTTCATGTTGGCGCGCCGCTCCTCCGGCACCAGCAGGGTCACGCAGGTGGAGAGGGCGATGCCGCGGGCGCTCTCCACGATGGCGCCGAGCAGGATCAGCAGCACGAATGCCCAGAACGAGAAACTGCCGATCACGAGCAGTTCCCTCGTCGGTACGAGGAGGAAGAAGACGAAAGCCGCGGCGTACGCAATCGCCGTTACCGTGGTGGCCAGCACCATCACCTGCTTCTTGCGCCAGCGGTCCACCCAGGTGCCGAAGGGCACACCGACCACAGCCACCAGCAGCATGTAGGTGCCGCCGATGATTGCCGTGGCCAGCACGGAGCGGGTCTCCAGGTACACCCAGAAGGTGAGGGCGAACCACAGGAAGCTGGTGGTCACGTTGGCGATCAGGGTGTTCACCAGCACCCCGTAGAAGCTCTTCGTTCGGTCCACGTCACGCCCTTCGTAGACTGCGAAACGGCCATGATGTCACAGGCCTCCGACACCCTGAAGGACCATTTCCGGCACGAGCCGGCCGTCGTCTGCGCTGGCCAGGTCCCGTTCCGGACCTGTCGTGGGCGCCGTCACCCACGGCCCGCCGGTTCTGCTGCAGTTGTCCACAGTTCTCAGCGCAGGGCTTACCAGAGCTGCCCGCCGTTGCGGAAGCTGGCTCACATGCGCACTCCGAGGCCCTGGGCATTGCCGGACCAGCCGGCCACTCGACGACTCCTGCTGGCTGGCGGCGCCACGGACGCGATGCTGCGCACGCAGTTGTCCAGCGGGCGACTCCTTCGACTCCGCTCCGGGGCGTACATCGGGGCAACCCGATGGCCCACCGACCCGGGGGCCCAGCACATCCTGCTCGCCCACGCTGAGCAGGTGGTCAATCCCGAGGCCGTCATCAGTCACGAGTCGGCGGCCCTGGTCTGGGGCCTGCCAACCCCTTCCCTCGCCCGGTGGTACGAGGCGCCGATCTCACTCACCCGGGCTGCCGGCGCCCGCCATCGCGCCAGGCCCGGCGTCGTCTACCACCTCGGCCCCTGCCGGATCACCACCTGTCGAGGGACGGCGAGGGCTACCGACTCACGACAGCTGCCCGAACGGCTGTCGACCTCGCCCGCGGGCTCTCGCTACCGGAGGCGTTCGTGGTCCTGGACGGGGCGGCGCGACTGGTGTGCGCGGCCCTGGTCGCCCAGCCGAGGCGGGCCGACTTCGCCAACCCACGCCTGGTCAGGGCAGCCAGGGAGCAGCTCCTGGAGGCAGCCAGTGTTCGACACTTCTCCGGCCTGCATCGGGTGATCCAGCTGGTCGAGCCGGCGAGGGAGTCGGCCATCGAGTCACTCTCGGCCGGCCACATCCTTCTCGCCGGACTTCCCACGCCGATCTTCCAGGCGCCGATCCGAACACCGCTCGGCACCCTGTTCCCCGACTGCTACTGGCCCGATCACGACCTGGTGGGCGAGGCCGACGGCGCCGTGAAGTACGGCCAGGCCGATGCCTATGTCCGGGAGAAGGAGAGGGAGCAGGTGTTGCGCGACCTCGGCTATCGGATGGTTCGCTGGCTCGGGAAGGAGATCCTGGCCAGGCCTGCGGTGGTCACCGACCGGATCGCGCGAGCTCTGTCCGGATGAAGCCGGTGGATCGTGGTTATCGGGCCGCTGCGGGTCGGTCGTCAGAACGCGAGCCGCCCCATCGTGGTTATCACCCGCCGTGCCCGCCGATAACCACGGGGAAGCGGCTTTGGCCCGGACCTGGGCTCGCCTCCGTGGCGATAACCACCAGCTTGCGGCTCGTCCGATCTCCCTCGCCGATTTCGCGCTACGGGCCCGGTACGGTAACGTTTCTGCCTGCGCGCCGCTAGCTCAACTGGCAGAGCAGCTGGCTCTTAACTAGCGGGTTCGGGGTTCGAGTCCCTGGCGGCGCACTGTGATTGGCCCGTCGCTTCCACCGTCGGGCCAATCGCTTTTTCTTCTCAGGTCACTGCAGCGAAGTGGCCTCATGACAACGCCGAAGGCCCCGCGGATTCCCGCGGGGCCTTCGAGCCGTTCTGGCTGTTACTTGACGCCACCGGCGGTCAGGCCGGCCACGATCCGGCGCTGGAAGATCAGCACGCCGATGATCAGCGGCACGGTGATCAGCACGCCGGCGGCCATGATGGTTCCCCAAGGGGTGTCATAGCCGTAGGCGCCGGTGAACTTCGAGATCGACACCACCGCGGTGTACATCTCCTGCCTGGTCGCGAACGTCAGCGCGATCATGAACTCGTTCCAGACCGCGATGAAGGTGATGATCGCCGTGGTGAAGACACCAGGGGCGGCCAGCGGAAGGATGATCTTCCGGAAAGCCTGTCCGGGGGTGCACCCGTCGACCATTGCCGCCTGTTCCAGTTCCACCGGCAACTGCCGGAAGAATGCTGTCAGGTTCCAGACCGCCAACGGCAGGCCGAAGGACAGCGAGGGGATGATCAGCGCCTGGTAGGTGTTCATCCAGTTGATCGGCATCCAGGAGTAGGCCCCGGTGAACATCTTGAACAGCGGGATCAGCAGCGTGATGCCGGGGAACATCGAGCAGGCGATGATGATCGACAGCACCAGGCCCTTCGCCCAGAACCGCAGCCGGGCCAGCGCGTAGGCACCGAGGATGCCGAGCAGCAGGGTCAGCAGGGTCGTGGTCAAGGACACGATGACTGAGTTCAGCAACGCCTGGCCGAACCCGTTCGCCGGGTCGAACACGGCCGGGTAGTTCAGGAAGGAGACCGGATCCGGCCAGAAGGTGGTGTCCCGGCCCTCGGTCGGCAACCGGAGCGAGGAGACGATCATCCAGTAGAACGGCAACACGCAGTAGAGGATGATCAGCAGCATGCCGAGAGCGATGCCGATCTGGCTCAGCCAGTAGCGGCCACCGCGACTGGGCTTGCTGAGGACGGCTATCTCTTCCTTGGTCACATGGGACTGGGCAGTGGTCATTGCTGCGTCTCCCCACTCGTGATGGAGCTCCTGGCGAGCTTCACTTTCTGCTTGCTGGCCTTCGCGAGCTCCCGCTGCCGCTTCCGCTGCGCGGTGAGGGCCCGGGACTCCTCGTCACCGATCACGTCGGCACCGAGCAGCTTCACGAAGATGAAGGCCACGAGCACGATGTAGGCGAACAGCACCAACGAGTACGCAGCGGCAGAGCCGTAACGCAGGGCGTTGTTCTCCACATAGGCAAGGATCGAGGTGGTTTCCACGTAGTACTTGCCCGGGCCGACCATGCCCCAGGGCAGGTCGAACATGCGCATGGTGTCGAGCGTCCGGAACAGTACCGCCACCACAAGGGCCGGCTTGACCATCGGCAGGGTGATCCGGAGGAAGGTCTGCCAGGCGTTGGCTCCGTCCACCTTGGCCGCCTCGTACACGTCGGCGGGAATCGTCTGCAGGCCGGCGAGCGTTAGCAGGCCGATGAACGGCGCCGTCTTCCACACGTCGGCGATCACGATCGCCCACATCGAATAGGTGTTGTCGGCCAGCCACAGGATCTTCTGCCCGAGAACTGCGTTCATCACGCCGTTGGAGTCGAAGATCAGGCCCCACATCCGAGCTGACACAATCGTCGGGATCGCCCACGGAATCAGGATCGCTGCGCGGACGAAGCCCTTGCCGCGGAATGCCCGCGCCATGATCAGGGCCATCGCCACCCCGAGAATGGTCTCAAGGACGACACAGACGACAGTGAAGAAGGTCACATTGAAGAAGCTGTTGACCAGTCTGTCCACCGGGCCCCAGGCGCCCTGCACTAGCTGGGGATTGGCAAAGATGTTGGTGAAGTTTGCGAGTCCGACGAAGGACTCGCCTTCGGGGATCAGGCCGGTGACTGGATCAACGGCAGTGGCCTTGAGGAAGACCGACTCCCGCAGCGAGAGCAGGATCGGCACGCCGACCACGAAGAGGATGACCAGCATTGTCGGGGAGATCAGGATCGCTGCCAGCTTGCCCTGACCGTCGCTCATCATGTTCTGCTTGCGTTTCTCGGTAACGGGAGGCGTATTGCCGGCGAGCGTCGTTGCTGCACCCTGGCTCATGCTTCCCCACCTCCTTTGCGTGAAATTGAGACACCTCTCGGGGTCACGGAACGAGATCCGCGACCCCGAGAAGTCCCGTCGGACGGTGGTCTTACTGGAGCAGCCCTTCGAGCTTGGTCTGCAGTTCGCCGAACGCAGCCGCCGGCTCGACCTGACCCTGCAGTGCCGAGTAGGTGGCGTCCTGGATGGCCAGGGTGACGTCGCCGTACTTGACGGCCTTCGGGCGGGCCTTGGCCAGCTTGATCGACTCACCGAGGGTGGACAGGTACGGGAACTGCTCGTTCAGTGCCGGGTCGGCGTAGAGGCTCTCCAGGATCGGGGCGAGCGAGCCCTTCTCCAGGAAGATCTTCTGGATCTCCTCGGAAGCGATCCACTTGATGAAGTCACCAGCGGTGCCCTTGTTCTTGGTGAACGCGGAGATACCGATGTTGTGGCCACCGAGGGTGGAGACGCCGAGGCCGGTCTTGCCGGGCAGCGGAGCAACCGCGAACTTGCCGACGACCTTGGACGAGCCGTCATCCTTCTGGGCGAGGTTCCAGACGTAGGGCCAGTTGCGGTGGAACAGCAGCTTGCCGTCCTGGAAAGCCTGGCGGCCTTCCTCTTCCTTCCAGGTGATGGCGTCTGCCGGGATCATGCCGGACTTGAAGCCGTCCACCATCCACTGCAGGCCGGCGATGGCCTCAGGGGAGTTGACGGCGGGCTTGCCGTCAGCGGTGATGAACTCGCCACCGGCGGAGTTGACGGCCTCGGCGATGTTGCAGGTCAGGCCCTCGTACTTCTGGTGCTGGCCGGCGTAGCAGGACATGCCCTTCTGGTCGGGCAGGACCTTGTCACAGGCAGCCTGCATCTCGTCCCAGGTCTTGGGCGCCTCGAGGTTGGCCTTGTCGAGCAGGTCCTTGCGGTAGTAGAGCATGGCGCCGTCGGAGCCTTGCGGGTAGGCGTAGAGCTTGTTGAAGTAGGTCGATGCATCAACGGCGCTGGCGAGCATCCCCGTGGTCGGGAACCTGTCGGCGGGCAGTTCCTGCAGCCAGCCGTTGGCCGCGAACTCGCTGGTCCACACCACGTCGACGGACATGACGCTGAACTCGCCGCTCTTGGCCTGGCCGCGCTTGATCATGTCCGCGCGCTGCTGGTCGGCCTCCGGGGAGAGTTCGGTGAAGGTGACCTTCTCATTCGGGTGGTCGGCGTCCCACTTGGCAAGAACGTCCTTCCAAACTCCGGCGGTGTCCTTGCCCTGGGCGTAGGTGATCGGGCCGCGCTCGTCCCAGTTCACTCCTCCAGCGGCCGAACCGCTGGCACCGGGAGTGGTGGGAGTGCTACACGCAGCCGTGACCAGCAGTGCGCCGAAAGTGGCCACCGCTGCGAGCACGCGCCGCGTTGTGCGTGCATGAGACATTGAGTCCTCGCTTCTCAGTTGTGTCCCCCGCCTGGGGACCCTGACAGCACTCTAAGCAGCCGAGGCCCATTCTGGGCAGCACCTTTCCCGGATTGTTATGAAGGTCAAAGGTCAAGGACCCCAAATGTGGGAAATGAACCGATTCAGTTGGGTTGAATCGGTTCACTTCTGGCATCTTCCGTCCTGGTAAATCGACCTACCTGAGACCTCGGCGTTATCTGGGGCCAACTATCGGGCGGCCAGAGTTGGGAACTCAGCGACCCTTGAGGATCGACCGGACGATCAGGATGAAGGTGACTGCACCACCCGCTGCTGCGGTCAGCAGCGCCACTCGCTCGGTGCGGAGGTTGCCGCGCTCATCGACCACCTGCGCCTTGGCCTGCTCGAACGTGCCCTCGGCGAAAGCCCTGGCGTCTGCGACGGTGTTCGCAACGATCGCCTTGGGGTGCACCTGGTTGATCAGGCCCTCCACGTTCTCGGCGAGGCGCTGTCTGGCCGCAGCGATCTCGGCCTCGATGTCCTCACGGGTCCGCACGATGGGATCTGCCATTGCTCCTCCAACTCGCCAGCCGGGCTGCTTTCTCCCACAGCCTATGCCAGCAGCCGGAGCTCCCGGCGGCCAACGTCCAGTCCGGTCCGGGCTTGGATTAGGGTTGGGCCATGACCCAGCTCAAGCCCGGCGATACCGCCCCAGCCTTCACCCTGTTGGACGCCGACCAGCGCCCGGTGTCCCTGGCCGATTTCGCCGGTGGCAGGGTCATCGTCTACTTCTACCCTGCGGCGATGACGCCCGGGTGCACGATCCAGGCCGTCGACTTCGACGGGGCGCTCAGTGACCTCGCCAAGGCCGGCTACCAGGTGGTCGGCATCTCCCCGGACAGCCCGGAGAAGCTGGCCCGGTTCCGGGAGGTGGAGCACCTCGGCTTCCCGCTGCTCGCCGATCCCGACCTCGAGGTGCTCAAGGCGTATGCCGCGTACGGGTCAAAGACCCTCTACGGCAAAGCCATCGAGGGCGTGCTCCGGTCCACCTTCATAATCGACGTCACCACGGACGGCGTCGGCAGGGTCGCCCTGGCCCAGTACAACGTCCGGGCCGCCGGGCACGTGGCCAAGCTGCGCCGGGACCTGGGGGTCTGACCGGGCTCAGGCCTGGTCGGCCCACGGCTGCCAGGAGTCCGAGCCGGCCGGGTTCGGCCGGACCAGGGCGTCCAGCACGTCACTGGCCCCGGAGACGATCAGGTGCTCCCCCGCCATGACCAGCCGCTCGTCCGGGGGGTTGGGCTCGTAGTCGCCGGGGGCGTGCAGCACGGCAAGGGTGAGGATCCCGCGTTTCCGAAGCGCGCCGATCGTCTCGCCTGCCAACGGCCCGTCGGCCTCGGCCGCGACCTCCTCCATGCCGAAGGCGAGTCCCCCACGGGTCAGCGCGGCGTCGATGAACTCGATCACCCCGGGGCGGAGGGCGAGGTTCACGATCCGGCGGCCCGCCATGGTGTACGGCGAGACCGCCCGGTCGGCGCCGGCCTGGATCAGCTTCGCGATCACGTTCTCCGCGCCGGCCCTTCCGACGATGAACAGGCCCGGGTTCAGCGAGCGGGCGGAAAGGGTCACGTAGACGTTCTGGGCGTCGGAGTCGATGGCGGCGACCAGCCCCTTCGCCCGTTCGACCCCGGCTGCGACCAGCACCTCCTCGGTCGCGCCGTCACCGTGGACGACCAGGTAGCCGTTCGCCTCCGCGCGCTGCAGCGACTCCTCCCCGATGTCGATCACCACGACGGAGTGCCCGTCCCCGACCAGCTCCCTGGCGACCATCGAACCGACCCGGCCGTAGCCGCAGACCACGAAGTGCCCGCTCAGCTTCTCGATGTTCCGCTCCATCCGCTTGGCCTTCCTCCTGCCGCTGGCCACGTCGGCCATCACGTTCTCGGCCACGACACCGACAGTGCCGAAGATCACCCCGATGGCGGACAGCGCCATCAGCATCGTCCAGATCCGCCCGGGCCAGTCGAGTTCGTGCACCTCGCGGAACCCGACGGTGGTCATCGTCGTAACGGCCATGTACAACGAGTCGAAGAAGCTCCAGCCCTCGAGGACCATGTAGCCGGACGTCCCGACCAGGGCCAGCCCGCACACTGCCAGCACCCAGCCCAGAACCGGACGGGCGGTCCTGGTAGCCCCCGCGGGGCGGGGTTCCCTGCCCAGTCCGGGGAGCCTCACGGCCGAATCCTATGGCCGTGGTGCGATCGGAACCGGTGAACCAGCGGATTGGTCCGGACCGGCCGGCAGGCATCGGCGAGCCAAAGCCGAAGCGGCCTCACTCGCGTCGGAACTCGGCTGTGCCGTCCTGGCAGACCGCGACCAGTTCGGTCTCGACCTCCAGCCCCGAGCCGCTGGCCTCGAACTCGAGCCGGAGCCGATCGGGTCCCTTGTCCTTGACCTCGACGCTGAAACCGACATCCGGCACCGCGGTGCCGAGCGCGATCGAATCCCCGGTACAGCGGACGGTGACCCGCCCGCCGGTTCCGGTCCAGCTCTGCGATCCGCCGCCGGGGGTCGCGCCGGGGCTGCCCGACGGCACGGGAGTCGCCACGACCACAGTGGTACCCACCCGCAGCCCGGCAGCGGAGATCACACTCCAGGTGAGGGTGGAGACGCCGGCAACGGTCGCCAGCCACAGCAGGGCCACCGCCAGGATGCCGCGTCTCTTCACGGTCCAATGATGGCACCGGCCGCGGCGCAGCAGCGCTCGGAGTACGTTACGGGGCATGACTCGGGTGCTGGTGGTCGAGGACGACCCGGCGATCGGCCGGCTCCTGCGGCGCAACCTGACCGAGCGTGGGGATGTCGTCACCGTTGCCACCGACGGGTTGACCGGGCTGGCCCTGGCCGTCCGGGAGGAGCCGCAGGTGGTCCTGCTGGACCTCGGCCTGCCGGACGTCGGCGGCCAGCAGGTGCTGGAGATGCTGCGGGCGGTGAGCCAGGTTCCGGTGATCGTGATCACGGCCCAGGACGACGACCGGACGGTGGTGCGGGCCCTTGACGCCGGCGCGGACGACTACCTGGTGAAGCCGTTCGGCAGCGACCAGCTCGCCGCCCGGATCCGGGCGGTGCTGCGGCGCGGCACCAGGGAGAGCGGTGCGGCGGGGACACTCCGGCTGGGCGAGCTCACGATCGACCCGAGGAGCCGGGAGGCCAGCCTGGCCGACGTTCCGCTCGAGCTGTCGCGCAAGGAGTTCGACCTGCTCTGGCTACTGGCCTCCCGGCCCGGCGAGGTGGTGACCAAGCGTGAGCTGCTGTCCGAGGTCTGGCACCAGCCCTACGGCGGCGGCGACCGGACCGTCGACGTGCACCTGAGCTGGTTGCGCCGGAAGCTCGGCGAGACCGCGGCCGAGCCCCGCTACCTGCACACCGTCCGCGGCGTCGGGGTGCGGCTGGTTGCGCCCGCGGAGGCCTGAGGTGCGCCGGCAGGTGAGCCTGCTGGTCGCGGTGATCAGCACGGCACTGGTGGCATCGTTCGTGATCCCGCTGCTCCTGCTGGTGAGCACCCTTGCCGAGGACCGCGGCGTGGCTGTCGCCAACCAGCAGGCCAATACCGTCGCCGTCCTGGTCTCGAGCCTGAACGACGACCCGCGGCTGGCCGAGCTGCTGCAGCCCACGCTCAACGGGTCACCTGCGGAGACAAGCGTTGTGCTGGCCAACGGCGAGGTGCTCGGTGCCCCCTGGGCCGGGTCGGCGGATGACCCCGACTACCAGCGGGCCAGGAGTGGGGCGGCGTTCTCCGTGCGCGACGCCGCGGGCGCTGCCGTCTACGTCCCGGTGCTGGTCGACGGGGGCGTTGCCGTGGCCAGGGCCCGGATGACCGGCGCCCAACTGGCCGAAGGGGTCCCGCTGGCGTGGACCAGCATCATCGCCCTCGGCCTGCTGCTCACCGGGATCGCGGTGCTGGTGGCCGCCGAGGCCGGACGCCGGGTCAGCCGGCCGCTGCTCGCGGTGGCCACCACCGCGCACCGGCTGCGGGAGGGCGAGCTCGCGGCCCGGGCACCACTCGCCGGCACGCCGGAGACCGTGGAGCTGGGCGCGGCGCTGAACGGCCTCGCCGACCGGATCGGCCAGTTGTTGACGGCCGAGCGCGAGAACGTCCGCGGCCTGGCGCACCGGCTGCGGACCCCCGTGACAGCCCTGCGCCTGGAAGCGGAGAACGTCACCGACCCCGCGGCCAGGGCCGAGCTGGACCAGCTCGTCGGCGAACTGCAGGTCGCAATCGACGATGCGGTCCGGGAGGCGCGGCGGCCGCTGCGCGAGGACCTGCCGGGCCAGTGCGAGGCCGTCGAGATCGTCTCGGCAAGGATCGACTACTGGACGCCGCTCGCCGAGGACCAGGATCGCGACCTGGTGGTCAGCCTGCCGCAGGCCCGGCTGCGGGTCGGGTTGAGCGCCCTCGAACTCGGCGATGTGGTCGATGTCTGCGTTGACAACGTCTTCGCCCACACCCCTGAGGGCACAGCGTTCCGCGTCCAGTTGCTGGCCGAGCCCGGTCGGGCTGTCCTTGTGGTCAGCGACGCCGGCCCCGGCTTCGCGCCCACGCGGGCGCAGCGCCCGGGATCCTCCGGGGAGGGCCTGCACATCGTGCGCCGGCTGGCCCGCCAGGCGGGCGGCACCGTGCAGACCTCGCCGGTCGGCGAGCCGGGAGCGACCGTGCGGATCACCCTCCCCCTTGCCTGACCGGTCGGTGGTGCCGCTCTCGATCAGTCCGAGCTGTCCGGGGTCGGTCGGCTCGGGCCGGGTGTCCGGGTTGAGGATGAAGGTTCGCCGAGGTCAGCCGCACCAACGGTGGCAGCCTCGGGCCGGCCACCAGGTGACCCGGCGGCCGGGTCACCTGGTGATGGTTCAGCTGCGGATCGAGAAGTAGGCCTTGGTGGAACCGGCCACCACGCCCGGCCCGGTCCATTCGTACCCACGGGTGGAAGAGCCCTTCTTGCGGCGGTAGCGCAGCTCACCAACCACGCTGCTGGCCGGCTGCAGCTCGTCGAGGCTTGCGATGAGCTCGTCGAAACCGCCGAAGCCGGTCTCGTCGGAGTAGTCCCAGTCCTCGCAGTAGACGTCGCCGCTGGAGTCGACGTAGCACTCGTCGCCGGTGGCGTTGGCGGGCTCCACCAGGAACGTTCCGCTCCTGCGGGCGGTCGAGGGCAGCCTGACCGCCACCGGTTCGCCGACCACGCTCGTGGTGCGCAGCCTGCCGTTCCTCAGGACCCGGTACTCCGGACGCACCGAGTAGCTCCGGCCGGCCTTGAGGCGGTTCCCCGACAGTGACGTCCACGTGCCCTCCTTGAGCACCTGGACGTCGGAGGCGCGGTAGGTGACAGCATCGGCGTCGACGAGCCGGAGGGTTGCCTGGATGCCGGTGATGGCCACGTCCTCGAACTCGTTGGCTGTGATCGCCCAGACCTCCGCTGCCAGGTCGGTGGCTACGACGTCGGGGAAGGCGGAGCGGTCGGCGACGACCTGGGAGTTCGTCAGGGACTCCTCGGTGCCGTCCTCCCGCCGGTAGCCGATGGTCCAGCTGAGCTCGGCGGTGCCGGAGCCGTACTGGTCGAGCTGCTCGTACGCGGCCTGGCCGATCATGCCGGCAGCGGCGGATGCCGCCACCTCCGGGTCGGCGACACCGACTCGGTAGCTGGCGACCTGGTCACCGGAGGCGTCCTGGACGTCGACGTCGACGTCGAAGGCCTCGACGGCACCGATCGTTCCCCGGATCCCGGCCCGGCGGTCCTGGGTGATCATCCCCAACGGGGCACCGAGCTGGGAGAACTGCTTGTAGGAGCCGGAAAGTCCGGCGCCGTCCGGCACGATCATCGCCGTCGAGGCGTTGGCCATCAGCAGGGTCGCAGCACCTTCGTAGGCCATCGGGTGGCCGAAGGCCCACACGGTGTCACCGCAGACTGCCGTGACGGTTCCGATGGCCCCGAGGATGAAGTCGCCACTGGTGTAGGTGGCCGCGAGGGTGCCGCCGGCTACCAGCGGCTCAGTGAGGGCGGCGCTCTCGGCCGCTGCCGGCACGAAGCCGCCGCCGCGCAGGAACTTCGCGGCTGCCGCGGTTCGCGGGGTGCGGGCGAGGGTGCGGTTCGCGAACGCGTTCTGCTTCCCACCGGCAGCCCCGGCGATGTTGACCGTGCGCACCTGCGAGAAGGTGCTGCCGACGAGCGTCACCCCGGCGGTCGTCGTGCCGGCCGCGGACGCCTTGAGGTTGGCGGCCGTGACCCGGAGCTTCGCAGTGGCAAGGGCTGTGGTGCCGATCGACTTCATGTACTCGGCCGGGGTCACCCCGGCGATCGGCAGGTTCTCCGAGGTGAGGCTGTAGGCGACTGCGCCGACCAGGCGGCCGTCGCTGGTGTAGACCGGCGACCCGGACATCCCGGCCCAGATGCCGGCCCCCTTGAGCCCGCCGGTGGCCTCGGTCCCGTCGATCACCGGGCTGCTGAGGCGGAACAGCAGCAGGTCCTTGCCCTTCCCGAGGGCGTCGTCGATGAAGCCCACGTACTTGCCGGTGAACTCGTCGGGGGTGGTGCCGTGCGTCACGGACAGGCCGGTAACGGCCTCACCCGGGGCGAAGGCCTCCACCTCTGCAACGGTCGCGTAGGGCTGGGTGCCGTCCGGGCAGAAGGACAGTTCCGCGGCTACCGACGCCGGCGCCACGGCGCCCAGCAACCCGAGCCCGAGAACGGCGGCTGCCAGCATTGCCGTCGGCCGCCGCCAGCCGTCCCCGGACCTCCGGGAACCGGCACTCCTGCTTCTGACCAGGTACTTCATGACCGTCACCTTTCCGCCTTGAGAATTGACTGCGTGCTGGTGCTTCGACCGCGCACGCGGATGGGACCGTGAAGCCGGCTCATCGTCGAGCGACCCGCCCCGGAGCAACCCGGCCAAGTATCGCCAGCAACCCGCACGTTGCCGCACAGGCCACGCAGGGATTCTCAGCAACGTGAGAATCACACGCTGCCGGTGACCTCCTTCGCCGCGGAACGCGACGATCCGTACGTTCCCGTACGCCCCCTGAGCCGGCTTGGTAGGGGTGACCAAGTTCTGTACCAACAACGCTCCTGGAATGGCGATCGCCATGGTCGGGGTGTCAGGCTTCCCGAAGGCAGCGAGCGGACTCGGCGAGCGAAGCGCCGGACCAGCCCTGCTCAGAAGTGCCGGTTGCGTTCCGCCTGGAGTTGGCCCAACCGGGCATCGTGACATTTGAACGCAAAGGTCGAACATGCGCTTTTCGGGTATCGGACCGACTTCATGACCCCGACGATCCTGTGGTGGGTCCTGGCGACCCTCGTGGTCCTCGCCGTCGGCATGACGGCCACTGCGGTCAGGGCTCGTGCCACGGCCCGGGAACTGGCTGCCGGCGTGCGGGCGGCGCACCCGGTCGACCGGGATTGCTCCCGGATCGGCCATGTCTACCGGTTCCACGGCACCGGGTTGCGCTGCTCCAGGTGCGGCAATCACGTGGCCCGGCTCGAAGGCGAAATCTATGGCCGCGTCGAGGACGGCCGGATCGAGCGGCGCCGTGAACCCCGCTGAGCAGGTCGGGCAGGCCCTGGCGCGGCCTGGACGCGAACCCGCGGCCGCACCACACCGTCCGGACTCCTGGTTTCACCCTCTTTCCGGTAGCCAGTCCCCCTTTGGGGACTTGAGCCGGGCCTGTCCGGGTCGGCACAGTTGGCTGTGCAGGAGGGCCGGCGCTTCAGTCGCCGGTCGCGCCGGACTCCCTGTCGCCCAAAGTCGCCCCCGGTGGAGTGCCAGCTCGTTGGAACAGAAATGGGATTCGAACATGTGCCGACCAGCACGGTGGTGGTGAGGTGCACCTGATCATCCGTCGGTCCATCCGCGCGTTCCTCCTGGGTTCGATGTGGCTCTTCGCGGCTGCCTACCTGATCGCCCTCGCCGTGCACGATGCGGCCTGGAGCCCGACCTGGGATGGCTGGTTCCACACGATGGTCGACACCTGGCTGGGTCTCCTGACCGTGTGGGCACCTGCGGCGGTCACCTGGCTGGCGGCCTACCGGGTCGGAGCCAAGCGTCCAGAAGTCCTGCTCGCCGCCGCGGCCCTGACCTCGTTCGCCGCCGGCGACACCTTCTACGTCCTCATGACGATGGGTGGCGAGTCGCTGCCGTTCCCTTCGGCTGCCGATGTCGGCTACCTGCTCGTCTACCCGCTGCTGTTGGCGGCGTTGGCCGTAACCCTTCGACGCCATGCGCGGGGTCTTGCTCCATGGGTCTGGCTGGACTGCGCAGTCGGGTCCCTCGGCGCCGGCGCGGTGTTGGTAGTGCTGCTTCAGCCGGTCCTGGACTCCGCCGGAGTCGACATGTCGCCGCTGGCCGCGGCCGTTGCGATGGCTCCCCCGGTGTTCGCGCTCGTGCTCGTCGCTGCCATCGCCGGAATCGCAGCCCTGCGCGACATCCAGATGGGCAACCGATGGGCTCTCCTCGCCTCGGGCCTGCTGGTCTTCGCGGCCGCGGACGTGGTCTACGGGCTGCAGGTGAGTGCGGACACCTATGAGCTCGGCACGCCGCTCGATGCCGGCTGGGCGATCGGACTCGCCCTGATGGCGATGTGGGTGGACGGCGCCGCCCGCGGCGTGCGCACGACAGCTCGGGCGTTGCGTCCGGCGACCCGCGCCACGGCCCTTGCGGTCTCAACCGTGGCCACCGTCGCCGGGTTGGTGGTGCTGGTCATGAGCAGCCAGATGCCGGTGTCGCCGCTGGCGCTGGGCCTGGCCGCCGGCGCCCTGCTGGCGGCGGCGGCACGCGCGCAGCTCGCCACCAACCTGCTCGAGCGGATGGCCGATCAACGCCTGCTGGCCGCTGCCACCGACGAGCTGACGGGGTTGCCGAACCGACGGGCCCTCTATGCCGAGGGGCACGCCCGCCTCACCGAGCCGACGTGCCGTCGCCAGGCCCTGCTGATGCTGGACCTGGACAGGTTCAAGGAAGTGAACGACAGCCTCGGCCACCGTGCCGGCGACCAGTTGCTGATCCAGATGGGCGCCCGGCTGCAGGAGAACCTGCGCGGGGGGGACCTGCTGGCCCGCCTCGGCGGCGATGAGTTCGCTGTCCTGCTCGACGACGCCGGGCAGGATGAAGCCCTCCAGGCCGCGAAGAGGTTGTGTACTGCGGTGGGCGAACCCCTGATCGTTGACGACAACTCGCTGCGCGTCGGTGTCAGCATCGGCATCGCGTTGTTCCCTGACGACGGACGCGAGCTGGGCGTGCTGCTCGACAAGGCCGACATCGCGATGTACAAGGCCAAGACGTCCCCACGGGCCCACCCTGTCCACAA
>CAYQXH010000009.1:0-543 GCA_964421325.1 uncultured Propionibacteriaceae bacterium
CATCGCCGTCGAGCCGTCGCAAGCCGTGCGCATCTACAGTTGCATCTCATGACTAACTCGCCGTACACCGCCGCCTACATCGACGCCGAGAACGTTGTTGGCGAGGACGTTGGTGAGTGGTTGCGATCGGTGGCTCAGGATCCATTTCTCGCCGCAAAGGTTGGCGAGGCGCAGGTCGTGAAGGCGTACGCAGGCTGGTCCCGGCCCCACATTCAGAAGATGCGATCCAGGCTTGAAGGGACCGGCATGCCGCGTGCTTATCGAAACGACCGACCTTCCAGGGGTTACACCGATGCGTGGCTTGTCTCGAATTCATGGGTCTCACATAGTGGCACTTGCCGTTCTTGCGATCCTGCCGGCGAGCGACATTCTTGCCGAGGATTCTCCCCCGCCCCGTGAGTTGGGACGCATCAACTTTCGGCGCGGCTACGATACGGCGATCGAGGAAGCCAAAAAGCTTGACCGCCCCCTGCTCGTCCTGTTCCAGGAGATCCCCGGGTGCAGTACGTGCACGACCTACGGCGATCGCGTGCTCAGCCATTC
>CAYQXH010000009.1:553-34807 GCA_964421325.1 uncultured Propionibacteriaceae bacterium
GCCTGTGGCGGGGGGTGGAGGCGGGGGGGTCGCTCTTGGTCCCCGTGGTCGTGGTGAACAATGCGCCCGGCGACGATGCACGGGTACTAAAGATGTTTGAAGAGCCCGCGAACAACAACCCGGTGGTGCGCATTCTCTCACCGGCTGGTGCAGCGCTGGCACCGCGCGTGGCGGACAATTATGCGATTCCCGGTCTGACCGGGGCGATGATCACCGCATTGCGAACTGCGAGCCGTCCGGTTCCGGAATATTTGCAATTGCTTCACGACGAAGCGGAGGCCCGCGTGCGCGGTGTCGAACGGGCCTCGTTCTCGATGCACTGCTTTTGGGACGGTGAAGCGAAACTGGGGGGCCTTCGTGGTGTCGTGATCGTGCGGCTCGGTGGCTGGGGGCTCTGTGGTTGCCGGCGGCTCGGTCGTCGCCGGCGGATCGGTGGTCGCCGGCGGCTCGGTCGTCGGCGTCTCCGTCGGGGTGGGCGTGGCCGTCGGCTTCTCGGTCGGGGACGGCTTGGCCGTCGGGGTCTGGGTCGAGTGCCGCTTGGTCGGCGGATCGAAGGCCAGCCGCTCCTTGCCGTCCATCGCCTTGGTCATGTAGGCCAGCCAGGTGGACAACGGCCAGGTGGAGCCGTAGAAGCTGCCGCCGAGGTCGGCGGTGCCCTCCTTGCCCTTCACGTACATGACGGCCGTGGTGATCTGCTTGGTGTAGCCGACGAACCAGGCGGCCACCATCTTGGGGTTGGAGTTGTTCGATGCCGTGTAGTACGCGGAGCCGGTCTTGCCCGCCACCGGGTAGCCCAGGGTCGAGGCCCGGTAGCCGGTGCCGTCCTGGGTGACCTTGGTCAGGGCGTAGGTGACGTCCGTGGCCACGTCGGTCTCGATCGTCTGCATGCCTTCGGTGTTGGCCTGGTACCGGCTCTCCCCGGTGGAGTCGAACACCTCGGCGACGACATGGGCCTCATGACGCAGGCCCTGGTTGGCGAAGGTGGAGTAGCTGATCGCCTGGTTCACCGGGCTGACCTCGGAGGTGCCCAGCGGGATCCGGTTGGACAGGTCCCAGTAGGTGTCCTCGGGCAGCCCGGCGTCCATCGCTGCTGTCTGGACCTGCTCCGGACCATCGGGCAGCTGCATCACCAGGTCCACGTAGGCGGAGTTGACCGAGTGGGTCGTGGCGTTCTGCAGGGTGATCCGGCCGTAGTTCCGACCGGCGTTGTGCACCATCTTGCCGTTGGCAACGAACGAGGTGCCGTTGAGCTTGTCGTTCAACGTCCACCCGTCGCGCAGCGCTGCTGCCAGGGCGTAGGGCTTGAAGGTGGAACCGGTTGGACGCGGACGCGTGGCCCAGTTCCACTGGCTCTGCAGGTAGTCCGGCCCGCCGTAGAGCGCGAGGATGCCGCCGGTGGCGTTGTCGACCGAGGCGATGGCAGCATGCAGTTGCTTCGCCGCCTTCTTGTTGCCGGCTGCCGCCTGCAGGGTGACCTTCTGCGCAGCCGAGACGGCCGCGTCCTGCGCGTCGGAGTCGAAGGTGGTGACCACCTTGAGGCCGCCACCGCTGATCTCCTCCTCGGTGAAGCCCTTTGCCGCCAGTTCCCGCTTCACCATGTTCAGCAGGAAGCCCTTCGGGCCGCCGAACTGGGAGTCCCTTGCCTGCTTGGGGAACTTGGGCAGCTTGGAGTAGATCTCGGCCTTCTCTGCGGCGGTGATGTTGCCCATCTCGACCATGCTGTTCAGCGTGTACTGGTAGCGCTCGAGCAGGTCGGCGGCCTGCTTGTCGCCGTTGGCCGGATCGAGGTTGCTCGGGGAGTTGATGATCGCTGCGAGCGCTGCCGACTGGGCGAGGTTCAGCTTCGAGGCGGGAATCTCGAAGAAGGTCTGAGCTGCGGCCTCGATCCCGTAGGCGCCGCGGCCGAAGTAGACGGTGTTCAAGTAGCCCTCGAGGAGCTGCTGCTTGCTGAGCTGCTGCCCCATCTTGGCCGCGAGCAGGATCTCCTTCGCCTTCCTGGTGAAGGACTTCTCCTGGGTCAGGTACATGATCTTGATGTACTGCTGGGTGATCGTGGAACCCCCACCGGTTGCGGTGACGTCCGCAGGGGCGAGCCCGATCAGGCCGAGGCCGGCCCGGAACAGCCCGGTCGCCGAGATACCCGGGTCGGTCCAGAACGTGCGGTTCTCCGCTGCGACGATGGCGTCCTTGACGTACTGCGGCATCTGGTCGTAGGCGATCGACTGCCGGTTCTGCACCTGGAACGACCCGATCTTGGTCTTCCCGTCGGCGAAGTAGACGAAGCTGGTGTTCGTCTTGAAGTCGGAGTTCGGGTCGGGCAGCTTGACCGTGGAGTAGGCGACAGCGACGGCCCCGGCGCCGATGATGCCGAGCGCCAGCAGGATGGAAAGGAACCAGACCAGGGCCCGCACCCAGGGGTTGCCCTTCTTGCGTCCACTGCGGGAGGCCTTCGCCCCGGTTGATCGTTTGGCGTCAGCCATAAATGTCCTCGACGGTTTGCTGGCGGCGCGGCGGACGGCGTTTGACGCCGTCCCCGAGCAGGTAGGAAGAGATCATGTGGTTCCAGCCGCAGTCGACGCACACCTCGACGACACAGACCTTGAACTCGCCGAACTCGGTCTGCATCTGGTCGAGTTCTGCCGTTGACTTGATCCGTCCGGAGTACTGGCCGAGCTGGTCGCCGAAGGTGTAGTTCAGGTTCACCAGCCGGCCGCTCGGACAGACCGGGCAGGCGACGGCGGATTCCTCGCCGTGGTGCAAGGCTGCGCGGACCAGCAACGGGTCGGCATCGCAGACATCAGCCCCGTCCAGCGAGCGCTGGGGACGCTTCAGCGCCTGCAGCGCGTTTCGGCGCTGCAGGGCGTAGTCGACCACTTCCCGCTTGGACCACATGGCTTCAAGGGTAGTTGGCACCCACCAATAGGTCGATTTCGCTGTCGCCGGCCAAGGCTTGGCGCCGGTTTTGGCAGGGCGCTGGCCTGGTGCGAGAATGTCGCAGCGCGGGGCATTAGCTCAGTTGGTAGAGCGCAGCCTTTGCAAGGCTGATGTCAGGGGTTCGAGTCCCCTATGCTCCACTCCGTCGCCCGGTCCGGATAACGTCTCTCCATGGAGATTCCGGACGAATACCCCGACGCCCTCACCGACGAGCTTGCGCCCTACGGCTTCGCGTTCGCCTCGACAACCGAGGGTGAGGACGGCGAGACAGCCGTGGTGTTCGAGGCCGAGCCGGAGTCCTTCGTCCGCTCCAACCCCGGGCTCGGCATCGAGGAGTCCTACGGTTCGGCCTGGCCCCCGGCCAGCCTGCGGCTGATCGTGAACTTCGACCGGCACGGTGACCCGATCCAGGTCGACTTCGAGACCATCGACCTCCTCGCCTGGGCTGCATCCGCCGACCCCCAGCTGCACGACCGGCTGAACACCATGGCCGATCCGTTCGACCAGGCGGTGGCGGTCGGCGAGGCCCTGGGCGCGGTCCTGAGCACCGAACAGCCGATCGACGACTTCCTGGAGTAGGCACCAGCTGCGGCGCGCGCTCCCGGAGCGGGCTCCTTGGGGCTGCTGGGCTCAGTCGATGCGGTCCGTGCCCGCTGCCCAGGCCTCGGCGTTGGCCTGGTTCGCCGACTGCCAGTACCACCAGGCGGCCCAGGCCGCTCCGGCCAGCAGCACCGTTACTCCCAGCAGGTTCTTCACACCCGAAGCCTAGCCGCGGCTCAGCGGGTGGGTTCGGGGGACGGCTGCTGCGCCTGCTTGCCGGTGAGGGTCGACACCGGGAAGTTGTCGTTCGCGAGGGCCGTCCGCAGGGTGCGCAGGCTGTCCGGGGCGGCCTGGGCACCCTCCGGGGTGCTGTCGGCCAGCAGCGGCCAGGTGACGATCTCCCTGGCCTGCACTCGCGACTCCACCATGGTGTCGCGGATCACGTCGGCAGTGAGGCCCTCGTCGACGATCACACAGGGCGTCAGGGCGTTCATCACCTTGTCGAAGCGGTTGGGGTCGGTGAGCGCTGAGCTCATCGATGCCCGGGCCAGTGCGACCCGGAGCAGTTCGGCGGTGCGCTCGGAGCGATCCAGGGTGTCGCTGGTTCCGGCAAGGTAACTGGCCACCTGTGGCCCGGTGAGCCGGCCGCCGGCCAACTCCAGGCCGCCGAGGGTGTCGACGACCAGCGAGAACCGGTCGACGTCCAGGTGGATCTGGTGGTCCATCCGGGAGCCGGTCAGCGACTCGACGTCCCTGGCCGTCCGCAGTGGGTCCAGCGGGTAGCTCTCGGCGAGCGTCAGGCCGGAGCCGTCGCCCGGCAGCAGATCCGGCGGCAGGGCGATCAGGGTCAGGTTGCGTCGGGACGCGGACAGGTGCGCGATCAGAACCGACTGCAACTCGCCGAAGCTGTCCGTGGTCATCAGCAGGTAGTTGACCGCTTCAACGCCGTCGATCACGACCGGCTCGGGGCGGCCGTCGTAGGCGCCGAGCGCTTCCACCCGCTGCAGGCCTTCGGCCACGTCCCCGATCCGGTTCAGGTAGGTGGTGAGGACGGCTGCCCCGCCCACGGTGACGGCGACGACGCCGACGAAAAGGACGATCGCCATCCGGTCGACCAGGCCACGCTTACTGGCCGGCGGTTCCGTGATCGGCTGCATCCCACCCCCTTGATTCCCAGCGCCCAGCGTAGGAGGCCCAGCCAAGACCCGTGGCCGCCCGGGCCGCTGGGAGGCTGGTCGGTTGCTCCATCCGGTCTGTGCCCCAGCACTCGTCGAGGCTCCCCCGGTCCGGCGGCTGCGGCCGCCGGATCCGGTCTTCCTCTACCCTGAGTTCATGTCGGAGGAGAGCCAGCGCCAGTCGGATGCCCGACGACGTCACGAGTTGGCCGCTGCCGCAGCCCAGGCGGAAGCCGTGGCAGCCCAGGCGCAGCTGGACGCCTTCGTCGCCCGGCTGAAGGGGCTGGGGGTGGCACCCGAACCATTGCAGGCCACGTTGCTTAACGGTTCCCGCGTGCGCACGGACAAGCTGGGTTGGTACCTGAACCGCGCCCGCACCCTGGCCGTCGGTCCCGACGGCACCTACTTCCAGCTCGTGACGGCCGGTTCTGCCCTGGCGCGGTTCACCGGCGTGAAGTTGAGCCCGAGTGCGCCGACCCTCGTGATCGGAAGGGGTGGCCGCGACGGCGAAACCGGCGATCTGGCCGACTTCCTCGCTCGCGCCGAGGCGAGTTACACCGGCAACTGATCCTGAAGGGGGAGTCCGGGAACCCGGGGTGTCCGGAAATGGCACCAGGGGGCCGCTGGATATCCGAGCGTCCCCCTGGGCGAACTAGATGACGGATCGGCCGTCAACCCCCCTAGAATACGCTCCCATCGTAGGAGACTGCGCACCTTCGAAACCGATGTCCACGTCTTCGATGCCGAATTGTTAGAAACGTGCAATCGATTCCGGTCGTAGTTGGCAACAGTGCACCACAGCCGGGCAACACCGCCGGCAACATCGGCTGGCGAGAGTGCGTGCCATGGCGACAAGAGATCCGGCGCTGGTGGCGCTCAACCGTGAGTGGCAAGCGCTGTTGCCCGGCTCCGCAGCGAGGGTCGAGGCCTGGGCACTGGCGGAGCCGGCTCTGGCCGGCGCGACCGAGCTGGGTGGCGTCCTCGCCATGATCCGGGCTCGGCCCGACCCGGTGCTGGCAGCCCTCCTGCGACTCGGTGCCCACGATCCCCTGGCACACCGGGTGGTCCTGCAGACCATGCTCGGCAAGGTGGTCCTGGTGTGCGCCGGCCGCCCCGGGATGCTGCCCGAGGCGGTGTCCGAGCTCTGGCTGGCCATCGTCGACTACCCCGTCGAAAGACGCCCCCGGTCGATCGCTGCCAACCTGGCCTGGACGGTGCGCCGCCGGCTGCATCCGGCTTCGGTTCCCGCGATGCCACTTCCCGAACCGCCACCGGAGCCGGGGGCCGCTGCCGTGCTGGCCGAAGCGCGCCGGCTCGGACTGATCGACGAACGGACCCACCGCACGCTGTGGACCGTGTACGTTGCCGGGCTCACCAGCGGCCAGGCAGCAGCGGTCCTCGGTGCCACCCCTGAGGCCATCCGGTGGCGCTGCAGCCACGCCCTTCGCCGGCTGGCCAGGAGTGCCGAACTGCTCTCGGCCTGAGTCCGCAGCCACGTCCGGCGGAGCCGCCCGAATCCTGACCAAGAGCGGCGAGTAGTCCCCGTTCCGGCCAAGGTGCGTCACAATGGCGGACGGAGCCAACGGAGAGGACTCGGGTGACTGAGCCGGGAACGAGCAGGTATTCGGCCGCCGGACCGGCGGCGGCACGCCTGGTCGCGCAGCACCTGGTCATGAAGCCGTACATCTGGTCGGCGTTGAGCGTGCACACCCACGGGATGCGCAACCTCGACGGGCTGAAGCCGCCGTACGTCGTCGTCGCCAACCACTCCAGCCACCTCGACGCGCCGCTGATCTACGGCTCGCTGCCGCGCCGGCTGTCGAAGAACCTGGCTGCCGGAGCTGCCTCGGACTACTTCTTCGACTCCTGGTACAAGGCCTTGCCGACGGCCCTGTTCTTCAACTCGTTCCCGGTCGAGCGGCAGGGGCTGCGCGGCCGCCGCGGCATGGCCGGGGTCCTGCTCAACGAGGGCATCCCGCTGCTGCTGTTCCCAGAGGGCACCCGGTCGCGCACCGGGGCGATGGCGAGTTTCAAGCCCGGCGCCGCAGCCCTCAGCATCTCCCGCAACGTGCCGGTGCTGCCGATCGCCCTGGTCGGCGCATACGCGGCAATGCCCTACGGCGCCACGGTGCCCGTGCCGGGGCGCCCCCACGTGCACGTGGTCTTCGGCCGTCCGCTCCGGGCAGCGCCCGGGGAGATCGCGCACCAGTTCTCCGAGCGGTTGCACCGCTACGTCGTCGAGATGCACGACACCACCGCCCGCGCCTACGGCATGCCGACCCAGGCCGACTTCGCCCGGGCGGTGGCACTCCGGGCAGCCGCAGCCCAGGCCCAGCTGGCCGCGGACCAGTCGGCCGAGCTCGAGTACTCGACCAACGATGAGCCCCGGCCCCCGCTGCTGCCACCGGACCCGATGCCGGAAACCGACAGCCGGCCGCGTGCGGCCGACGGCGGCCACGCCCAGGCCAGCTAGGCCCCGGAACCCGCGACAAGCCGTGGGTCGGGCGACGACGTCGGCCCGCAACTCCCAGCTCGTGGTCCGCCGGATGGGTCAGGCTGAGGCCAGGACCGCGGTCAGCGTCGTCGTCCGGCGGCGGGCAACGGCGATCGAGCTGGCCAGCAGCGCCAACAGGAGCCAGCCGACCAACGTCAGGGTCGAGGTGGTGGCCCCGGCCGACTCGGTCACGATGGCCCGCACGGCGTCCAGCGCCGGGGTGAGCGGCGAGAACGGACGCAGCGCGGCGAAGACGACCGGCGCCGTCCCGATCAGCGCAGCTGCCGCCGTGAGCACTGCGAAGACCACCGAGACCACCCGGCCGACGCCACCGAGCCAGGCCACCAGGGCGTGGTTGATCACGACGAAGGTGATCCCGGCAAGCAGCAGCACGCCGGCGACCGCGAACCACTTCTGCGCTGTCAGGTCGAGCCCGAACTGGCCGAGACCGGCCACTACGAGCGCCTGGGCGCCGACCACGATCACCCCCGGCAGCAACGAGCGGGCGATCAGCAGCGCCGTCGGTTCCGCCGAACTGAGCAACCCGGAGCCGATCGCCTTCACCACCGCATAGGTCGCCAGTGCTCCCAGCCAGAGGGCAAGGACCAGCACCAGGCTGATCCAGCCCAGGTCGGGATCGGCGAGCCCCTGTAGGGCGCCGGTGTCGATCGGGGCAGCCACCACCGTGGCCAGGCTCTCCCGGTCGGACCTGGAGTAGCTGGGCAGCTTGTCCTTGCCCTCGGCGATGCCGTCCGCGAGCTTGCGCATCCCGTCGGCCAGTTGGGAGCTGCCACCGGCGGCGTCATTCAGGCCGTCGCTGAACTGCGTCATCCCGGTGGCCAGCTCTGCCGAGCCGTCGGCCACCTTCCCGATCCCGTCCACAAGGGCTGGCATGCCGTCGGCGAGCTCGTCGGTGCCGTCGGCCAGCTTGTTGCCTCCGGCTACGAGCTGCTTGAGCTGGGCTGCCGTGTCCTTGTCCGTCGCCGCGGCCTCCAGGCCCTCGCGGAACTGGGTGAGCCCGCCCTGGAACTGCAGGGTGCCCTGCTCGGCGGCCTTGCCTGCCGCCCCGATGCCGACATTGGCCCCCACCTGGGCGCCGCCGGCCAGCCCGGCCTTGAACGCCTGGCACATCGCGGCCTGGGTGGCGGGATCCCCGAAGTCGGGGCAGGGAACCTGGCCGGCCGCATCCTCCGCGGCCGCGGTCGCGCCCTGGACGAGCTCGGTGTTGGAGCCGAGGTTGCCGAACTGGGCAGCCATCTGGCCCGCGCCGCCCTCGAACTGCTTGACGGTGGCGATCAGGGTCTGCTGGCCCTCGGCCGACTGGGTGACCAGCTGGTTCACCCCCTGCACGTAGTCCGCCGTGCCGTTGGCGAGCTTGCGGACGTCCTTCGGCAGCGACTTCGTCCCGGCCGCCAGCTCGCCGAGCCCGTCGGCGAGCTCCCGGGTGCCGTCGGCCAACTGGTAACCGCCGGCGTTGGCTTTCCGCAGCCCGCTCGCGAGGTCCTCCGCCCCGTCGGCCAGCTCGCCGGAACCGTCGGCGAGGGTGACGAACTGGTCACCCATGTCGTTGAAGCCGATGTAGATCTGCTTGAGGTAGCCCTCGGTGAGGGTCTGGTTCAGCATCATCGCGGCCTCGCCGGCCACCAGCTTGCCCAAGGTGGCGTCAGCCACCCCGGCCACCGGGGAGGTGTGCACCTGGATCGTGGCCTGCTCGGCCTCGTCCGCGTCCTTGGCGAAGGAGGTGGCGGCAGCTGAGAAGTTCTCCGGGATGACGACCATCGCTGCGTAGCTGCCGGTGGCGAGACCGGCGCGGGCGTCGTCCTCGTTCTCGAGCACCCAGGTGAGGTTCTCCTGGCGATCGGAATCGACCAGGTTGGCGGTCAACTGGCGACCCAGCGGGGTGTACTGGCCCTCGATGGTGACCGGCTCGTCGAGGTTGACCACGGCAGCCTTCACGGTGTGCGTCCGGCTGTCGGCGTTGACGCCGGCCAGCAGGAAGCCGCCGGCGACGAGCAGCGGCACCAGCAACAGGCCCAGCAGGGTGTACCAGCGGGCGGGGGTGGAGTTGACGTGCTCGACGTTCATCGGGTCGCTCCTTCCAGAACGAGGTGCGAGGGCAGCCGGAGCACCTGGTAGGGCACCGGCAGCATGGCCTCGAGATCGGAGCCGGGCATGACGCCGAGCACCCAGGTGATCGGGTCGTCCGGGTCGGCGGGTTCGCTGAGGGCGCGGCGCAGCGACCGGTCCTGGACGTCGCCGAGCTCATCTGCGCTGTCGACGCAGACCAGCCCGCCGTGCTGCCGGCTCAGGACGCGGCCGAAGTGGGCCACCGACGGGCCGAGCACCGGGGCGAGCCCGCGGACGACCGGGGCCTCCTCCGGCAGGACCCGGCCGAGCACCTTCAGCCTGCCATCGGTGAGCTTCAGCCGGCCGGCAAGGGCGAGCAGCAGTGCCCGGCGCTGGGCGTGCTCACCCTCGATGACCAGCACCTCGCCGGGCCGGACGCTGAGGTCGATCCCAGTGAAGACGGTCCGGCCGGCAGCGGTCGCGGTTAGCCCCTCGGCGACGATCGCCGAGGTGTCGCCGGGCGCAGGCCAGTCGGCCAGGTGCACCTGGCGGGTGAGCGCCTCGCCCTCGATGTCCAGGGCGGGCAGCCGGGCGTCCAGCCACCCGGGTAGCCACCAGGCGTGCCGGCCGAGCAGCTTCATCACCGCTGGCACAAGGGTCATCCGCACCACGAAGGCGTCCAGCAGTACCCCGACGGCCAGGCTGAAGGCGATCGGCTTGATGGCGCCCTCACCGTTGGGGACGAAGAAGGCGAACACCGCGAACATGATCAGGCCGGCGGCCACCACGACCTTCGCGGAGTGGACGAAACCGTCCTCGACGGAGCGCTCGGTGTTGCCGTGCACGAACTCCTCGCGCATCCGCGAGACCAGGAACACCTCGTAGTCCATGGCGAGGCCGAACAGGATGCCCATCAGGATGATCGGCAGGAAGCTGATCACCGGGCCGGTCTCGGGCAGGTTGATCGCCTGCTTTGCCCAACCCTGGTTGAACACGAGGGTCGTGGCGCCGAAGGCTGCCGCAACGCTCAGCAGGTAGCCCAGCGCCGCCTTGAGCGGCACCCAGATCGACCGGAACACGATGGTGAGCAGCACGAGGGAGAGCCCGACGACGAAGATGCCGAACGGCACCAGGGCCGCCTCGAGCTGGTTGGTGACGTCGATCTGGATGGCGGTGAAGCCGGTGACGGCCGTGACCACGTCGTAGCGCTGCTGCCAATCGTCCTGGCGTTCGCGGAGGCGTTCGACCAGGTCGGCTGTGGCCGGGTCGTCGGGCCCGGTGGTCGGGATGATCTGCACCATGCCGGTGTCGACGTTGGCGTTCGGCGTGGCTGCGGCGACCATCCGGACGCCGGGCATCGCCTCGACGTCGGCCTTGATGCCGTCAAGGACCTCCACCGGGTCGTCGAGCTCGACGATGCCGATGGTCATGATCAGCGGGCCGTTGAACCCGATGCCGAACCTCTTGGTGATCTCGTCGAAGGTCTCCCGGTCCTGGGTGCCGGGCAGGGAGTGGCCGGAGGTGGGGAGGGCCATCTGCAGGTCCTTGGCCGGGTAGGCGAGCCCGCCGAGGCCGACCAGGACGATGACGATCGTGACCAGGGGCCAGGCCGTGACCAGCTTCACCCACCAGGCGCCGAAGCTGAACGCTCCCGGAGCCTTCGGGGCACGGCCGGCCCGCACCTTGCGCGGCCTGGGGCGAAGGCGTTCGCCGGCGAAACCCATCAGTGCCGGCAGCAGGGTGAGTGCCAGCATGACCTCGAACGCGACGGTGAGCGCCCCGAACACACCCATCACGGTCAGGAACGGCAGCCCGGCGATGCTCAGCCCGACCAGGGCGATGACCACGGTGAGGCCGGCGAACACCACGGCCGAGCCCGCTGTCCCCACCGCCCGTGCCGCCGACTCCTCGAGCTCCATGCCGGTGGCCAGCTGGTCGCGGTGCCGGGAGATGATGAACAGGGCGTAGTCGATGCCCACAGCAAGGCCGAGCATGATCGCCAGCATCAGCGTCGTGGAACTGACGGAGATCACGCCGGCGGCGATCTGCACGCTGAGCACGCCGATGCCAACGCCGGCGATGGCCGTACCCACCGGGATCATCGAAGCGACCAGCGAGCCGAGGGTCACCACCAGCACGACGATCGCGACCCCGAGGCCCAGCGCCTCGACGACGGTGATGCTCGGCACGTGGATGGAGAAGATCTCGCCGCCGATCAGCACCTGCGAGCCGGGCAGCGTCTCCTCGAGGGTTTCGGCGGCCTCGGTGAGTTCCTCGCGCTGTGCGTCGGTCATGGTCGAAGCGCTGCCCGCCACCCGGATCATGGCCCGGCCGCTGGCGCCGTCGGAGCTGATCAGGCCATCGACGTTCTCGTTGTAGGGGTCGATCACGCCGCGCACGAAGGGGACCCGCTCGACGTGCTTCACCCAGGCCGTGACGGCCTTCCGCACGTCCGCGTCCTCGAGCCCGCTGCCAGCAGGTGCGTTGATGAGGACGGTCGCGGAAGCGTCAGCGGCCTCGGGGAAGGTGACCTTGAGCTGGCTCAGTGCCTGGGTGGAGCTGGCCCCGGGCACCTCGAAGACGTCATCGAAGTTGCCGCCAACAGCCACGGCAAGGCCGCCGAACAGGACCAGCAGCATGGCCCAGGCGACCAGCACCCGGCCACGGGCCCGGTAGCAGGCTCGACCGATTCGGTACAGGAAAGCAGACACGGGCAACCTTTCGGCAAAGCCAGGTGAGGAAGACTCGATACAGTATCGTATTCAATACACAGTCGTATTCAACCCGAAGGAGGCGCCATGGCCCACACGCTGACGCCTCGGCGCACGCAGACCCGCGAGAAGCTGATGGACGCAGCGGTCGCGCTGTTCGCGGCGAAGGGGGTCCTCGGCGCCAGCGTCGAGGAGATCTGCGAGCGCGCCGAGTTCACCAGGGGCGCGTTCTACTCCAACTTCGCCGACAAGGACGAGCTCTGCCTCGCCGTGCTCAACCGGCAGGCGGAGCGCGAGCTGTCGGCAACGCAGCAGGCTGTCGAGGCCCTGCGTTCGGGGGTGCTGGGGGCATCGTGCCTGGAGGAGCTCGTCGACTCGGCCCTCAGCGTCTTCATGGCTGTCCAGCCGCGCACCACCGAGGACCTCGTCACCGGTCTGGAGCTGCGGCTCTACGCGATCCGGAACCCGGCCATCCGGCCGGCCTTCCTGAACCTGAACGACGAGATGGCCGTCCAGATCGGCGAACTGCTGCAGCGCGCTGTCGAGCGCGTCGGCGCCCGGCTCCTCGTGCCGATCGAGCAGGCGATCGACCTGCTCCATGCCGTCTATGCCCACAGCGGCAGTTCGGCGCTGCTGCACGGCCTAGAACCCGACGACGGCCCTCGGCGCCAGCAGCTGGCAGCTGTGCTGCGGTCGCTGGTCACCGAGGAACGCCCGGCTGGATAGGCTTTGACCATGACCTCAGTCACCGTCGAAAACGCCAATCTCGCCAACTCGAAGCTGTCCGTCGTCGGCGCCGGGTCGGTCGGAACCTCGATCGCCTACGCCTCCCTGATCCGCGGTTCGGCCCGCCAGATCGCCCTCTACGACATCGACGCGAAGAAGGTCGAGGCTGAGGTTCACGACCTTGCCCACGGCACGCAGTTCACCCCCACCTCCGTGGTGACCGGCGGCGCCGACATCTCCGTGGTCAAGGACTCCTCGGTGATCATCATCACCGCCGGCGCCCGCCAGAAGCCCGGCCAGACCCGACTCGACCTCGCCGGCGTCAACGCCGGCATCATGACCAAACTGGTCCCTGACCTGCTCGAACAGGCTCCGAACGCCGTCCTGGTACTGGTGACCAACCCCTGCGACGTCCTCACCGTGGTCGCACAGAAGGTCAGCGGCCTCCCGGTGAACCGGGTGCTGTCCACCGGCACCCTGCTGGACACCTCGAGGCTGCGCTGGGCGATCGCCCAGCGCGCCGGCGTCTCGCTGTCGAACGTGCATGCGGCGATGTTCGGTGAACACGGCGACACCGAGTTCCCGATCTGGTCGTCCGCCTCGATCGCCCAGATCCCGATCCGGGAATGGCAGGACCCGGACGGCCGCCGCATCTTCACCGAGGAGGCGCTGGCCGGGATCGCCCACGACACCGTCCACGCCGCCTACTCGATCATCGAGGGCAAGGGCGCGACCAACTACGCCATCGGCCTGGCCGGCGCCCGGCTCGTGGAGGCGATCCTCAACGACCAGCGCAAGATCTGGCCGCTGTCGAGCGTGCTCACCGACTACCGCGGCGTCTCCGGCGTCGCCCTCTCGGTACCGAGCCTCGTCGGCCCGGGCGGCATCCAGCGCACGTTCGAGTTCCCGATGGACGCCCACGAGATCGGCATGCTGAACCGGTCGGCAGCCGCCATCAGGTCAACCCTGAACGCCATCGGCTACTGACCCCGCTCCGCCCGCCCCACATCGGCGCCAGGCTGGCTCTCGGCCGGTTCGGGGTGGTCGAATGGGGCCGTGGACGCAGCTGAGCAGCCGCTGGCCGGCGGCAACATGGGACCCGTCAGCCGTCTCGGCGACACGGTCCTCCGTCCGGCCGGGGCGTGGACGCCAAACGTCCACCGGCTGCTCGACCTCTATGCGGCAGCCGGCATTCCCGAAACCCCCCGCCCGCTCGGCCTGACCGCGGACGGCCGGGAGCGACTGAGCTACCTTCCCGGAACCGTGCCGGCCTACCCGATGCCGGAGTGGGTCTGGGCCGAGTCGGTGCTCGGCGGCGCAGCGAAGCTCCTGCGCCGGCTCCATGACACCTCGATGCCGCTCGCCGCGGTGGCCGCCGGCTGGCGCTCACCCGTCCGGGAGCCGGCGGAGGTGGTCTGCCACAACGACTTCGCGCCGTACAACCTGGTCTTCACCGCCGGCAGGCTCACCGGGGTGATCGACTTCGACCACAGCTCTCCCGGACCGCGGGCCTGGGACCTGGCCTACCTGGCCTACCGGCTGGTGCCGTTGACCGGCGCCCTGGAGAGTGGCCCGTTCACCGCGGCCGAGCGTGCCGGCCGGCTGGGTCGCCTGCTCGCCGCCTACCGTTCCGGAGCTACCCCGGCAGCATTGGTGTCGACAGCCGTGCTCCGCCTCCAGGCCCTGGCCGACTTCAGCGAGGCCGCTGCCGCAGAGCTGGGCAACCCGGAACTGGCCCGGCACGCCGCCGGCTACCGCGCCGACGCCGACCGGCTGGCCCGCGGCCGGCTGCGCTAGATCAGGAGGTCGCCGGGCGCGACGTGAACAGCCCGAGGCCCAGTTCCGCTGCCAGCCGCATGGCCGCGCGCACGCCGCGGACGCTGTTGCCGGCAGCGTCCAGGCGCGGGGAGAAGCTCCCCAGCCCGCCCTTGCCGGGGGAGACGGTCATCACGCCGCCGCCGATACCCGACTTGCCCGGCAGCCCGACGTCATAGAGCCAGTCCCCGGACCGCTCGTACATGCCGGCCGTGGCCATCACGGCCAGCACCGGCTGGCACAGCGACCCGGCGATGACCCGGCTGCGCGTCACCGGGTTCACCCCGCCGTCGGCCAGCGTCGCCCCCATCACGGCCAGGTCGTGTGCCGTCACCAGCAGGCTGCTCTGCCGGGTGTACAGCTCGAGCGCAGCGTCGGGATCACCGGCGAGGGCACCCTGCCGGTCGAGGGCCGCCGTGATCTCGCGGTTGCGGAAGTTGGTTGCCGTCACGTTCGCGTAGGCCTCCTCGTCCAGCGCCAGGTCGCGGCCGGCGAAGGCCGACAACCCGTCCAGCAGGTGCTGCCACTGCTCCTCGACGCCGGCGCCCGGCAGGCGGCTGCAGGTGGCGATGGCGCCGGCGTTGACCATCGGGTTGGTCCGGCCACCCGGTGCCGCGAGAACCGGCTCGACCGCGTTGAACGCCTGCCCGGTCGCGTTCACCCCGAGTTCGCTGCGGGCCCGGTCGGCGCCGAGGTGCGCGCACACCAGCGCGAAGGTGAACGGCTTGGCGACGCTCATCAGGGAGAACCCGGCGAGGGCGTCACCGCAGTCGAAGACCTGGCCGTCGGTCGCGACCACGCAGAGCCCGAACCGCTCCGGGTCGGCTTGCGCCAGCGTCGGGTACACCTGCGAGTTCTCGCCTTCGCTGAGTGCCGCCACCTCGGCGTGGACGGCGTGCAGGAGCCGCCGCACCTCAGCTGCCGGGGCAAGCCGGCCGGTGGAGACGAACGCGTCGGAGTCACTCACCCCGGTGAGGTTAGTAGGGTTCGGGCCATGGCTCACGTCCTGGTCACCGGTGGGGTGCGCAGCGGCAAGTCCCGCTACGCCGAGGCTCTGCTGTCCCCGGATGATCCGGTCACCTATGTTGCACCCGGCTATCCCGCCGATCCGGCCGGCGACCCGGAGTGGGCCGCCCGGGTCGCGGCCCACCGCCTGCGGCGTCCGGCGGCCTGGCGGACGGTGGAGACCCTCGCCATCGCCGATGCCGTCGCCGAGGCACCCGGGCCGGTGCTGATCGACTGCCTCGGCACCTGGCTCACCCGGCTCCTCGACTCCTGGAAGGCCTGGGACGCCGAGGAGCCCGAGTGGGCCCAGCGGCTCGCCGGGGAGGTGGCCGCCCTCGCCGAGGCCGTCCGGAACCATCCCGGCGAAGTGGTGGTCGTGACCAACGAGGTCGGCTGGGGACTGGTGTCGGAGTACCGTGCCGGACGACTCTTCGCCGACCACCTCGGCCGGATCAACCAGCAACTGGGTGAGGCCTGCGACCAGGTCGTGCTCATGGTGTCTGGCCGCCCCCTCGTGCTGTGAGCACGGCTCCCCGCCTCAGCCGGCGGCGGCGACCACCAGCAGGACCGTAGCGGCGACCTCGACCAGGGCGCCGAGCACGTCACCGGTGATCCCGCCGAACCTGCGGACGCACCGCCGGAGCAGCAGGGTGCAGGCTGCAGCTGCCAGTGCTGCCCCGACCAGCGGCAGCCACCACGCCTGACCGAGGAGGAGGACGACGCCCCCGGTGGCCCCGAGCCAGATCAGGCCGGCGAGGACGGCCGCCGGTGCTGGCACGCTCCCGGCGACCAGGGCACCCAGGCCGTCCGGCCGGGCCGACGGCACACCGGTGGCGCAACCGAACAACAGCGCTGCCCGGGAGAGACACACCAGCACGACCAGCAGCAGCCAGCCGTGCCGGAGTTCGAGCACGGCGCCGGCCGCGACGGCCTGCAGCGCCAGGGCGAGGATCAGCGACACCGTCCCCATCGGGCCGATGTCGCCACGGCGCATGATCTCGAGCGCACGGGCGGCGTCCTTGCCGCTGCCGAGGCCATCGGTGGTGTCCGCGAGGCCGTCCAGGTGCATGGCCCGGGTGCCCAGGGCCAGCACGGCCACCGCCAGCAGCCCGGCCAGCAGGCCCGGCAGCCCGAGCCACCGGGCTCCCCAGCCCGCCACGCCGGCTGCGAGTGCAACCGGCAGCACCGCCAGCGGCGCGACGAGCATCGCCGTCCGGGCCTGCGGACGGCCGATCTCCGCCGGTGGCCGGACCGGGACGACCGTCAGCAGGCCCACCGCCAGCCGAAAGCCGGCGAGCCGGTTCATGTCAGGTCGGCCAGCTGGGCGATGCCGGTGAGGGCGGCGACTGCCGAGCGGACCATCGGCACGGCGAGCACAGCGCCGCTGCCCTCCCCCAGCCGCATGGAGAAGTCCACCAGCGGCTTGAGGCCGAGCCGGTCGAGGGCCAGCGCCTGCCCCGGCTCGGTGGAGCGGTGGCCGGCCTGCAGCCAGGCCCTTGTCCCGGGTGCAAGGTCCTCGGCGACCAGCGCCTCCGCGGCGGCGATCACCCCGTCCAGGACCACCGGGACGCCGCGGCGCGCTGCCCCGGCGATGAAGCCGGCCGCCGCAGCGAAGTCAGCTGAGCCGATCGCTGCGAGCCGCTCCACCGGCTCGGCCACCCGCTCGCCGGCCCGGGCGAGCGCTGCCTCCACCAGTGCGGTCTTGTGCACGAGGGTGCCTTCGTCGATCCCGGTGCCGCGGCCGGTGACAGCGGCTGCCGGCACGCCAAGGCTGGCCGCGATCAGCGCTGCCGCGATGGTGGTGTTGCCGATGCCGAGGTCGCCGGCGATCAGCAGCTGGGCGCCGTCGGCCACCTGCTCGGCGGCGATCCGGTCACCGGCTGCGATCGCCTGCTCGGCCTCCTCCCGGGTCAGCGCGTCGGTGAGGTGGATCGCGCCACTTGACCTGCGGACCTTGAACCGGCTGATCTCCGGCGGCAGGTCGGGGAAGTCGACGGCCACGCCGAGGTCGTAGATCGAGACCCGCACGTCGTTCGCCGCGGCAAGGGCGGAGACCCCGGCGTGACCGGCGGCGATGCCGTAGACCATGGCCGGTGTGATCTCGGCAGGGTAGGCCGAGACGCCGTCCTGGGCGACCCCGTGGTCGCCGGCGAAGACCACCACCCGGACGTCGTCCAGCTGCCGCGGCGGGCACTGTCCCTGGCAGGCGGCGACCCAGGCAGCGAGGGTCTCCAGGTCACCGAGGGCGCCCAGCGGCTTGGCCTGGCCAGCGCTGAGCTCGCGGGCTGCGGCATAGGCCTGGTTGCTCGGCGCCCTGACCGGAGTGGACTGCACGACTGGGTTCATGGGTGCTTCTCCTGAGCGTGGGGCCTCCGTGGCGCCCGACGCGAACACCCTAGCCACGACGGCCGGTTCGGATGGCCTTGGCACACTATTCGGCAGGGACGCTGAACAGCTCCCCTGATCTGGAGGTTCGCGATGCTGGAGGTACTGGTCGGGCTGGCCATCCTGATCGGGCTCGTCGGCATCGTGATCCCGGTCCTGCCGGGCTCGATCCTGATCGCCCTCGCCGTACTCGTCTGGGCCGTGCTCACCGGGACCACCCAGGCCTGGCTGGTCTTCGCCGGTTGCGCGCTGCTGCTGGCGATCGGGGCGACCATCACCTGGTTCATCACGGCACGGCACACCCGTGCCGCCGGGGTGCCCGGACGCTCCCTCGTGGTGGCCGGGCTGGCCGGCATCGTCGGCTTCTTCGTCATCCCGGTGGTCGGGCTGCTGATCTTCTTCCCACTCGGGCTGTTCCTCGCCGAGTACCTGCGGCTGCGGGAACCCCGGCGGGCCTGGGCCTCTGCCCTGGTCGGCCTGAAGGCGACCGGCCTCGGCATGCTCATCGAACTCGCGCTGGCGCTCGCCTCCGCCGGGGTGTGGCTGGTGGCCGTGTTGAGCGGAGTCTGATCCGGGGAATGCCGCCGCGGCTGAACCCGTTTGGTCTGGCGTCGAATCATCCGGGTACAGGACCGGAGGACCCGCGCGGTCACCAGTAACCGAAGGAGATGCCATGGCTACCACCAAGAGCAAGTTCACCCTGCCGGGATTGTCCAGCGACGAGGCCACCCAGGTCGTCGCGATCCTGCAGGAGCGGCTCGCCTGCTACAACGACCTGCACCTGACCCTGAAGCACGTGCACTGGAACGTCGTCGGCCCGAACTTCATCGGGGTCCACGAGATGATCGATCCCCAGGTTGAGCTGGTCCGGCTGTACGCGGACGCCGTCGCTGAGCGGATCGCAGCCCTGGGCGCATCGCCCAACGGCACCCCCGGCGCGATCGTCTCCACCCGCACCTGGGACGACTACCCGCTGGGCCGGGCCCTCGTCCAGACCCACCTCGAGGCCCTCGACAAGGTCTACGACGGCGTCGTGGCCTCCAACCGCAAGGCGCTGGACGACCTCGAGGAACTCGACCTGGTCACCCAGGACCTGCTGATCGGGCAGACGGCCGAGCTGGAGAAGTTCCAGTGGTTCGTCCGCGCCCACCTGGAGAACGCAGCCGGCACCATCCCGGCCTGACGATCAGCGGCGGAGGAGGCGCAGCACCAGCTTGCGGGCCTCCTCCGCCCACAGCACCACAGAGGCCGCCGTCGCGCTGACCAGCCAGTGCACCGGGTCCAGCGCAGCGGTACCGAAGGCGACCTGGAGCCAGCCGACCTCGGTGATGGCCACCTGGAGCACGACGGCGAGCGCGACGGCTGCCCAGAGCCAGGGATTGGCGAACAGGCCGGTGAAGGCCGAAGCGGTCCTCGAGCGGGAGTTGAAGGCGTTGAACAGCTGGGCCAGCACGAGGGTGGTGAAGCCGACCGTCCGCCCGACCGCCAGCGTCGATTCCCCCGGCACGAGTCCGCCGGGCAGGAAAAAGTCGATGCTGAACAGGGTCACCACGCCCATCAACACCCCGATCCAGATCACCCAGGCCCACATCCGGGCATCGATCAACGGCGCGCCCGGACGCCGGGGCGGCCTGGCCATCACCTCACCCACCTCAGGGTCGACGCCCATCGCAAGGGCCGGCCCCGAGTCCGTGACGAGGTTGATCCACAGGATCTGGGTCGCCAGCAGCGGCAGGGCGATCTGTTCGCCGGCGCCGGCGGCGAGACCGAGCCAACCGGCCAGCACCACCCCGCCGAACACGGTGCACACCTCGCCGAGGTTCGACGAGAGCAGGTAGCGCAGGAACTTGCCGATGTTGTCGAAGATCAGCCGGCCTTCCCGGATCGCAGCGACGATGGTGGCGAAGTTGTCGTCGGCCAGCACCAGGTCGGCGGCCTCCTTGCTCACCTCGGTGCCCGACCTGCCCATGGCGACCCCGATGTCGGCCGCCTTCAGAGCCGGGGCGTCGTTGACGCCGTCCCCGGTCATGGCCACCACCTGGCCGGCGGCCTGCAAGGCCCGCACCAGGGCCAGCTTCTGGGCCGGGGCGACCCGGGCATAGACCGAACCGACTGCGACCCGCTCGGCCAACCACTCCGGGGTGGCTGCCTCCAGTGCCGCCCCGGTGGTCACCGGCGCTCCGGACGCGGCGATCCCGAGGTCGCCGGCGATCCGGGCCGCGGTCGCCGGGTGGTCACCGGTGATCATCAGTACCCGGACGCCGGCGCGCTGCGCCTGGCCGATCGCAGCGAGCACCTCTGCGCGCGGCGGGTCGATGATCCCGACAGCTCCGGCGTAGACGAGCCCGTGCTCGAGCCCGTCCGCCGCTGCCGTGCCGAGCCGGTCCAGCACCGAGCTGTGTTCGGCAGGGTCGAACCAGGCGTAGCCTACGCCGAGGGTCCGGTAGGCATCGGCGGACAGCCGCTCGATGCCGGCAAGGATCCGGGCCCGCTCGCCGGGGGTGAGCCCAACCACCTCCTCCCCGTGCTGGACGGCGACGCACCGTCCGAGCAGCACGTCGGCAGCACCCTTGGTGATGATGTCCAGCCGGGCCAGGGGCCGGTTCCAGTGGACGGCCGACATCAGCCTGCGCTCCGGGGTGAACGGGATCTCGCCCCGCCGGTCCATCCCGGAAAGCCGCTCCTCCAGGCCGGCGAGCTTGCGGGCCGCGACCAGGAAGGCCGCCTCGGTCGGGTCGCCGTGCACCTCGACACCGTCGTCGCCCTCGGTGACGACGGCGTTGTTCGCCAGCGCGCCGCCGAGCAGTACCAGTTCCACCTCCGCGACCAGGTCCGGGTCGGCGAGGGAGCCGGTGACGGCGACCGGCTCACCCTCTGCCCGGTAGCCGGTGCCGGTGAGCCGCACCTCCCCCGAGGCGGTGAGGACGCGCTGGACGGTCATCTCGTTGCGGGTGAGGGTGCCGGTCTTGTCCGAGGCGATCACTGTGGCGCAGCCGAGGGTCTCCACCGAGTGCAGCCGCTTGACCACGGCTCCGCGGCCGGCCATCCGCTGGACGCCGATGGCGAGTACGACGGAGAGGATCGCCAGCAGCCCCTCGGGCACGGCCGCGACCGCAAGGGACACCCCAAGGAGGAGCACCGCCACGGCGTCGGCGAGGGTCCGGATGTGGTTGTTGAGCGCGATCACGGCCATCACGAGGACGGCGATGGCCACGACGGTGAGCCCGAGGAGCCGGGACACAGCGGCCAGGTCCCGTTCCAGCGGGGTGGGTTCTGCGACCGTGGCCTGGAGGAGCTCAGCGATCGTGCCGACCTCGGTCGCCATCCCGGTGGCCGTGACGATGGCCTCGCCGGAGCCCTGCACGACCGCCGTCCCGCGGTGGACCATGTCGAGCCGGTCACCGATCCCCGCCGGCGCCGCCAGGGGTGCCGGGTCCTTGCCGACCGCCTCGCTCTCGCCGGTGAGCGCGGCTTCCAGGACCCGCAGCCCGCTGGTCCTGACCAGCCGGGCGTCAGCCCCGACGGCGTCGCCCTCGCTGAGGTGCAGCAGGTCACCCGGCACCAGTTCCGCCGCCGGGACCACGGTGAGCCGCCCGTCGCGCACGACGTTCGCCGTGGCCGCGGTCAGCC
Organism: uncultured Propionibacteriaceae bacterium; assembly: GCA_964421325.1. Taxonomy (GTDB): domain Bacteria; phylum Actinomycetota; class Actinomycetes; order Propionibacteriales; family Propionibacteriaceae; genus Propionicimonas. The sequence continues at coordinate 22,036 of CAYQXH010000009.1, forward strand.
TGGCGAGCGCCGCCACTGCGCCCTCGGCCCTGGCCTCCTGCGCGAAGCCGATCGTTGCGTTGAGCACGAGGACGGCGACGATCACCAGGACGTCGACCGGCAGCCCGGCCGCACCCTCAGCCGCCCAGGCGACGCCCGAGATGGCCACGGCGACCAGCAGCAGGTAGACCAGCGGGTCGGTGAACTGGCGCAGGAGCCGCCGCCACCACGGCTGGCGGTCCCGGCCGACGAGGGTGTTCGGTCCGTGCGCCTGGAGCCTCCGTGCGGCTTCGTCGCCGGTGAGCCCGGTATCGGGGTCGGTGCGGAGGAAGTCGGCCACGGCGACGGCGGGGATCGTCGTCGGATCCCAGTCGGGTGCTCGAGTCGGCGCGGCTGCCACGGTTCCTCACCTCGGTAATTGCCACTATGCCCCTCGCGGCCGCCGTTGGTGGGAGTTCCGGACGGCGACTTCAGGGGATGGCGAGCAGGGCTGTCGCCGCCAGCGCCAGCGCCAGGCCGGCCCACTGCACCGGGGCGATCCGCTCCTTCAGCACGGTTGCCGCCAGCAGGATCGTGCCGGCCGGGTAGAGCGCCGTCAGCACGCCGATCACCGCAAGGTCACCGATCCGGACGCCGAGCAGCAGCAGCGAGTTCGCCGTTGCGTCCACCACCCCGCCGAGCACGGCCAGCCGGAGCCCGCCGGTGCCGAGGCCGCTTCCTGTGCCCCGGAGCCGGAACACCAGGAAGGCCGTGGCCCCGATCATCAGCAGGCCGTTGACGCCACGGTTCAGCAGCAGTGGCACCAGGCCGGAGTCGTCCGGCGCCTGGTCGATGAGCACGAGGAACGCACCGATCATCAACCCGGAACCGATTGCCATCAGCACCCCGGGCAGCGTCGGTCGCACGGCCCCCCGCTCGGGCACGAACCCGACCAGCACGACGGCGACCAGGGCGAGGGCCAGCCCCAGGTAGCCGAAGTCGCCGAACTGCTCACCCCGGGAGAGCCCGAAGGCCAGGGGCACCAGCGCCGAGACCACAGCTGTCAGGGGGGAGAGGATGCTCATCGGCCCGATCGCGAGGCAGGCGTAGAGCAGGCCGATCGCGAGCGCTCCGGCGATTCCGGAAAGGGCGCCCCAGAACACCGCCTCCTGCGACCAGCGACCCGGGACGAAGGGCAGCACGACCAGCAGGGCTGCGAGGCCGGTGATGGCGACGACGGCTGTGACCAGGACCGGGTGGGAGCGCTTCGAAGCCATCCCGCCGATGAAGTCCGCCGCCCCGAAGACGAGGGCGGCGAAAGTCCCGATGGCGGCGGTGAGCATGGCCAGCACCCTACTGGGGCCCAGGTGACAGCCTGCGACGAATTGCGTAGCACCAGGGTCTGAAAGTGACGCTCAAACCTGCCTCGCGCCGGTCCAGACGTTGCGCTCGGACCACGGAGTCTGTCAATGTCAGAACTGTCAGAGCGGTCAAACCACGTGCCGACTCGGACTATCTGCCTCCGAAAGGAGAAAGACGATGGCACGTGGGTCCTCCCTCGTCACCGACGTCTCCACCCGCGAGCAGCGCACTGATGAGCTCCTCGCCATACTGGCCGAAACCACCTCGGAATCCGAGCGTGAGGCCGTCACCGCCGAACTGGTCGAGCTGAACCTCGGCCTTTGCGACGCCCTTGCCCACCGTTACGCCAACCGTGGCGCCGATCGCGACGACCTGGTCCAGGTCGCCCGGCTGGCGCTGTTCATGGCGGTGCGCCGCTTCCGGCCCGAGGCCGGTCGCTCGTTCGCCGCCTTCGCCGTCCCCACCATCACCGGGGAACTCAAGCGGTACTTCCGGGACCACTGTTGGGTGGTCCGGCCGCCGCGTCGGATCCAGGAGCTCCGCGCCCGCGCCAGCCGGCAGGGCCAGCAGCTCGAACAGACCCTCGGCCGGTCGGCGACCACAGCCGAACTCGTGGAGGAACTTGAGGTTGACGAAGGGCTGCTGCGGGAGTCGAGGGTTGCCGACGGCAGCTTCCGGCCCTGGTCGCTGGACGCACCCTTCGACGCCAACGGGGAGGCGACGCTCGGCTCGACCCTTGCCGACGACGACCCGGCGCTGGATCGTCTCGCCGACCGGTTGGCGCTCCAGCGGGCGCTGGCAGGCATCAGTGGTCGCGACCGGCAGGTGCTGCGGTGGCGCTTCGAGGAGGGCTGCACCCAGGGCGAGATCGGGCGCCGGCTCGGCATCTCCCAGATGCAGGTCTCCCGGATCATCCGCCGGATCCTCGACCAGGCGCGCCGCGCCCTTTCCGAGCCCGAGCCGCTGGCCGGCTGAGCGAACGACCGACCTGGCCGGGCCCGTCCGACGGGCCCGGCCAGGCGTCTGTACGGGTCAGGCCTCGCTCGGGTCAAGCCCGGTGTCGATCACCCGCTGGGCCACTTCCCGCAACCTGACGTTGCGGTCCTGTGAAGCCCGCCGGAGTTGCTGGAAGGCCTGTCCGGAGGTGATCCGGTGGCGCTCGACCAGGATCCCGACAGCCTGCCCGATGGCGCGGTGGCTCTCCACAGCCTTCTCCAGGTTCGCCTGCCGGTCGGCGAGTTCGCCGACGGTCAGCACCCGGTCGACGGCCAGGGCGAAGGCCTGCGCGATCAGGTCGGCCACGATCTGTTCGTCGGAGCTGACCACGCGCGGGGTGTCGAACTGCACCCAGGCCCTGGTGCCGGTGGAGACACTCTGCGGCACCAGCAGGATGCCGTCCACCGGCCGCGCCGGGTGGTCGGCCTCCCCGAGCGGTACGCCGGCGAGGCGCACCGCGATCGACTCCGGCAGCTTGCCCGGCTCGACCGGTCCGGTGGCCGTGAAGGTCTGCGACTCACCGGCCCCGGCGACCTGCACCGTCGAATCGCCGTCGAACAGCGCATGCAGCCCGTCCACGGCGATTCCCACCAGCTGGTCGAGGTGCTCGACGGCAGCCAGGTCTGCGACCACCCGGGCCGCCGCCTGCCGCCGCTCGAGGGCCACGTGGTCGCGGGTGACGTCCCGAAGGGTCTTGAGGACGGCCGTCCGGCCACGGCCCGGCACTTCGACCACGCCACCGTGATAGGAGGCCCAGACGGTTCGTCCGAGGCGGTCGCGGAGCTGGAAGTCGCCCTGCAGGATGTGGCCGGGCACGATCGAGTCATGGGCCTCGCTGATCCGGGCGAACGCGTCCGGCTCGGCTTGCGGGTCCGGCCACCACGGGTAGGGCGGACGGAAGGGGCCGTCGGCCAGCCGCCAGCCGAGGAGCTGGGTGAAGGCATCGTTCAGGCCGGTCACCAAGCCGTCCTGGTCGGAGATGATCACCGCCTCCTGCATCGAGTCCACCACAGCACGGCGCCAACTGGCGTCCAGGCTGCGGTCGGCGGCCCGCTGGATGTTGCTGGCGAGCCGGGCCCTGAGGTCGGCCACTTCGAACGGCTTCACCAGGTAGTCGTCCGCACCGTGCTCGAGCCCGGCCGCCGAGGCCTCCTGGCCCGCCCTCGCCGAGAGCAGCAGTACCGGCAGGTCCTTCAGCGCCGGGTCCGCCCGGATCTCGCCGACGAGGGAGAACCCGCCGAGGCCGGGCATCATCACGTCGGAGAGGATCGCGTCCGGACGTCGGGCGCGGGCAGAGGCAAGGGCCTGCAACCCGTCCCCGACCACTTCCACCTCGTAGGCGTCCGACAGCACCTCTGCCAGGTAGCGGCCCATGTCGGCGCTGTCCTCCGCCACCAGCAGCCGGGGGCGGTCGACCGTGGGCTGCGGAGGGATCGCAGGCTGCTGGGTCGCCTCCTCCCAGCCGTCGGCCTCGGCGAGGAAGGCCGCGACGCCGCGCGGCGTGATCGATCGGGCACCGGCCTCGCCCTCCGCAGCGACCGGAGGGAGGTACGGCAACCGGATGGTGAACCGGCTCCCCCGGCCCGGTGCCGAGCGCAGGTCGACCGAGCCTCCGAGGAGCTCGGTGAGTTCCTTCACCATGGCGAGCCCGATGCCGGCACCCTCGGAGCTGCGGGCCTGGGAGCGGCGGGGCAACTGTTCGAAGCGGGCGAACACCCGGTCCTGGTCCCGCACGCCGATCCCGATCCCGGTGTCGTCCACTGCGACCTGGAAGCCGTCCTCCACAGGGCGCAGTTGCAGGGTCACCGAGCCGCGGGGGGTGTACTTGAGTGCGTTGGAGAGCAGGTTCAGCACGATCCGCTCGATGATGTCGCGATCCAGCTGGGCCTGCCGAGGCAGGTCGGGCACGTCGACGACGAACTCCAGCCCGGCCCGCTCGATCGCCGGCCCGAACCCAGCGGCCAGCGACCTCAGCAGCGCCGCCACATCCAACTCGGCAAGGTTCGGGACGATCCGTCCCGCCTCCATCCGGCTGAAGTCCAGCATCGCGTCCACCATCCGCCGCAGCCGGACGACGTTGTTGCGCACCAGCGAGAGCCGCTCCCGGAGCCGGCTGCTGAGTTCATCCTCACCGCCGAGCACCTCCTGGAGGGGAGCGACGATCAGGGCGAGCGGGGTGCGCAGCTCGTGGCTGACATTGGCGAGGAAGGCCGACTTGGCAGCGTCCAGCTCCCGGAGGGTCTCGGAGTGCTGCCGCTCCACGGCCAGTTCGCGCAGGCCGCTCAGCCCGGCGCCGACCAGGGATGCGGCCAGTTCCAGGTAGTCGGCGAACTCGGCATCCAGGCCCGGGCTGCCCGGGGTCGCCACCACCAGCACCAGCGACGGTGCTGCCTGGCCCGGTTCGACGATCGGCTGGGCGTGCAGCTCGGCGCTGTCGCCTGGCCGGTAGAGGGCCTGCACCTCGTGGCGCCCCGAGCGGGCGGCTGCGACAGCCAGGGCATGCGCCTCGGGGGAGTTGCCGGCGGGGTCGAGCACCGGTCCCGCGTCGGAAACCCGCGGGGCCACCTCGCCGCGTCCGGGCGACTGCACCTCCAGCAGCCACAACTGGGCATGGTCGGTGTCGTTCTGTCGCAGCACGGCGGCCGCCCGCACAGCCACCTGCCGGGGATCCTCGGCCAGGGCCATCGCGTCAGCCAGCCGGGCAAGGATTCCCAGCCGGACGGCAGCGGTCTCGGTCGAGCGCTGATCGCTCATCGACCACCCCTGTCCGGCTGCTTCCTCGCCACGTTTGCTGCTCCTTCGGTGCGGGTAGTTGATGCAGTACATCCCTATCAGAGCAGGAGGATCAAATGGGTATCGACGACAAGATCAAGAACGCCGCCCAGGAGGCCAGGGGCAAGATCAAGGAAGGCGTCGGTGACCTGACCGACAACGAGCGCCTCGAGGCCGAGGGCAAGGCCGATCAGGCCGCCGCCAACGTGAAGCAGGCGGGCGAAGACGTCAAGGACGCCTTCAAGTAGTCCGTTCGCTTCGCCGTTGGTTGTAGGAAAGGAGTGACCCATGGCAACCCTGCTGTGGATCCTGGCCGCCATCCTGGTGGTCTCCGGAATCTTCTCGCTGGTCAGGGGGCAGATGCTCTGGGGCATCGTGCTCATCGTGGTCGGTCTGCTTGTCGGTCCGGGTGGAGTGAGCGTCTTCACCTGAGCCGCACCTGATCGCACCAGGACCGATAATTGCGACACCCGCCGTTCGGACTCCGGTCCGGGCGGCGGGTGTTCCAATTCCCGGGTGTCAGCCGGCAGCGTCGGGACGGTCTCTCAACGCGATGTCGACCAGGATCTCGGCCGCCAGTTGCTCCAGGTCGGAGCGGACGGCCGCAAGGTCGGCATCCTGCGGCAGCCGGGCGACGACGCGGGCCTCGAACAGCCGCCCGCCGGCCATCGGCGCCTCCCTGGTCTCGCTGGTCAGGTACTCGATGCTGATGGCGTGCCGGCTGAGGACGGCCGAGATGTCCCGGACAATGCCGGGGTGGTCGTTGCCGAGCACGTCGAGGGTGAGTTCTGGACGCGCGTCCGCCGCCGGCGAAGCCGTCCCCGGGTGCACCGTTACCTTGAGGAGCCCGTCGAGGCGGCCGAGGGAGTCGGTGAGGGCCGCCACCCGCTCGTCCGGCACGGAGACGACGACGATCCCGGCGAAGGTCCCGGCCAGCTCAGCCAGCTGGCTGTGCTCCCAGTTGCCGCCATGGGCGGTGACCACATCGGCGAGGGCTGCGACCAGGCCGGCGCGATCGTCGCCGACGACAGTGAGGACGAGGTTGGACACGTCCGGCATGCTACCGGCCGGGCCGGGCCGCCGCTGGGCGGCTCCCCCTCTGGTCAGGCGTCCTGGCCGGCTCGTTCGGCCCGTTCCTTCAGGGTGAGGAGCATCTTCCTGGTCATCAGCCACGTGACCGGAGCGCCCAGGGTGGTGGCTGCCCGCAGGACGGCCGCCGCCGGTCCGGGATCCCGGTGGGTGCGGGTCCTGGAGATCAGCCGGCACAGGCCGGGCCCGATCGGCCGGATCGCGAACGTCCAGACGCCGTCCCAGGGATCCTCCGGCGGGCCCTGGCGCAGGACAAGGGTGTTCGGCGGATCGACCATCGAGACCTTGAACGCGTAGCCGTCCGGCAGCGGTCCCCAGCCCGGCGGGACCAGCCGGATCCGGTCGCCGGGCTCCAGGTGCTGCCAGTCGGGGTTGATCCGCTCCGCTGACCGGATGTCGAGCCCGATCGCCTGCTCGAGCCGGTCGTAGCTGTACATGCCGCCCCGGTCCTGGCCGATCTGCACCAGCCACGCCCAGATCCGTTCAGCCGGGGCGGCGATGGTGACCGCCATGGTGGTCTGGCCGGCCGGCCCGTCGATCAGCTCGTCACCCGGGTAGCCGGCATCGATCTCGTCCTCGCTGGCACCCCAGCCGCTCATCCAGCGGTTGAGCTGGTAGCCGGCGACTCCCACGGCAGCCGCGGCGATCAGGTTCCGGTAGCGCATCCGGGCCTCCTCTCCTCGACTGCAGGCTAGTCATCGCGCGCTGTGTCCGGAGGCGATTCCCGAACCCGGTCGGCGACGCACGATCGCTAAGCTACGACGGCCGCGCCAGCCGGTGGCGAGCGGTTCGAGTGAGGGACCCGGATGCCGACCGACCTGAGCGCTGTCGTGACCAGCGTCGTACCGATCCTGCTGCTGATCGCACTCGGCATGCTGCTGCGCCGCACCCGGGTTCTGGACGACGCCGGGGTGGCCGGGCTGAAGCAGCTGGTCGTCTCGGTCTCGCTGCCGGCGGTGCTGTTCACCACCTTCCTCGGCACGAGGTTCGAGCCGCAGCACCTGTGGGTGATCGGGATCGTGTTCGCCGTCTGCCTCGGAATGCTCGGCCTCGGCCACCTCTACGCCAGGTTCACCGGCGGCTCGGTCTACACCCCGTTCCTGTTCACCGGGTTCGAGCTGGGCATGATCGGCTTCGCGCTGTTCACCGCCGTGTACGGGGCCGGCGAACTGCCGGCCCTCGGCGTGCTTGCGCTCGGCCACGAGGTCTTCATCTGGTTCATCTTCGTCACCCTGCTACGGGCGGCGGGCTCGCAGCGCAGCAGTGCGGCCCGGACGGCCCGCAGCCTCGCCACCTCGCCGACCATCATCGCCATCGTCGCCGGCCTTGCGCTCAACTTCGCCGGCCTCGGCGTCCAGCTCGGCGAGGGGCCGGTCGGCGGGGCCGTGCTGGTCACCCTGAAGTACCTGGCCGCGGTGATCGTGCCGCTGGTGCTGCTGATCGTCGGCTACGGGGCCCGGCTCAGCTGGAGCGAGGTGCGCTCGGCGCTGCCGCTGGTGCTCACCCGGCTCGTCGTTTCGGTCGCCCTCGCGCTCGCCCTTGGCCGGCTGGTGTTCGACGGGCTCCTCGGCCTCGCCCCGATCTACAGCCACGCCCTGTTCACCCTGATGGTGCTCCCGCCGCCGTTCATCATCCCGCTGTTCATCCCGCGGTCGCGTCCGGACGACGCCACCTACGCCACCAACGTGGTCTCGGTGTACGCCCTGGCCTCGGTGGCCGTCTTCGTCGGCTACGTACTGGTCACCAGCTGAGGTTCCCTGTCGCCGCGGCCGGTGCCATGCTGAAGACATGACGGTGTCGCCGTTGCCGCGGGACGGCGCGACCCTTGCCGGGAAGGACCGGTCCGGTCGCACCCTCCGGATTGCCCGGCACCCGGAGACGCGACGCGTGGTGCTCTCGGTCTGGCAGGACAGCACCTGCCTCGCCACCGTCCGGCTGGCCCCAGAGGGCGTCGCCGCACTGATCGGCGAACTCACGCGCACCCTGCTCCCTGGTTCGGGTCCGGACCCCCGGGCCCGGGCCGGTTGAGCAGCCTCCGCTCGCCGGGCCGCGCAGCCACGGGCGGGCACCGGTGAGGGCTAGCCGGTCTTCGGCCGCAACCGGACCTTCTGCCCGTTCGAGGCCTTCTCGAGCTCGGCGACGTTGGAGCGTGACTTCAGGAAGTCGCTGAACGAGCTGTAACCGAGGGTCTTCTCGTGGAAGGACGGGTCCAGCCGCTTGATCTGCTGCTTCACGACCGACGCGTTCAGCCAGTCGTCGTCACCGGACTTGTCGTGGCCCAGTTCGAGGGCACGCCGCAGGAGGGTGGTCGCAGCGCGCGGCGACAGCTTCACGGCAGGCTCGCCGGCTCCGGACTCGTCCGCCGCCCCCGGGCCGTCGGCTTCGATCGCAGCCTGCTGCTCCTTCGCGGGTGCCCGCCGGGAGGGTGCCTTCTTCTTCTCGGTCGCCTTCGCTCTGGCCACCCCGGCGGCGCCGGCCGTGACGCCGAGCACCGGAGCCGGCTGCGCCAGCTCGACGTGGTCGGCCTCGCCGTCCTCGCCGATGCCGGGCAGGTCGTCGTAGAGGCTGAAGTCGTTGCAGGCCGCCGGCAGGGACTTGCTGGTGGCGCCCGCCACTCCGACGGCGACGATGAAGCGGCCGAGCCGCTTGACGCGCTGGGCGAGGGCGACGTAGTCGGAGTCGCCGGCGACGAGGACGACGTGGGTGACGTCACCGAGCCGGAACATGTCCTCGACGACGTCGATCGCCAGCCGGATGTCGGCGCCGTTCTTGGTGGCTGACAGCGGGAACATCTGCGTTAGGTCGATGGCGCGGTCGATCAGCTGCCTGCGGTAGCCGGCGTTGATTGGCTGCGACCAGTCCGCATAGGCACGGCTGATCACGATCGAGCCGAAGGAGGAGGCGTAGTCGAGGATCGCGCCGATGTCGACGGTGGCTGCTGCGATCCGCTCGACCACCGCCGGCTCTGCCGTCGCGTCGGTGGTCACCACCTGCCGCACCCGGTCCGCCTGGAAGGCTCCGCGCCCGTACAACTGGTTGTACCTCGAGATCACGATGTTGTCGAAGTCGATGTACACGGCCACACGGGTGTCGGCGACGTCAGCCACTCAAGCTCCTCGGGTTCTGCGGCCGGACGCCGCCAGGCCAAGTCTCGTCCTGCGCCCGGCGAGCGGCAACCCGGCTGCTGCCGGTTCCCCGGCTGCCGCCCCGGGTTACCATGAACACGGCCCGCGGGCTGAGTACCCAGCCGAACGAAAGCACCCGAACGTTGACTGCAGCATCGAAGCTCCTGGCGAAGTCCCTGGCTGCCATCGGGACGGCGGTCCTGGTCGTTGGCCTGGTCACGGTGCCCGGTTGGGTGCCGCCGGCGGCGGGCGTCCCGGTCTCCGTGGCCGCCGTCGAGGCGCCCGGCCGGCCGGGCGCCGCTCTCGAGCTGGGTAGCGGGGCTTCACAGCGGCTCTCCGCAGCGTCAGCTCCCCGCAGCGAAGCCGCCACGCCGCCGTTGATCACCTCCGACCTGGCGGATGCAGCCATCGGGCGCTTCGGCACCCGCACCAGCAAGACGTTCGTCGTGGTGGTGGACGGCTCGAAGCTGCGCTACTTGTGGCAGCACCGCTCCGCCTCCGGGTCCTGGAAGACCATCTCCGGCGCGAGGTCGGCGCGCTACACCGCCCGGGCCAGCAAGTGGGCCAACGGGACCAGGTTCCGGGTCATCGTGACCGGTGAAGGCGGCAAGGTCGTCTCAGCGACGGCGAAGCTGACCGTGTTGTCACCGACGCGGACCCCGGCCAGGGACGCCGAGGCGGCCTTCGCGCTCGCCGGCCTCTCCCAGGGCGTCGACCTCTCGGCCTACCAGCACACCCCCAGCCAGAAGGTGAGGCTGAAGGCGATCGCCGCCTGGGCCGGCGGCGACGGGTTCGCCCTGCTGCGCAACGGCAGCGGCGCACGTCCGATCAAGCAGCTGTACACCAGTGCCTGCACCAACCGGTCGGGGAAGACCGGCGGTGAACCGGTGACCATGGACTGCGCCTACCGCGGGTTCGCCGACGCGGCGCAGGGCGCCGGGCTGTCGCTTGGTCACTACTGGTTCAACGGCTGGGTGACCTCCATCGACACCACGCCCAAGAACCTGTTCTCCGGCGACTACACGCCGGCGGACTCCGCCCGGCAGTTCGTCAAGTGGCTGAAGCGCTACGGCAACTACACCAGGGCCAGCACCGACCCGCTCGTGCTGGACATCGAAGCCGGGCACGCCTGGACCAAGACCTACAAGGGCAAGACGTACAAGCGGACGCTGCGGGCCTGGAACCCGACGGAGGCGACCGAGTTCCTCACCACGGTGAAGGACCTGCTGACCAGCGATGGCTACCAGCCCAACCTGTACGTCTACATGAGCGCGAATGCCGCGGCGCGGGAGTCCGCCGGCCGGTTCGTCTGGACCGACGTCGCCGGGATCGCCCGGCTCTGGGTGGCTTCGTGGGGGACCAACAACGGACGCATCCCGGACTCGCTGCCGAAGGTCGGCCCGTGGGTGGACCACGGCGGCTGGTCGATCTGGCAGTACACCAGCAACGCCGGGATCCCCGGCGACGGGGTCGGCGCGCTGGATGCCGACATCGCCAAGGCCGACGCCTGGACGCCGCCGGCGCCGGTCGAGTTCGCGACCGACGTCCCCTGAGCCTGATCCGCCACAGGTTTTGACCGGCCACTTCCGGGTACTTGCTTGAGTCAAGCCAGGAAGTCTAGGAGGACGAAATGTCAGACTCAGTGAACGATTACGGACTTGGCGCCCCGAACACCCAGGACGACCAGACCACCGACCGCGATGAGGTCTACCGCGATCCGCTGGCCCACGGCCTCGGCAGCCAGGACGTGGCCGACGACGAGTTCGACGGCGAGGACCTTCCCGAGGGCGGCAACCAGAACCGGCTCGAGCACGGCCTCGCCGGCACCGGGTACCGCGACGACAGCCGGATCGAGAGCGACGAGACCGATCCGCTCTCGAGCGCGCTCGGTTCACCGACCGAGGGCCAGCCGCCCCGCAACATCTAGGGCGATCCCTGACGAGGCCCGGACAAGAAAGGGGACAGTCCCCTTTCTTGTCACTTGACGAGAGTCAGGCCGCACAAAAGGGGACAGTCCCCTTTCTTGTCACTCGTCTGGCCACTGCGTCCCCGGTCAGCTGGGCTCACCGCAGGCGCGCTGCCCCCGGCACTGGGGTGGTCCGGCGATCCGGCCGGGCCACGGAGCCGTTCAGTGACGGGTGGTCATGCCGTCCCAGGTGCCGACCTTCTGGTGGCGGTGCTCGTCGGTGAACCAGGTGGCGGTGACCGCCTTGGTCTCGGTGAAGAACGCGACGCCGTCCCTGCCCATGGCGTGCAGGTCGCCGAAGAACGACTCCTTGTGGCCGGTGAACGGGAAGGTGGAGAACGGCACCGGGATGCCGACGTTGATGCCGACCATGCCGGCGTGGGAGCGGCTGGCGAACTCGCGGGCGTAGTAGCCGGAGCTGGTGTAGATGCAGGAGCCGTTGGCGAAGGGGTTGGCGTTCATCACGTTGATGCCCTCCTCGAAGTCGGCAACCCGCTTGATCGAGGTCACCGGACCGAAGATCTCGTAGGTGCCGGCCCAGTTGTCGGGTCCGACGTGGTCGATGATCGACGGGCCCATCCAGTAGCCGCCTTCGTAGCCGTCGACGCTCGCACCGCGGCCGTCGAGCACGAGCGTTCCGCCCTCGTCAACGCCCCGCTGGATGCCGGAGGTCACGAACTCCCGGTGCCTGGCCGTGATCACCGGGCCGAGCTGGCTGTCTGGCAGGTACGCCGGGCCGAGCTTCAGCCTGGCAGCCATCCCGGCCAGCATCTCCACGACCTCGTCTGCGATGGAGTCCTGGACACAGACCACCGGCAGCGCCATGCAGCGCTGGCCGGCGCAGCCGTAGGTGGAGTTGATGATCCCGGCCACCGAACGCTCCAGGACGGCGTCCTCCAGGATCAGGGCATGGTTCTTGGCCTCGGTGAGCGCCTGCACCCGCTTCCCCGCACCGGCGGCCGTCTGGTAGATGTGCTTGCCCACCGCCGTGGAACCGACGAACGTGATCCCCCGCACAGCGGGGTTCACCAGCAGGCTGTCCGCCTCCACCCGCGAGCAGGTCACCAGGTTCGCCACACCCTTGGGCAGGCCGGCCTCGATCAGCAGCTCCATCATCCGCATCGAGGTCTGCGGCACCATCGAAGCTGCCTTCAGTACGAACGTGTTGCCGGTGGTGATGCAGAACGGCAGCATCCAGCCCATCGGGATCATCGCCGGGAAGTTGTACGGCGCGATGCCGGCGAACACGCCCAACGGCTCCCGGTAGGTCGTGGTGTCGTAGCCACGGGAGATGTTCATCGTCGTGTCGCCCTGCATCAGGTAGTGCGTGGAGCAGGCACACTCGACGACCTCGATCGCCTTCAACACGTCACCGCGGGCTTCGGCCAGCACCTTCCCCATCTCGGTGGACAGCAGGACGCTCAACTCGTCCAGGTGCTCGTCGAGGAGCTGCTTGAACCGGAACATCAACTGGATCCGCTGCGGCAACGGCGTCGCCGCCCAC
>CAYQXH010000010.1:0-34765 GCA_964421325.1 uncultured Propionibacteriaceae bacterium
CCCAGAAGTCGACCATCACCTGCTCGAGGGTGTGCTCGTTCATCTGGCCGTGGGCCACGGCGATCCGGGCCTCCGGCACCAGCTCGGCGATGTCCTTGGCGGTCTTCTCGATCGACTGCACCCGGTTGTGGATGTAGAAGACCTGCCCTTCGCGGGCGAGCTCACGACGGATGGCTGCCCGGACCTGCGCGGAGTCGTAGGGTCCGGCGAAGGTCAGCACCGGGTGCCGCTCCTCCGGCGGCGTCGCGATGACGCTCATCTCGCGGATCCCGGTGATCGCCATCTCCAGCGTCCGCGGGATCGGGGTGGCGCTCATCGCCAGCACGTCGACGTTGAGCCGAAGCTTCTTCAGCTGCTCCTTGTGCTCGACGCCGAACCGTTGCTCCTCGTCGATGATCACCAACCCGAGGTCCTTGAAGGTCACCTCGTTCGCGAGCAGGCCGTGGGTGCCGACGACCACGTCCACGGTTCCGTCGGCGAGGCCGGCGATCACCTTCTTCTTGTCAGCCGGGCTGGAGAACCGGCTCAGGGCCGCGACGGTGACCGGGAATCCGGCGTAGCGGTCGGCGAACGTGGCGTGGTGCTGCTGGACCAGCAGGGTGGTCGGGACGAGGACGGCCACCTGCTTGCCGTCCATGACTGCCTTGAAGGCTGCCCGGACGGCGATCTCGGTCTTGCCGTAGCCGACATCGCCACAGATCAGGCGATCCATCGGGATCACCTCTTCCATGTCGGTCTTCACCTCGCTGACGGCGGCGAGCTGGTCGGGGGTCTCCACGTAGGCGAAGGCATCCTCCAGTTCACCCTGCCAGACCGTGTCCGGGCTGAACGCGTGGCCCCTGGAGGCCTGCCGGGCAGCGTAGAGCTTGATCAGCTCCGCGGCGATCTGGCGGACGGCCTTGCGCGCCCTCGACTTCCGCTTCGCCCAGTCGGCACCGCCGAGCTTGTCCAGGGTCGGGTTCTCCCCGCCGACATAGCGGGTGACCAGGTGCAGCTGGTCCATCGGCACGAACAGGCGGTCGCCGGGCTGGCCCCGCTTGGACGGTGCGTAGTCCAGCACCAGGTACTCCCGCGTGGCGCCGGCCACCGTCCGCTGCACCATCTCCACGTAGCGGCCGACGCCGTTGGTCTCGTGCACGACGGCATCTCCGGGACTCAGCTCGAGCGGGTCGATCTGGTTCTTGCGCCGGGCCGGCATCTTCCGGGACGCCTTGTCGGGGTCGCGCTGGCCGGAGAGGTCGCCGGCGGTGAACAGGTCGAGCCCGATGCCGGGCAGGCTGAAGCCGTGCCGCAGCTCGGCCCGGACGACGGTGACCAGTCCGGCCGGCGGTGCTGTCGTCAGGGAGTCCGGTCGTGCCACCGGGATCTCGGCAGCCTTGAGGATCTCCTCCATCCGGGCGGCCAGACCGCTGGAGTCGGCGACCACCACCGTGTGGCGCTGGCTCCTCGCCGAGTCCCGGATGGTCGCCACCGCCGCCTCGGTGTCGCCCCGCCACACGGGCGCCTCGGACGCGGCCACCACCCGGCTCGGTACGGCGCTGACATCCGCTGCGGTCAGCCCTTCGCCGGTCTCGCCGGGAACGTCGAGGTCACCTGAGCTGAACGACGACAGGCTCCACCAGGACTGGCCGAGCGCCATGGCGTGCGCGCGCACGTCGGCGAGGCTGCGGTAGGCGGAAGCCCCGAGGTCGATCGGGGCCTTGCCACCTTCGGCAGCAGCGGCCCAGGAAGCCTTGAGGAATTCATCGCTCGTGACGAACAGCTCGTGTGCCCTCGCCCGGATGCGTTCGGGGTCGCTGAGCAGGATCTGGGTGTCGGCCGGCAGCACGTCGATGAGCAGTTCCAGCCCGTCGACGAGCACCGGGGCCAGGGCCTCCATACCGTCGACCGCATGGCCGGCGGCGATCCGCTCGAACAGCTCGCCCAGGTTGCCCGGGGTGTTCAGGTGTTCCCTGGCCAGGTCCGCAGCCCGGGCGCGCACGGCATCGGTGATCAGCAGTTCGCGGCAGGGTGAGGCGATCACGGCCGGCAGGGTCTGTTCGAACGAGCGCTGGTCGGCGACGGCGAACGGCCGGATCTCCTCGACCGTGTCACCGAAGAAGTCGATCCGGACGGGGTGCTCGAGGGTCGGGGGGAACAGGTCGATGATGCCGCCCCGGACGCAGAACTCGCCGCGCCGCTCGACGAGGTCCACCCGGACGTAGGCGGCGTCCACCAGGCCGCGGACCACCTCGCCGGTGTCGTAGTCCTGGCCCGCCACCAGCTGCACCGGGAGCAGGTCGCCCAGCCCCACCACCTGCGGCTGCAGCACCGAGCGCACCGGGGCCACCACCACTCTCGGCATCGGCAACGGGTCGTTCCCGACCAGGCGGCGGAGCACGGCGAGCCGGCGGCCGACCGTGTCCGAGCGCGGGCTGAGGCGTTCGTGCGGCAGCGTCTCCCAGGCCGGGTAGTACACGATCTCGTCCTCGCCCAGCAGGGACGCCAGGGCTGCGGTTGCGGCCTCCGCCTCCCGGAAGGTCGAGGTCACCAGCAGCAGCGGGCGCCGGGTCTGGCCGGCGAGGGCAGCCACGAAGACCGGCCGCGCAGCCTCCGGAAGGGTGATGTCGAGGGTCGGCAGCCGCCCGGAGCGGCAATCTGCGATGGCTTCGGCCAGTACCGGCTCGCTGCCGACGAAGTCGACCAGGCCGCTGAGAATCACCGCATCACCCTACTCGCGGCTGACCGGCTGGACTGCCAGTGGCCGGCGCACCCGCCACTGGGCACCGCCGCCCGGCGGTCACGCCTTGATGGTGCCGTACTCGACGCCCTTGACGCATTGGGTCGCCCCCGGAGCAACGGTCGCCCTGATCTCGAACTCGCTGGTCTTGCCCGGCGCGAGGTCCTCGATCACCTTGAAGCCGCGACCCATCACGTCACCGGCGGCCGTCGTCCAGCTCACGGTGACCAGGAAGTCGGCGGCGCTGTCCAGCGTCGAGGTCAGCTTGCCGGTGACGACCTGCTCGCCGGCCTCGGTCTTGCACTCACCGAGGGTGAGGTCCTTAACGTCGCCCTGCGGGTCCGTCACCGTGGGCGGGGTCGGCAGGTCGGTCGGGGACACCCGGCTGGGGTCGACCGAAGGGCCGGCGGATGGGCCCGACAGTCCCGAGCAGCCGACCAGGCCGGTCCCAAGGACCAGGCCCAGCAGGGCCCCGGCGATCACTGACTTGTTCATGTTCTCCTTGGTTCGATTTGGGTTGCAGGCGGGACGCGAACCCGGCCGTCAGGCCTTCCGGCGCCGCGCGACGAGCAACAGGAGCAGGCCCGCTGCGAGGATACCGCCGCCCAGCCCGATCAACTCGGGTGCCCCGGTGACGCCGGTGTAGGCCAGGCCGCCGCCGCCGTGGCCGTTGCCGCCGCCCTCATGTTCGGGGTCCACGATGGCCGTCGACACGGTGACGCTGTCGCCGGCCTCGACCTGGACACAGCCGGTGATCGGGCAGAAGCCGGCGGAGACGGTGGCGCTGTTGACCAATCCGCCGAGCACCACGTCCTGCTCGGTGACGGTGTAGGTAGCCCCGGTGCAGGCCATCGACTCCCCGGCCGCGAGGGTGTCCGAAGGGCAGGCGACAGCAGTGAGCATCGGGTCGCTGACGACGACCGGGGTCAGGGTCACGTTGCCGGTGTTGGTGACCAGGAAGGCGAAGTTGATCTGGTCGCCCTCCTGCGCCTCCTCGATGACGTCCGCGGTCTTGTCCAGCATCACGGCAGCCACCTGCGCCAGCGGGGTGGTGACCGAGTCCGAGTCGGTCACTGCCTGGCCGGTTGGTGGGGTGGCCGTCACCGTTGCGGTGTTGACCACTTCGCCCCGGTCGAGGTCGGCCCGGGTCAGCGTGTGGGTCGCGGTGCAGGTTGTCGACTCACCCGGTGCGAGGGTGTCCACGGGGCAGGCAACCGGGCCAGCGGTCGGATCGCTGACGGTGACGGCCGCGAGGGTCACATTGCCGGGGTTCGTGACCACGAAGGTGTAGTCGATGGTCCCGCCGACCAGCGCAGCGGACGGGGTTCCGGCCTGCTTGTCGATCGTGACGGCCGCTCCCGGTGCGATCGGCGTGTCTACCGAGTCCGGGGCGGTCACCGGCTCACCGGTCGGCGGGGTGCCGGTAGCGGTGGCTTCGTTGTGCACCACACCGGCGTCCACATCTGCCTGGGTGAGGAGGTAGGTGGCCGTGCAGGTGGTCGACCCGGCGGGCGCCAGCGTGTCCACCGGGCAGGTCACCGTGCCGACCTTCGCGTCGGTGACCCCGACAGCGGACAGGGTCACGTTGCCGGTGTTGGTGACGACGAAGTCGTAGGCGATGGTGTCGCCGGCCCGATCGCCGGCCGGCGTCCCGGTCTTGGCGAGGTCGATCCCGGGCCCGGCGAGGATCGGGCTGGTCACCGTGTCGGTGTCGGTGACCGGGTCACCGGTCGGCGGGGTCCCGGTGACGCCGGCGGTGTTGCGGACCGAGCCGGCGTCCACGTCCGCCTGGGTCAGGCTGTAGGCGGCCGTGCAGGTGGTCGACTCGGTGGGTGCGAGCAGCGTCGCCGGGCAGGAAACGGTTCCGGCCATGGCGTCGGTGACCTCGATGGCGGTCAGGGTCACGTTGCCGCGGTTCGTCACGACGAACGTGTAGTCGATGGTGTCTCCGGCGCGGTTGCCGGTGGCTGGGCCCGCCTGCTTCTCGAGCGTGATCGCCGGGCCGGCCGGAACCGTCGTTGTGGTGCTGTCGCCGGCCGTTACCGGTTCACCGGCCGGCGGGGTGCCTGCGACCGAGGCGTCGTTGACCACGGTGCCGGCGTCCACGTCCGCCTGGGTCAGGACGTAGGTCGCAGCGCAGGTCGTGGAGGCGCCCGGCGCCAGCGTGGTGTCCGGGCAGACCACCGTGCCGACCTTCATGTCGGTCACGGCAACCGAGGTCAGCGTCACGTTGCCGGTGTTGGTGACCAGGAAGCTGTAGTCGATGGTGTCACCGGCCGAGTTGCCGGATGGGGCGCCCGCGGTCTTGTCGAGGGTGATCGCCGGTCCGGCATTGATCGGGGTATCCGTGGAGTCCACCGATACCGGCGTGGGGTTGCCGTTGGCCATCCCCACGGCCGAGGCGGTGTTGGCGACATGCCCGGCGTCCACATCGGCCTGAGTGAGCGAGTAGACGATCGGCTCACAAGTGAGGGTCGCACCCGGGGCCAGCGGCCCGGCCGGGCAGGTTACCGAACCCAGCAGCGGGTCATCGACGACGACCGGCTCCAGGGTCAGGTTGCCGGTGTTGGCCACCACGAAGGAGTAGGTGACGGTGGCGCCGGCTGTCCCGCCGGTGGGCGCTCCGGCCTGCTTGTCCAGCACGAGAGCCGCCGTGGCAGCGATCGTGACGTCGACCGAGTCGGTGGCCGTCACAGCGGCGCCGGTCGGCGGGGTCGCGGTCACCGAGGCCGTGTTGCGCACGGTCCCGGCGTCCACGTCGGCCTGAGTGAGCAGGTAGTCCGCGGTGCAGGTGGTGGCCGCGGCCGGAGCTAGGGAGGTCTCCGGGCAGGTCACCGTGCCGACCTTGGCGTCGGTGATCGCGATCGAGCTCAGGGAGACGTTGCCGGTGTTCGTGACCAGGAAGGTGTACGGCACGGTGTCCCCGGTCGACTCGCCGTTGCCGGTGGCATCCACGAGCGCTCCGGCGATCTTGTCCAGGGTGATCGCCGGGCCGGACGGGATCGTCGTGGTCGCCGAATCGGTGGCTGAGACGGGGTCGCCGGTCGGCGGGTCACCGGCCACCGAAGCGGTGTTCACCACAGTGCCCGAATCCACGTCGGCCTGGGTCAGCGTGTAGGTCGCCGAGCAGGTCGTCGACGCACCCGGAGCCAGCGTGGTGTCCGGGCAGCTCACCGTGCCGACCTGGGGATCGGTCACCGCAACCGAGGCCAGCGTCACATTGCCGGTGTTCGTCACCAGGAAGGAGTAGCCGATGGTGTCGCCGGCCGAGCTACCGGACGGGGTGCCTGCGGTCTTGACCAGCGTTACCGACGGACCAGCGATGATCGCCGTGTCCGTGGCGTCACCGGCGGTCACCGGGTCACCGGCCGGCGGGTTGCCAGCGACCGAGGCGGTGTTCGCGACGTGCCCGGAATCCACATCGGCCTGGGTCAGCACGTAGGTGCTGGAGCAACTCGTGGTCCCAGCAGGGGCAAGAGTGGTCTCGTTGCAGGTGACGGCACCCAGCTTTGGATCGGTGATTCCGACAGCGGTCAGGGTCACGTTGCCAGTGTTCGTGACCACGAAGGTGTAGCCGATGGTCGATCCGACCGTGGCGCCAGAAGGCGTCCCCGCCTGCTTGTCCAGCGTGATGCCCGGGGCGGCCGGGATCGTCGAAGTGGCGGTGTCGGTGGCTGAGACGGGGTCGCCCGTCGGCGGGTCACCGGCCACCGAAGCGGTGTTCACCACGGTGCCGCCGTCCACGTCGGCCTGGGTCAGCGTGTAGGTCGCCGAGCAGGTCGTCGACGCACCCGGAGCCAGCGTGGTGTCCGGGCAGCTCACCGTGCCGACCTGGGGATCGGTCACCGCAACCGAGGCCAGCGTCACATTGCCGGTGTTGGTCACCAGGAAGCTGTAGCCGATCGTGTCACCGGCCGAGCTACCGGACGGGGTGCCCGCGGTCTTGACCAGCGTGATCGCCGCACCGGCGGTGATCGTCGTGTCGGTGGAATCATCGGCCGTCACCGGGGCGCCGACGGGCGGCGCCCCCGACACGGTCGCGGTGTTCGCCACATGCCCGGCATCCACATCAGCCTGGGTCAACACATAGGTCGCCGAGCAGATCGTGGACGCACCCGGAGCCAGCGTCGTGTCCGGGCAGGACACCGGACCGGCCTTCAGGTCGGTGATGCCCACCGAGGAAAGGGTCACGTTGCCGGTGTTCTCAACCCCAAACGTGTAGTCGATCGTGGAACCGGCCGTGCTCCCCGTCGGGATGCCGGACTGCTTGTCCAGCGTGATGCCCGGGACGGCCGGGATCGTCGAAGTGGCGGTGTCGGTGGCTGAGACCGGGTCGCCGGTCGGCGGGTCACCGGCCACCGAAGCGGTGTTCACCACAGTGCCCGAATCCACGTCGGCCTGGGTCAGCGTGTAGGTCGCCGAGCAGGTCGTCGACGCACCCGGAGCCAGCGTGGTGTCCGGGCAGCTCACCGTGCCGACCTGGGGATCGGTCACCGCAACCGAGGCCAAAGTCACATTGCCGGTGTTGGTCACCAGGAAGCTGAAGCCGATCGTGTCACCGGCCGAGCTACCGGACGGGGTGCCCGCGGTCTTGTCCAGGGCGATCGCCGGGCTGGCCGGGATCGTCGTGGTGGTGGTGTCGCTTGCCGAGACCGGGTCGCCGGTCGGCGGGTCACCGGCCACCGAGGCGTTGTTCACAACGGTGCCCGAATCCACATCAGCCTGAGTCAGGACATAGATGGCCGCGCAGGTGGTCGAGGCCCCCGGAGCCAGCGTGGTGTCCGGGCAGGTGACCGCACCGACCAGGGGGTCGCTGACCGTGACCGAGGTAAGCGTCACGTTGCCGGTGTTGGTCACCAGGAAGCTGTAGTCGATCGTGTCTCCGGCCGAGACACCAGACGGGGTACCGGCGGTCTTGGCCAGCGTGATCGACGGACCAGCGCTGATCGCCGTGTCGGTGGAGTCACTCGCTGTCACCGGGTCACCCATCGGCGGATTGCCCGCCGCCGAAGCGGTGTTCGCCACATGCCCGGAGTCCACATCAGCCTGGGTCAGAACATAGGTCGCCGCGCAGATCGTGGTCCCACCAGGGGCAAGAGTGGTCTCGGTGCAGGTGACGGCGCCCAGCTTGAGATCGGTGATCCCGACAGCGGTGAGGGTCACGTTGCCCGTGTTCGTCACCACGAACGTGTAGTCGACGGTGGCTCCGGCAGCAGTACCGGTCGGGGTGCCAGCGGTCTTGTCCAGGGCGATCGACGGGCCGGCCGGGATCGTCGTGGTCACCGAATCGGTCGCCGTCACCGGGTCACCGGCCGGCGGGGTGCCGGCCACCGAGGCGTTGTTCACCACAGCGCCCGCATCCACATCGGCCTGCGTCAGCTCGTACGTCGCCGCGCAGGTCGTGGACGCACCGGCGGCCAGGGTCGTCACCGGGCAGGAGACAGTCCCGACCTTCAGGTCCGTAACCTCGACGGAGGTAAGGGTGACGTTGCCGGTGTTCAACACGGTGAAGGTGTAGGCGATCGTCGACCCGACCACGTTGCCCGAGGGCGCACCGGCCGCCTTCTCCAGAATGATTGACGGGCCCGCAGTGATCGGGGTGTCTGTGGCGTCGCCGGCGGTCACCGGTTCGCCGGTGGGCGGATCACCCGCCACCGAGGCGGTGTTTGCCACGTGCCCGGCGTCCACATCGGCCTGGGTCAGCAGGTAGGTCGCAGAACAGGTCGTCGAGGCGCCCGGCGCCAGCGAGGTGGCCGGGCAGGAGACCGAACCGACCTTCAGGTCGGTGATCCCGACCGACGTCAGCGTCACGTTGCCCGAGTTCGTCACCAGGAAGGTGAAGTCGATCGTCGACCCGGCCGCGGCGCCGGATGGCGTACCGGCCTGCTTGTCCAGCGTGATGCCAGGGGTGGCAGCGATCGGGGTGGTGATCGTGTCGGTGGCGGTCACCGGATCACCGGTCGGCGGGGTCCCGACGGCAGCGGCGGTGTTCTCCACCTGCCCGGCGTCCACGTCATCCTGGGTCAGCGTGTAGCTCGCCGTGCAGGTGGTGGCGGCCCCGGGCGCCAGGGTGGCGGCCGGGCAGGTCACGGTGCCGACCTTGGCGTCGGTGACCGCAACCGAGCCGAGGGTGACGTTGCCGGTGTTGGTCACGAGGAACGTGTAGGCGATCGTCGATCCGGCGGTGTTGCCGGTCGGCGCAGCGGAGTGCTTCTCCAGGGTTATCGCCGGGTCCGACGTCAGGGGGGTGTCGGTGGAGTCGGTTGCCGTCGGCTCGGTGAGGCCGGTTGGTGGCGTGCCGGTGGCGGTGGCGGTGTTGGGCACGTGCCCGCCGTCGACGTCAGCCTGGGTGAGCTCGTAGGTGGCCGAGCAGGTCGTCGAGGCCCCGGGCGCAAGCGTGGCGGCAAGGCAGGACACCGCGCCCAACTTGGGGTCGGTCACCCCGACCGAGGTCAGGGTGACGTTCCCGGTGTTCAGCACGGTGAAGGAGTAGGCGATCGTCGAACCGGGCGTTGTCCCCGACGGGATGCCGGCCTGCTTGTCGAGGGTGATCGTGGCCGTGCGCTCCACGGTGACCGTCTCGGTGTCGGTGGCGGTCGGCGAGGTCAGCCCGGCCGGGGCGTCGGCGCTCGCCGTTGCCGTGTTGTCCACAACACCGGCGTCCAGGTCAGCCTGGGTCAGCAGGTAGATCGCCGTGCAGGTGGTCGTTTCGCCCGGCAGCAACGTCGACACCGGGCAGGAGACCGGGCCAGTCTTCGCGTCCAGCACGCTCAACGCCGTCAGGGTCACGTTCCCGGTGTTGGTCACGACGAAGTCGTAGGGAATCGAGGCACCGGCAGCTGTGCCCGACGGCGTGCCGGCCTGCTTGTCGAGCGTGAGGGCAGCGGTCCGGCTCAGCGTGCTGGTGGTGCTGTCGGTCGAGGTCGGCTTCGCAAGGGCACCCGGCGGAGTGCCGGTTGCCGTGGCGGAGTTGTCCACGGCACCCGCGTCGAGGTCGGCCTGGGTGATCGGATAGCCGGCGACGCAAGTCGTCGCCGCACCGGGCGCGAGGGTCGTCACGGGGCAGGTGACCGTCCCGGCGATCGGGTCGCTGACGTTCACGGCAGTCAGGGTGACGTTGCCGGTGTTGGTCACGACGAAGGTGTACGGGATGGACGAGCCGACCGAGTTGCCCGACGGTGTCCCGGCCTGCTTGTCCAGGGTGATGGCTGCGGCCTGGGACAACGCGATGTCGGTGGAGTCGGTGGCGCTCGGGGTGGTCACCCCGGTTGGCGGGTTCCCGGTGACGGTGGCGGTGTTGGCCACATGTCCGGAATCGAGGTCTCCCTGGGTCAGGTCATGGGTGGCGGTGCACGTGGTGGTCGCTCCCGGAGCCAAGGTCGTCGTCGGGCAGGCGAGCCCGGTCACGTCCGGGTCGGTGATGGCAAGCCCGTCGACCGTCACGTTGCCGGTGTTCGTGACGACGAACGCGTAGGCGATCGTCGAGCCGGCCGTCGCGCCCGACGGCGTCCCGGCCTGCTTGTCCATCGTCAGGGTGGCGGACCTGGTGATCGTCGAAGTGGTCGAGTCGGTCGCGGAGACGGTCGCGTTGGTGGGCGACGTGCCGTTGGCCGTGGCCGTGTTCACCACCGACCCGGCGTCCACGTCTTCCTGGGTCAGAAGGTAGGTCTTCGTGCAGGTGGTCGAGGCGCCGGGGGCGAGGGAGGTCGACGGGCAGGACACTTCGCCCACCTTGGGGTCGGTGACCCCGACGGCCGTCAAGGTCACATTGCCGCTGTTGGTCACGAGGAACGAGTAGGCGATCGTCGAGCCGGCGGTGTTGCCGGACGGCGTCCCGGCGGTCTTGTCGAGGGAGACTGCCGGGCCTGCGGTGACCGGGGTGTCGGTGGAGTCGATCGCCGTCGGCCCGGTCAGCCCGGTTGGCGGCGTGCCGGTCGCCGTCGCGGTGTTGGCGACGTGCCCGGCGTCCACGTCGGCCTGCGTCAGCAGGTAGCTCCCCGTGCAACTGGTGGCTGCGCCGGACGGGAGCGTCGTCAACGGGCAGGACACCGTTCCGACCTTCGGATCGGTGACAGTGACGGAGGCAAGGGTCACGTTGCCGGTGTTGGTGACGAGGAACGTGTAGTCGAGCCGGTCGCCGGCGTCCTGGCCGTTGGAGTCGAGGTCGGTGAAGCCACCGAACTGCTTGTCCACGGTGATTGCGGCGGTGCGCGCGATGGTGACCGTCGCGGTGTCGGTTGCGGTGGGCTGGGTGACGCCGGCCGGGGCGTTCGCGGTCGCGGTCGCTGTGTTGTCCACCCGGCCGGCGTCAAGGTCGGCCTGGGTGAGGACGTGACTGCCGGTGCAGGTGGTCGAGGCAGCGGGCGCCAGCGTGCTCACCGGGCAGGAGACCGGGCCGGTCTCGGCGTCCTGCACGCTCAAGGCGGTGAGGGTCACGTTCCCGGTGTTGGTGACGACGAAGTCGTAGGCGATCGAGGAACCGACGGACGTGCCGGAAGGGATGCCCGCCTGCTTGTCGAGCGTGATCCTCGCGGTCCGCGTGATGCTCCGGTTGGCGGTGGCCGTGGCTGTGACGGCTGCCCCGGACGGCGGGGTGCCGGTGGCGGTGGCGGTGTTGTTCACAACCCCGGCGTTCACGTCGGCCTGCGTCAGGGCGTAGGTCTTCGTGCAGGTGGTGGCCGCGCCGGGCGCGAGGGTGGTCGCCGGGCAGGAGACGGTTCCGATGGTCGGGTCGTTGACCCCGACTGCGGTGAGGGTGACGTTGCCGGTGTTGGTCACGAGGAAGCTGTAGGTGACGGTCGAACCCACGGTGTTGCCGGTCGGCGCCCCGGCGGTCTTGGCGAGGCTGATCGCCGGGGTCCGGGGAATCGTGGACGTCGTGCCGGCCGTGCTGGTCACGGCCGGCCCGGAGGGCGGCGTGCCCGACACCGTCGCGCTGTTGACGACGGTGCCGGCGTCAACCTCCGCCTGGGTCAGGATGTGGTTGCCGGTGCAGGTGGTGGCCGCGCCGATGGCGAGAGTGGTGGCAGCACAGCTGACCGAGGCCACCTTCGGGTCTGTGATCGTGATGGACGCCAGCGGAGTCTGGCCGGTGTTCGTCACGGTGAACGTGTAGGGAAGGGTCGAGCCAGCCGTCCCCCCGCTGAGCACCCCGGCTGTCTTGACCAGGGACACCGAGGGCCGGCCGTTGCGGAAGTCGCAGGTGATCACGGCACCGGGGACGATCGCAGAGGCCGGCAGGGTGAAGGTGGTGCCGGAGAGGCTGCCGACGTTCTGGGCGCCGTTGTTGCAGGTGACGCCGGAAAGGGCCCAGCCGGTCGGGATGGTGGCCTCCGTGATGCCGACGGCCGTGCCGGTCTGGGTGACGAGGAAGGCCTGGTTTCCGGTGGTTGCCGGGTCCCCGTCGACCTGGGTTGCGGTACCCGCGGTGGTCGTCGTGACCGTGCCGCTGCCCTGCAGTGTGTTGGTCAGCGTGAAGCCGTAGGGGCCGCCGGCCGCGCCGAGGGTGGTCTTGCGCAGGATGATCCTCGGCTTGGCTCCGGCCACCAGCCGGTAGTCCTCTACCTCGCCGCCGGTGCTGAGACCGGTCGGGTTGAGCTGCGTCGTTGTCGGCGCGAGCCGGATCCGCAGGAAGGTGTTGAGCGAGCCGCCGGAGCCGAGGATCGTCGACGGCACGGCGAAGCTGAGGTTCACCGAGCCACCGGTTGGACAGGCGGGTGTGTTGGTTGACCGTTCGCTGGTGTCGAAGGCGCCGTTGCCGTTCCAGTCGATCCAGCCGGCGATGTGGCCGGTGCCGATGCAGCTGATCGGCCCGATCGCTGTCGTGCCCCCCGGCGCCACCTCGATCGGGTTGGCCAGGGTCAGTCCGTTCTCGTCGTCCGGCCCACCGGAGGCGGCCTCCCCCGTTGCGTCGTCGCCGGTTGCGTCCGGGCTGTGCGCCTGCGTTGCCTCCGGATCGACGGTCGTGCCGAGCCGGGGCGACGGCTGGACGTTGGTGGCGAGCGTGATCGAGCCGAAGACGGGCGTGCCGCGGTTCTGGGCCAGCGTCTGCGCGCTGGAGGTCAACGGCACCTCGCCCCCGCTGTAGGCGTACTGCAAGGCGGCTCCGGCGTCGCCGTAGGAGTCGGGGGCGTCCCCGAAGTCGGTGTTGAACGCCACCCCGAGCGCGATGGCGCTCTTGCCGCTGCCGGCGATGGTCACCCGGGTCGCGGACGTGGCGCCGTCCATGAAGGCAACCGCCGACGGCCCCGGCCGGACGTTGCCGGTCCCGGTCTCACAGGTGTTGGACTCCGGTCCGTAGAGCTCGAGCCGGTTCGCCGGCCCGACGACGGTCCGACGGGCGTAGGTGTCCAGGGTGCACTCGCTCCCCCGGATCCGGTCGAGGATCCGCCAGGTCGCGGACGTGGGAATGGTGGCCCCGACGTACTCGGATCCGCCGGATGCCTCGGCATCTGCCATCACCAGTCCGGCCAACGGGAAGGCTTCGCCTGCGAGGGTCGCTGAGCAGCTGAAGTCCAGCGTGATCGTGTTGCCCTGGGTCCGGTTGGACAGCCCGACGAACATGGTGTTGGCGTCGTCGACGCCGCCGATGTTGTACAGGTGCTCGAAGCCGTCACCCTGCCAGGTGCCGGATCGGTAGGACTCCAGGTAGTTCCCGGAACCGGTCCCGGCCGTTCGCGCGATGTTGCTGAGCGTGCAGGTAATGTCGAAGGACTGGCCGGCGAGGGTGTAGTGCTCGGTGCGGGTCACGCCGTTGTTCGAGATCACCGAACCCTCTGGGCCCCAGGAGAACCATTCGATCGAGGGGAAGCGCGCGGCGCCACCGGTGGCCTGCACCGCTGCAGCCGGGGTCGCCGGCAGCCCGAGGGCCAGGAAACCGGCAGCCAGAACCAGACTGGTTCCAACCTGCAACAGCTTCCTGCCCAGACCGACGCCGTAACCACCCCTAATGGTCGACCGTCTGCTGTACACCCTGATCTATCCCCTCCCGGCACACGGCCGCCACCCGCGCAGAACTGGGTGGGTCGGGTTACCACCAAGACCCCTCCTGGTAAGGCCCGACGAGCCATAACTGTAGGGGACCGGGCGACAATTTTCCTGCCGAAAGTGTCACCTGTTCGGGCGACTTTCCGGATTACCGGAATGCGGGTTGCCGGGGCGCGAAAACCTGCCCTGGCAAGGACATTGAGGAGGGTGCTCCGTCGGGCCCGGAATCATCCGCTGGTGCCGGCGGCGAGTCGGCGCCCCGCAGTGAACTGCACTGATGAATTCCTTCTTGACGCCGCACCAATGGCCGCGCCACGGGATGAACCCGGATCAAGTAATGGGCGGTCCGGCTTGACCCTGGTCAATGCGGTCGCCTTGAATGCGAACCGGCCTCAGTTGTTGAACCGGCTCTGGGCGAGGTCCAGACCGACGGTCAGGAGGGCCTCGACCGCGTCCGCGCACCGGGAGACCTCGACAGCCACATCCTCGGCGAGGGCGGTCGGGAAGTTGCTGAGCAGGAAATCGGCCGGGTCCTGGCGGCCCGGCGGCCGCCCGACCCCGAGCCGGGCGCGGAAGTAGTCGCCGGTGCCGATACTGCGCCGGATCGACTTCAGCCCGTTGTGGCCGTTGTCACCGCCACCGAACTTGAGCCGCAGCTGGCCGAAGTCGAGATCCAGCTCGTCGTGGATGGCCACCATCCGCTCCGGCGGGATCCGGTAGTAGGCCAGGGCCTTGCCGACGGCGGCGCCGGTCTCGTTCATGAAGGTCCGCGACTTCAGCAGCACGATCTGCTCGGCTTCGGCGCCGATGCCTCCCATGCCCCCGGACGCGGTGAGCCTGGTCTGGGCGACGTCGGACCGCAACTGCCCGGCCCCGGTGAACCGGACGCCGGCCCGGCGGGCCAGTTCGTCGACGACCAGGTAGCCGACGTTGTGACGGTGAGAAGCGTAGGTCGGGCCCGGATTACCGAGCCCGACCAGTAGCCAGTTCGACATGAGCCTTGCTCAGGCCTCCTCGGCAGCTTCCGGAGCCTCGGCGGCAACTTCACCGGTTCCGGCGAGCTCAGCGTCCAGCGCTTCCTGGCTCGGCGTTGCGGCCACGGACAGGATCAGGTCCTCAGGCTCACCCGGGAAGACTGCACCCTCGGGAAGCTTGAGGTCCTTGGCTGCGATGGAGTCGCCGATGTCCAGGCCGGTGACGTCGATCTCGACGGAGGTCGGGATGTGCGTGGCCTCGACCTCGAGGCTGATCGTCTGCTGGTCCATCAGGATCATCCGGTCGGCCGGGTGGTCGCCGACGACGACAAGGGCGACCTCGACGGTGACCTTCTCGCCCTTGCGGACGATGACGAGGTCGACATGCTCGATGTCGCCACGGATCGGGTCGCGCTGCACCTGCTTGGCCAGGGCCAGCTGGGGCTTGCCCTCATCGATGGAGATCTCGAGGACGGCGTTGGCGACGCGCAGGGCCAGCAGGACTTCATGGCCGGGCATCGACAGGTGGACCGGATCGGTGCCGTGTCCGTAGAGGACGGCGGGCACAAGGCCGGCGCGGCGGGTGCGGCGGGCGGCACCCTTTCCGAATTCGGTGCGGGAAACGGCCGCGATCTTGCTTTCAGACACTAGTGGTTACTCCTCAACCTCGTACAGTTCGGGCACGACGAGGGATGACCAGCGGCGCTCAGCGCGCACGCCTTGTCGATCACGGGCCATTGGGCCCCTCGCCGAGGCAACCTGCACACCTTATCGCCTCCGGGCTGACACCCGGAAATCAGGTCAGGGGTGGTAGTCGGTGTTCCCGCCGCCGAGGTGCCAGAGCAGCGTCATGAACGCCACCTGGCTGGCCGCGGCAGCCAGCATCAAGGCAACCCGGTGCGCCGACTTCCGCGCCCAGGCCGCGACGACCAGCGCCGCCGGAAAGGCGCCAAGAAGCAGGCGCGGGCTCTCCGAGTCGATCCCGGTCAGCACGGCGAGGTAGACCAGCCAGGCAGCCAGCCAGGACCACATCACCGCGCCGAGTCGCCTGCTCGGGAGACTGAGCAGTGACCAGCCGAGGCCGATCACGACCGCTGCCGTCACCACTGCGCCCGGGATCACCCCGAAGTGGGAGACCATCTGTACAGCGAGAATGCTCATCGAGAGTTGCGAGTGGCCGCCATGCCACGCAGCCTCCGTCATGAAGTAGGCGGTGGGCTCACCGGTCCGGAAGGCTGCGATCGCAGGCCAGACCGCGACGCCGGCCACCGACAACACCCCGAGGACCCCGAGCGACCAACGGGTACTCGACGGCAGTCCGAGGCCCTCCCGCCGGTGCGCAGCAACCACAAGCGCGATTGTCAACAGGCAGGTGATCGCCAGCGGGACCGACATCGGCCGGGTCAGCCCGGTCAGGACCACCAGAGGCGCAGCCAGGAGGTACCGCCCTCTGGCCAGCAGGAGGAGCACGGCAGCGACGCCGAACAGCGCGAGGGACTCCGCGTAGGCGAACTGGAGCACCGGCGCAGCACCGGCGAGCGAGACCACCGCGACCGCCGCAAGGCTGGTGCCCTCATCCTTGACGGTCCTGAAGAGCTGGTAGGTGACCAGCAGGAAGCCCAGCGAGGCCAACAGCGAGGTGGTCGTCGCCGCCACCGGCCAACTTGCATGGGTGGTTCCCGTGACCAACCGGACCAGCAGGGGATACACCGGCAGGAACGCCCATTGACTGCCTTGAACCATGCCGGCGCCATCGCGGGGCAACACGTCCGGGTAGCCCTGGTCGTGGATCAACTGGTAGAAGGCACCGTCCCAGATGCTGGCGTAGGTGAAGTAGTCCACCGCTCCCGGAAGGACGACGCGGGACTGGCGGCTCAGCGTCAGGACGGTCAACGCCCAGGTGAAGGCTCGCCCAACCAGCCAGACGAGCGCCACCCGCGCCCACCAGGGAATGCCGGGACGGAAGCGGCCCAGCGGTTCCGGAGGATCGTCCGGCGCCGGGGCGAGCCAGCGGTCGGCCAGAGCCGGGTCGAAGTGGTCTCTACGCGGGCGAGGTGGCGCCGAACCGGTCACGTCCTGGCGCCCTGGTTCAATGCGCCCCGTTGAACAGGGAGGCGACCGAGCCGTCCTCGAACACGGCCTGGATCGCCGCAGCGATCAGCGGGGCCATCGACAGCACGGTCAGCTTGGGCACATTCACCCCGTCGGGGATCGGCAGGGTGTTGGTGACGATGACTTCCTCGAAGTCGGATCCGTTGAGCCGCTCCGGCGCCGGCCCGGAGAGGATCGGGTGCGTCGCGGCGGCGATCACGCGCTTGGCGCCGTGCGCCTTCAACGCAGTCGCGGCCTGGCAGATCGTGCCCGCCGTGTCGATCATGTCGTCAACCAGCAGGCAGACCCGCCCGTTGACGTCGCCGACCACCTCACCGACCGCCACCTCGTTGGCCTTGTTGGGGTCGCGCCGCTTGTGGATGATCGCCAGCGGCGTACCCAGCTGGTCGGAGTACATGTCGGCCAGCCGCACCCGGCCGGCGTCCGGGGAGACGACCGTCATCTCGGAGACGTCGTAGGACTTCTTGATGTAGTCGACCAGCACCGGC
The DNA here is from genome assembly GCA_964421325.1 of uncultured Propionibacteriaceae bacterium. Lineage (GTDB taxonomy): Bacteria > Actinomycetota > Actinomycetes > Propionibacteriales > Propionibacteriaceae > Propionicimonas. The sequence continues at coordinate 17,280 of CAYQXH010000010.1, forward strand.
AGGGCCATCAGGTGGTCGACGGGACCGTCGAAGAACCCCTGGATCTGGGCTGCGTGCAGGTCGATGGACATCAGCCGGTCCGCGCCGGCGGTCTTGTACAGGTCGGCGACCAGGCGGGCCGAGATCGGCTCGCGGCCGGCGTGCTTCTTGTCCTGCCGCCCGTACGGGTAGAAGGGCGAGACCACCGTGATCCGCTTCGCCGACGCGCGCTTGAGCGCGTCGATCATGATCAGCTGCTCCATCAGCCACTCGTTGACCGGCGCCGGGTGGGACTGCATCACGAAGGCGTCCGCGCCGCGGACCGACTCCTCGAACCGGACATAGATCTCGGAGTTGGCGTAGGTGAGCGTCCGGGTCGGGACCAGCCCGACCCCGAGCAGGGTCGCCACCTGCTCGGCCAGCTCCGGGAACGCGCGCCCGGTGCAGAGCATCAGGTGCTTCTCGTTGGGCCGCTTGATGCCGCTCACTCGCCAGACTCCATCGGTGCAGACCCTTCGTCGGCGGCTTCGGTCGGGTTCAGCGCCGCCTCGGCTGCGGCTGCCGTTCTGGTGCCGGACCGCTTTCTGGCAACCCAGCCCGGGATGTTGCGTTGCTGGCCACGCGAGACGGCCAGCTCCCCCGGCCCGACATCACCGGTGATGGTCGAGCCGGCAGCGACATAGGCGCCGTCGGCGATGTGCACCGGTGCCACCAGGACCGAGTCGCTGCCGATGAAGGAGTGGGCACCGACGGTTGAGGTGCTCTTCGTGACGCCGTCGTAGTTGGCGAAGATCGTGCCGGCGCCGATATTGGCTCCCGGCCCGATCTCGGCGTCCCCGCAGTAGGTGAGGTGGGGCACCTTGGCCCCCTCGCCGACGATCGCCTTCTTGGTCTCCACGAACGCCCCCACGTGCACCCGGACGCCCAGCTCTGTGCCCGGGCGCAGGTAGGCGAACGGTCCGACCGTGGCGTCGGGACCGATCACTGCCAGTTCGGCGTGGGTGCGCAGCACCCGGGCATTCTCGCCGACTTCGACGTCGATCAGCGTGGTGTCCGGCCCGATGGTCGCCCCCCGCGAAACCGAGGTCGCACCCTCCAGCGAGGTGCCGGGCAACAGGGTCACGTCCTCGGCCAGGTCGACACCGGCCTGCACCCAGGTCGTCGCCGGGTCGAGCACGGTCACTCCCGCCGCCATCCAGCCGGCCAGGATCCGCCGGTTCAGCTCCGCCGCGCGCTCTGCCAGCTGGGCCCGGTCGTTGACCCCCTCGGTCTGCAGGTGGTCGGCGAGGATCCTCGCCCCGACCCGGCGACCGGCCGCCCGGGCGTGCGCCACGACATCGGTGAGGTAGAGCTCGCCCTTGGCGTTGCCGGCCTGCAGTGCCGCCAGCCCCTCGGCCAGGGTGGCTGCGTCGAAGACGTAGATGCCGGAGTTGATCTCGGTCAGGTCCAGCTCGGCGTCGGTGGCGTCCGCGTGCTCGACGATCCGCGCCACCTCATCGCCGTCGCGGACGATCCGGCCGTAGCCGGTCGGATCGGGCACGACAGCCGTCAGCAGGGTGACCGAGTTGCCGTCCTCCCGGTGGGCTGCGACGAGTTCCTGGAGGGTCTGGCCGGTGAGCAGCGGGACGTCCCCCGAGGTCACCACCACCTCGCCGGTGATGCCGGGCAGCGCGGACATCCCGGCCCGGACGGCGTCCCCGGTGCCCAGTGGCCGCTCCTGGACCGCGATGGTCACGTGCGGGGCCACTTCGGCAAGGTGCTGGGTGACCTGTTCGCGCTGATGGCCGACCACCACCACCAGCCGGTCCGGCTCGAGGGCGTCCGCGGTGTCGATGGCCAGGGCGACCAGGGACTTGCCGGCGATCCGGTGCAGCACCTTCGGGATGGCCGATCTCATCCTGGTTCCGGCTCCGGCGGCCATGATCACCACAGCTGCCACCCGGTTGTCGACGACGACGTCCTGCTCAGCCACGGACACTCCCAGCGTTGGTTGTATGCGCTCCCCGGGTAGGAGTCGAACCTACGTCGCTGGTCCTGATTCAAAGTCAGGCGGGCCCTGCCGGCAGACCAACCGGGGAATGGCCATCCTTCGAGGGCCGGGGCCAACTTTACGGTGAGCTGAGGGTCACCGCATCCGCGGGCCAGAGTCGGTGGCCGGCACTCGCCACGAAGGTGGGGGTTGCGCTAACGGCGCGCGGTTTCGCAAACACGGCAGGTCAGGGCCAGACTTGGGCCATGCCCACCGCCCCGGCCAACGCGCGCGCCAGGCGCAGCCGCGTCCGGCTCACCCGAAGTGAGCGCCGGGAGCAACTCATCGACGTTGCCCGCGCGCTGTTCGCGGAGCGCGGGCTCGAGGGCACCTCGGTCGAGGAGATCGCCGCCCACGCCGGCGTCAGCAAGCCGGTCGTCTACGAGCACTTCGGCGGCAAGGAAGGCCTGTACGCCGTAGTCGTCGATCGTGAGGTGCGCACGCTGCACGATGCGATCCGCACGGCGATCACCACGCCGCGGGCCAACCCGCGGGCCCTGATCGAGTTGGGCACGCTGGCCCTGCTCGACTACATCGACGACAACCCCAACGGCTTCCGGATCCTTTCGCGGGACTCATCGGCGACGTCACCGGACGGGTCGTTCGCGACCATCCTGTCCGACATCGCCTCCCGGGTGGAGGACCTGCTGGCCAACGAGTTCACCAAGACCCAACTCGATCCCGAGACGGCCCCCCTGTACGCCCAGATGCTGGTGGGGCTGGTGACGCTGGCCGGCCAGTGGTGGATGGACACCCGCGAGCAGCAGGGCCTGGCCAAACCGGTGGTGGCTGCGCACTTGGTGAACCTCGCCTGGTACGGCATGCGCAACCTCCGGGCGCAGCCGACGCTGTACATCCAGCAGGGCAACCGGGCTGCCCCGGACGCCGACTGACGTCAGCGCCCGCCAATAGAGTGAGCGGGTGAATTCGCTCTCCTCCAGCCGTGCGGTCGCTGCCGTCGTCCTGCTGTTCTGCTACAACGGCCTGGTCGTCGGGGTGTACGCGGCCTCGATCCCTTCGCTTTACGTCAAGTTCGGGCTGGCCCCGTGGCAGATGTCGATCTTCTTCGTCGTGACCGGCCTTTCTGCGATCGCAGCGATGCAGGTATCGGGCCGGCTGGCGGACCGGTTCGGGGCCCGCCGGGTCAGCCTGGCCATGCTTCCCGTGCTGATCGTCGCCATCCTCAGCCTCACCCTTGCCCCCAACCTGCCGCTGCTGTTCGTCGCCGGGGTGCTGCTCGGGTTCGGAAACGGCGGGATCGACATCGCGATGAACGCGATCGGTGTCCAGGTGGAGCAGAACCGGACGAAGCCGATCATGAGCTTCTTCCACGGGATGTGGTCGGTGGGCAACCTCGCCGGCGCCGCCATGCTGGTGCTGCTCGCACCGATGTTCGCCCGCGAGCCGCAGCCGACCATGACTGCTGCAGCCGGCGTGGCCGCGACCCTCGGGGTCGCAGCGGTGATCGTCGGGATCCGGATCATCCCCGAGACGGCCGTGGTCAGCCACGAGGACGAGTCCGGCGCGCGGACGCCGCTGCCGGCATCGGCCTACCTGCTGGGCCTGATGGCGATCGCCTTCGGCCTCGGCGAGGGCACGGCGATGGACTGGTCGGGGCTGCACGTCACCCAGATCACCGGTGTCGACACCACCACCGGATCCCTCGGGGTGACTGCCGTGGCCGCCTTCATGGTGGTCATCCGGTTGCTCGGGGACTTCCTGGTCGCCCGCTTCGGCCGCCGGGCCGTCACCAGGTTCGGCGGCGCCTGCTCGGCCCTCGGCTACCTCGTCGCCGCGACCGGTTCCGGCCTGCCGGTGTTGCTGGTCGGCTGGGCCCTGGTCGGGCTGGGGATCGGCATGATCGCCCCGCAGGTGTACGCGGTGGCCGGGCACACGGCCGGCGGCCGCGGCCTGGCGGTCGTGGTCACCTTCGGCTACGCCACGTTCCTGATCGCGCCCGCACTGATCGGTGCACTCGTCGGAGCCGTCGGCATCCAGCACACCATGTTCCTGCCGGCGATCCTGCTGTCGGGGCTGCTGGTGGTCGCCCGGATCATGCCCGGCCGGGAGTCGGAGCCGGCGCTGGTGGCAGAAGCAACGGACTGATCAGCCGCAGTCCGGACGAGGTCGGTGCCGGCCGGCCGGGATCAGACGACCAGCCGGGCCCCGGGCACCGGTCCGGTGACCCGCTTCACCGAGCGGCACAGGCCTTCGCTGGACAGTTTCACCGAAAGGTCGACGGCCGCCGATTCGTTCGCGGCCAGGAAGGCGATCGTCGGGCCGGAACCCGAGACCACCGCGCCGACCGCTCCAAGTTCGGTCCCGGCAGCCAGCACCCGGGCCAGTTGCGGGCGCAGCGCGAGCGCCGCAGCCTGCAGGTCGTTGGTCAGTGCCCGGCCGAGCGCCGGGGCGTCGCCGCTGACCAGGGCGTTCAGAAGCTCCGGCGGCACCCCCTGCGGGTCCTTGCCGAGCTCGAGCTCGTCGAACTTGCCGAACACCGCCGGCGTGGACAGCTCCCCGTCACTGAAGGCCAGCACCCAGTGGTAGGAGCCGCGGCTGAGAACCGGGGCGAGCTGGTCGCCGCGTCCGGTGCCGAGGGCGGTGCCACCGGCTAGGCAGAACGGGACGTCCGCGCCCAACTGCGCGCCGAGGTCTCGCAACTCGTCGGGCGAGATGTCCAGGTCCCACAGCACGGCGCACGCCAGCAGGGCACCGGCTGCGTCGGCGGAGCCGCCGGCCATGCCACCGGTCACCGGGATGGCCTTGCGGATCACCAGGGAGGCCCCGAGCGGGCGGCCGGCACCGGCTGTTGCTGCCAGCAACCGGGCGGCCTTCACGGCGATGTTCCCCTCGCCGGTCGGCACCAGGTCGGCCTGGTCGCCCAGCACCTTCACGGAGAACTGGCCGGGCTCGGCCCAGCTGGCGTCCACCTCGTCGAAGAGGGAGACGGCCTGGAAGACCGTGGTGAGCGTGTGGTACCCGTCCTCGCGCTTCGGCCCGGAGCGCAGGACGAGGTTGACCTTGCCCGCCACCCGGACGCGAACGACCTCAGGCTCAGTCACCGGTGTTGCCATGCGGCGAGGCTATCCCACCCCACCCAGCGTGCGAGCCTCAGCAATCCTCGCGAAGTCACCGACGGTCAGCACCTCCCCGCGGGCCTGCGGGTCCAGCCCGACGCCCTCGAGCGCCGCCGAAGCTGCGGCGGACGAGCCGAAGACCCCGGACAGGGCTTAGCGCAGCATCTTGCGCCGCTGGGCGAAGGCCACGTCGATCACAGCGAAGACCTCCTGGCGGGACGCGCTGGTCGCCGGCGGGTCGCGCCGCACCAGTTCGACCAGCCCGGAGTCGACGTTGGGCACCGGCCAGAAGACGGTGGGCGGGACACTGCCCAGCCGCCGCGCGGCGCAGTACCAGGCGAGTTTCACTGAAGGCACGCCGTAGGTCCGGGAGCCGGGCGGGGCGACCAGCCGGTCGGCGACCTCGGACTGCACCATGACCAGCCCGGCCCGGATGGACGGGAACCGGGCCAGCACGTGGAGCAACACCGGCACGCTCACGTTGTAGGGCAGGTTCGCCACCACCAGCGTCGGCTGGGGGTCGGGAAGCTCGTCGATGCGCAGCGCGTCGGCCTCCAGCACCACCAGCCGGTCGGCCAGCGCCGGGAGCCGGTCGGCGACCGTCCGCGGCAGCTGGTCGGCCAGGCTGTGCTCGATCTCGATGGCCACCACCCCTGCGGCCGCCTCCAGCAGGCCGAGGGTGAGCGAGCCGAGGCCCGGGCCGATCTCCAGCACCACGTCGTCGGCGGTCACCCCGGCCGCAGCTACGATCCGACGCACGGTGTTGGCATCGTGCACGAAGTTCTGGCCCCGCTGCTTGGTGGGCCGCAGGTCGAGTTCCGCTGCCAGTTGCCGGATCGTGCGTGGGTCGAGCAGGCCCTCAGCCATCGTCGCCCTTCCTTCCCCACTCGCCGAACAGGGCGGTGGCGTTCGCGGCCAGGGCACCGCACAACTCCGCCAGGTCAACGCCCCGGCGCTCTGCGATGAACCGGACGGTGTGCGGCAGCAGGTAGCTCGAGTTCGGCCGGCCCCGGTGCGGCAGCGCGGTCAGGTACGGCGCGTCGGTCTCCACCAGCAGGCGGTCGACCGGGGTGAGGTCGAGGGCTTCGCGCAGCGCCTCGTTCGCCTTGAAGGTGACCGTGCCGGGGAACGACAGCCAGTAGCCCCGTTCGAGACAGGCCCTGGCGAACGCTGCATCCCCGGAGAAGCAGTGCAGCTGGACCCGCTCCGGGGCACCCTCGGCTTCGAGGACGGCGAGGATGTCGTCGTGGGCGTCGCGGTCGTGGATCACCAGCGCGAGGTCGTACTGCTTCGCCCACGCGATGTGGGCTGCGAACGCCTCCTGCTGCCGGGCCTGGCCGGCGGCATCCGGGGTCCGGTAGTAGTCCAGACCCGTCTCCCCGACCGCACGGAGCCGGTCGGAGGAACCGAACAGGCCGGCGAGCCGGTCGAGTTCGGCCGGCAGCCGGTCGCCGAGCCGGGCGGCATCGTTGGCGTGGATGGAGACCGCTGCCACCACCTCCCCGTACTCCTCGGCCAGCGCAACCGCCGCGCGTGAGGACTCGACGTCGGTGCCGACCTCGACGATCCGGGTCACGTTGACGGCGCGGGCGCGGGCCAGCGCATCGGCGACACCCAGCCCGCTGTACTCCAGCGTGCTCAGGGCGTGGGTGTGGGCGTCGGTGGTCGGGGCCGGGAGCCGCTCCGGCAGTGGTGGCAGCTGCGTCACTTGTCCTCCTTGCGGGCGGCGAGCGCAGCCTGGTACAGCGCCTTGCGGGGCAGGCCGGAGTCGGCGGCTACCCCGGCCACGGCAGCGGAGAACGGCTCGCCGCCGGCAACCCGTTCGGCCACCAGGGGCAGGGCGTCGGCAACCGAGAGCCCAGCGGGCGCGGCGCCGGCGACGACGACGGTGATCTCGCCGCGCACTCCGGCAGCTGCCCAGGCGGTGAGCTCTGCAAGGGTTCCCCTGCGGGTCTCCTCATAGGTCTTGGTGAGTTCGCGGCTGACCGCCGCGCGCCGGTCCTGGCCGAGGCCGGCGGCAGCGTCGGCGAGGAACTCCGGGAGCCGGTGCGGCGCCTCGAAGAACACCATGGTGCGGGGTTCGAGGGCGAGCTCTGCCAGCCGGCGCCGCCGCTCCCCGCCCTTGCGGGGCAGGAAGCCCTCGAAGCAGAAACGGTCGGTCGGCAGGCCGGACAGGGCGAGCGCGACGAGCACGGCTGACGGCCCCGGCACCACCCGCACCGGCAACCCTGCGGCCACGGCTGCCGCCACCACCCGGTAGCCGGGATCGGAGACCGTCGGCATCCCGGCGTCGCTGACCACGACCACGGTGCGGCCCTCGGTGAGGGCCGCGAGCAGCTCCCCAACCCGGGAGGCCTCGTTGCCGTCGAAGTAGGACACCACCCGCGCTCCGGTCGTGATCCCCAGCCGGCCGAGCAGACCGTGCAGCCGGCGGGTGTCCTCGGCTGCGATCAGGTCCGCCTCCGCCAGTGCCCGCCGCAGCGCCGGCGACGCATCGTCGGTGTTGCCGATGGGCGTGCCGGCCAGCACGAGCTGTCCGGCAGCCCCAGGCGTGTTGTCCACCTGTGCAGTATCCCCGATCGGGAAGTCCTCGGCGTCCGCAGCTCCGGTCCACCTAGGATGCAGTGGTGACCGAAGCGGAATGGGGCCCCGGCGACCCGGCGGCGACCCCGGCGCAGCAGACCGAGGCCGCAACGATCACCACCCCGGGCCCTGCGGTCGAGCCCGAAGAGACCACCGACCCAGAACCCCGGGCCGACGACACCGCGCCGGAAGGTCCCGAAGCCTGGCCGGCCCCAGCTGTCACGCCCTGGCGCAGGCTGCGCCGCGCGGTGAGCCGCGAGGAGCTCAGTACCGTGGAGCGGCTCCGCGACGGGCAGTCCGAACTCCGTGACCGGCTCGCCGGTTGGGTCGTCACCGTCAGCATCACGGTGTTCGCCTTCGTGATCCGGCTGGTGAACCTCGGCTACCCGAACAAGCTCGTCTTCGACGAGACCTACTACCCCAAGGACGCCTGGACGCTGTGGAAGTTCGGCTACGAGCGGGAGTGGCCGTCAGCCGAGGTGGCCAACGCCAAGATCGTGGCCGGCGACGTGGACATCTTCAAGGATTCGGCAGCCTTCATCGTGCATCCTCCCGTCGGCAAGTGGCTGATCGGGCTAGGCGAGCAGATGTTCGGCATGAACTCCTTCGGCTGGCGGTTCATGCCGCTGGTCTTCGGAACGCTCCTGGTCTTCATCACGATCCGGATGGCGCGCCGGCTGTCCCGCTCCACCCTTGTCGGGGCGATCGCCGGCATCCTGCTCACCCTGGACGGGCTGGCGTTCGTGATGTCCCGGATCGGACTGCTGGACATCTTCCAGGCGTTCTTCCTCGTCGCAGCGGTCTCCTGCGTCATCGCCGACCGGGACTGGTACCGCCACCGGCTGGCCGACCGGCTGGAGGACCTCGGGGTACCCGACTTCGGCGGCCGGTTCGGCCCGATGATCTGGCTACGTCCGTGGCGCCTCGCAGCCGGCGTGCTGTTCGGGCTGGCGATCGGAACCAAGTGGAACTCGGTGTTCGTGCTGGCGGCGATGGGCGTGCTCAGCGTGCTCTGGGACGTCGGCGCCCGCCGGCTGGCCGGGGCCGAGTGGCGCAGCTGGTTCGCGCTGCTCGTCGACGGCGGGCCGGCCTTCGTCCGGCTGGTCGTGGTGTCGGCCCTGGTCTACGTGGTGAGCTGGTCGGGTTGGCTGTTCACCAGCGGCGGTTACGGCCGCGACTGGGGTGAGCAGAACCCCGACCATCCGTGGACGGTCCACCTGGGCACCATGTGGGCGTCCTTCCTCAGGTACCAGCAGGACATCTACAACTTCCACACCGGCGACTTCATCAGGGGCGAGACCCACCCCTACGACGCGCACCCGATCGGCTGGCTGGTCATGGCCCGGCCGATCGGGATCGACGCCGTCAACAGCATCAAGCCCGGCGTGGACGGCTGCACCGCCACCGGCGAGGACACCTGCATCCGGGTGATTTCGGGCATGGGCACGCCCGTGTTGTGGTGGCTGGCCGCGATCGCCCTCGTCGTCGCGGTCATCTGGTGGCTGGGTGGCCGGGACTGGCGCTTCGGGGTGCCGGTGGTCGCAGCGATGGCCACCTACCTGCCGTGGTTCGCCAACGCTGACCGTCCGGTCTTCTTCTTCTACGCGATCTGCATCATCCCGTTCACCGTGACCCTGCTGGCCATGGTGTTCGGGCTGATCATCGGGCCGGCGGACAGCCCCGACCGCAGGCGTGGGGCGATCATCGTCGGGGTGCTGATGGCCCTGGTGGCTGCGAACTTCGCCTTCATCTACCCGGTACTGACCGACCAGCTGATGTTGTACAAGGACTGGCTCGCCCGGATGTGGCTACGGTCCTGGATCTGAGCCGGCTGCTGCCCGGGCGAAGGAAATGCCGCTCGAGAAGCTAGTGCAGTCGGCCCCCCGACGCCGGGCATCTCACCAGAAATCTGCGGCCGTTCCGCAGACCGGTGCACGCATAGAGTTCGCACGGCCGCCCGGCTGCTCGGTGAAGGGGAACTCATGGCTCTGTGGACGCTGCACAACAACGGCATTCTCGAACCGGGGGCGGTTGTCGCTCCCGACCAACGCCTCGGATGGGGCAAGATGATCGGGCCCGGTGCCCAGCACGTGGTCGCCATGTTCGGCGCCACCTTCCTGGTGCCGCTGATCACCGGCTTCCCGATCCCGGCGACGCTGTTCTTCAGCGGCCTCGGCACGATCCTGTTCCTGCTGATCACGGGTAACCGGCTGCCCAGCTACCTCGGCTCTTCCTTCGCCTTCATCTCCCCCGTGCTCGCGTCCAAGGTCGACGGGGACATCGGCAAGGCGCTCTTCGGCATCATGCTCGCCGGCATCCTGCTGGCCATCGTCGGCGGGGTCGTGCACCTGGCCGGCTCGAGGTGGATCGACGCGCTCATGCCACCGGTGATGACCGGCACCATCGTGATGCTGATCGGGTTCAACCTCGCCGGCGCGGCCTGGGGGGTCAACGAAACCTCCGGCTTCCGCGCCGCCCCGCTCACCGGCTGGATCACGGTCATCGCGATCGTGCTGATCACCGTCCTCTTCCACGGCCTGATCGGCCGCCTCTCGATCCTGCTCGGCGTCCTGGTCGGCTACGTCGCAGCCCTCTTCCAGGGCCAGGTGAACTTCGAGGCCGTCGGCGCTGCGGCGTGGATCGGCCTGCCGCAGTTCACCCTGCCCACCCCGGACCTCGGCGTCGCGGCCCTGTTCCTGCCGGTCGTGCTCGTGCTCATCGCCGAGAACGTCGGCCACGTGAAGTCGGTGGCCCTGATGACCGGCAAGAACTACGACAAGTCCATGGGCCGGGCGCTGCTCGCCGACGGTGTTGCCACCACGCTCGCCGGTCTCGGCGGCGGCTCCGGCACCACCACCTACGCCGAGAACATCGGCGTGATGGCAGCCACCAAGGTCTACTCGACGGCGCTCTACTGGATCGCGGGCATCATCGCGATGCTGCTCTCCTTCATCCCCAAGTTCGGCCAGGCGATCGCCACGATCCCGGCCGGGGTGATCGGCGCGGCCGGCACCGTGCTGTACGGCATGATCGGCCTGCTCGGCGCCCGGATCTGGATCGAGAACAAGGTCAGCTTCACCAACCCGGTGAACCTGATCCCGGCAGCCGTCGGCCTGATCATGGGCATCGCCGACTTCACCTTCACCCTCGGCTCGATGACCTTCGGCGGCGTCACCGTCGGCACGATCACCGCCCTGGTCCTGTACCACGCGATGAAGGCCGTGGCGAAGGCCCGCGGCACCGGCCAGGCCGACGACGCACCGGTCGGCCCGGCCGACTTCCAGCCGGTACCGGTGGAGGAAGCCAGCTAGTCGAAGGGCCCGACGCCCCGACCGGCCACCAGCCGGCGCACCGAATCCGGAATTCCGATCCCGGCCCTCACATCGGGGGCCGGGATCGGTTGTTCCAGGATGGTCCGGATCGGGATCACACCCGCCCAGGCATCACCGGCTACGTCGTCGGCCGGGTCTTCCGGCCAACCGGCGGAGACCTTCAGCGACCACTGCCCGATGCCGAGGGCCACCACGAGGGTCGCGGCGAGTTCCTTCGGCTTGCTTGGCCGCACCTCGACCGAGCGCCCGGGGAGCACCCGCTCGGTGAACAACCCCAGGGCCCGGGCGGCGTCGTCGCCGGTCACCGGCTCGCAGGTGCCGAACAGGCAGGCGCTGCGGTAGTGCATGGACGACTCGAAGCCCGACCGCGCCACCACCAGAGCGGTCAGATCCGTTACGGTCACGCAGGCCGGCACCCCGGCGGCAAGGGCCCGCAGCCACCGCGACCCGGTGGAACCGTGCAGCAACAGCCGGTCACCGTCGCGCGCGAACCCGGTGGGGACCACCAGCGGACCGTCATCGACCACCAGCCCGACGTGGGCGACCAATACCGAATCCAGCAGCGCGTCCAGCCGGTCGCGGTCGGTGACGGCCTTCTCGGCCAGCCGGGTAGGTGTCAGCCTCCGGTCCACGGGATTCCCTCCTCAGGGTTCGCAGAATCCCAGGAGGCTACCGCGGGCGGGCCGCCCCGACCTGAGACCGTGCCGGACCCGGTGGCGGAGGTGGGCTAGCTTGGCGCAGATGCTAACTCCGGCCACCCGCATGGGTCTCTCGATCGCAGCCGCGGTCGGGGTCTACGGCGTCTCCTTCGGCGCCCTCTCGGTGGCGGCGGGCCTGACGGTCTGGCAGACCTGTGCCCTCAGCGCCCTGATGTTCACCGGCGGCTCCCAGTTCGCCTTCATCGGAGTCGTCGCAGGCGGCGGGACCGGCGGTGCCGCGTGGGCTGCCGCGACCCTGCTCGGCATCCGCAACGGCATCTACGGGATGCAGCTCAAGGCCCTGATCCGCCCGCCCGGGCGGCTGATCCCGCTGATGGCGCAGCTGACCATCGACGAGTCGACGGCGACGGCAACGGCCCAGGACGACCACGACGAGCGCGTCCGGGGCTTCTGGACCGCGGGCCTCGGCGTCTACCTGCTGTGGAACACCTTCACGCTGGTCGGGGCCCTTGCCGGCAGCCAGATCAGCGATCCCGGCGCCTGGGGGCTGGACGGGGCCGCGGTCGCAGCCTTCCTTGGCCTGCTGTGGCCGCGGCTGAAGAGCCGCGATCCGGTGGCCACGGCCGTCGTCGCCTCACTGGCGACCCTCCTGGCGATGCCCTTCGTCCCGCCCGGAATCCCGGTGGTCCTCGCCGCGGTCGTGACCGCCGGCTGGTGGGCGCTGCGCCGGCGGAAGGCTGGGATCGCATGAACCTCTGGCTCTGGGTGCTGCTCGCGGCCCTGACCGCCTACGCGCTGAAACTGTTCGGCTACCTGCTGCCGCAGTCGATGCTGGACCGCCCGGTGGTCCACGATCTCGCCGCTGCCCTGACGGTCGGGCTGCTGGCATCACTCACGGTGCTGAACACGTTCGCCACCCTCGGCCAGGGCGTGGTTCTGGACTCGCGCCTGCTCGCCCTGGTCGCCGGCGGCATCGCCTTGAAGCTGAAGGCGCCGTACATCGTCGTGGTCATCGTCGGCGCCCTGGCCGCTGCCCTTGGCCGGCTGGCGGGCCTGCCCTGATCTGCCCCACCCGGGCTCAGCCGGCAGCAGCCCCGTCCAGCTCGGGTTCGTCAGCCGCATCCGTACCGGAAGGCTCCGGACGCGCCCTGCGGAGCAGCAGCAGCACTCCGCCGAGGGCGAGCAGCAGCACGGCAACTGCGTCGAAGCCCAGCATCACCCACATCCGCACCGTCGCCCGCCGCACCAGTTCGGGGTCGGGGTCGTTGAACCCGGACGTCCCGAAGAAGTCCACCTTCCGGTCCAGCAGCCACCAGCCCCAGTGCAGCGTCATGCCGAGAACCACGGCGAGGACGCCCGGCGCCCACAGCGGGCGGTGCAGCCACCAACCGACGGCCAGCCCGGCCAGCACCGCTGCCCCGGCCACGATCTCGATCCAGCCGAGGGTCACCAGCGAGTAGTAGGTCCAGTCAGCTCCGACCGGTGCCTGGACCGGGGCGGTCATGGAGACGTTCGCAACCCACACGGCCACGACGGCGACGGCCATGAGCAGCGCTGCGACCCCCACCGCGCGGCGAAGCACGGTCAGCCAGCCGACGGCGCCCAGATGCATGCGCCCATCCTGCTCCCCCGGCCGGCGCCCCGCGAATCGGCGATCCTCATCCGGCCAGGAAGTCCGCCCCGAGCCAGGACTCCGGCACCCCGAGCCCCTCGACCAGGGGCAGCGCGACCGGGCGGAGTTCAAGGCACAGGGCGTTGATCTGGGCCCCGATGGCTTTCGCGCGTCCGGTGGAGATGCGGCTGTGCTCGAGGAACCAGGCCCGGTCCTCGTTGATGCTGCTCAGCGCGTACAGGCTGCACAGCCGCTCCAGCGCCTGTCGGGCCTCCGGGTCGGTGCAGGCGTCGATCCCGGCGATGAACGCCTCGAGCGTCACCCGCTCCAGGTGGGCCCTGGCGACGAAGAGCATGTGGTCCTGCAGCCGGTTGACCGCCTCGAAATCCCCCCGCGAAGCCCGACGCATACGCCGCGCCAGCGACTCCAGCGAGTGCCGCTCGCGCTCGTCGAACATCAGGGCGTGCCAGCCCCGGTCGACCATGGTCAAGTCCTCCGACCGGCGCCTGGCGGTTGCGACCAGCCGCTCGATCAGGACGTTGGCCGCGGTGCGTTCCAGCACCGTCTGGCCGACCACGCGGGCGGTGGCCTGCACCATGCCCACCCGGTCGAGGTCACCCCAGACCTGCTTGTACTCGGTCAGCAGTGCCTTGGCCACCAGTTGGAGGAGCACGGTGTTGTCGCCCTCGAAGGTCGCGAAGATGTCGGCATCGGCCCGCAACCCGACCAGGGCGTTGCCGGACATGTAGCCGGCCCCGCCGCAGGCCTCCCGGCAGACCTGGATGGTGTCGTTGGCGAAGCGGGTGGTCATGGCCTTCAGGCCGGCGGCCCTGGTCTCCAGCTCCCGCTGGTCGCGCTCGGTGTGCTCGCCGCCACCCTGGATGCGGACGAGGGCTGCGGTGAGCTCGTTCTGGGCGAACCCGAAGGCGTAGGACCGGGCGATGGCCGGCAGCAGCCGCCGCTGGTGGGTCAGGTAGTCGAGAAGGATGACCCCGTCCGGCCTGCCGGGGGCGGTGAACTGGCGGCGCTCCAGCCCGTACCTGGTGGCGATGGACAGCGCCCGGCGGGCGGCGATCCCGCCGCCGGCGGCGATGCAGACCCGGCCGCGGACGAGCGTCCCGAGCATGGTGAAGAACCGGCGGTTCGGGTTCTCGATCTCGGCGTGGTAGGTGCCGGTGTCGTCGACGCCGCCGTAGCGGTCGAGCAGCATCCGGCGCGGCACCCGGACGCGGTCGAAGCGGATGGTGCCGTTGTCGATACCGAGCAGGCCACCCTTCAGGCCCTGGTCGCCGGTGGTGACCCCCGGCAGGTCGGACCCGTCGGCGTCGCGGATCGGCACGAGGATGGCGTGGACGCCGTGGTTGCGGCCCCGCACCAGCAGCTGGCCGAAGACGACCGCCATCGAGCCGTCGCGGGCGGCGTTGCCGATGTAGGCCTTCGTCGCCCCTGGGGTCTCCGACAGCACCTCGAACTCGTCGGACTCGGGAACGTAGGTGATCGTGGTCTCGATGCCGGCGACATCTGAGCCGTGTCCGAGCTCGGTCATGGCGAAACAGCCGAGCACCTTCATGCTGGTGATGTCGGCCATGAAGGTGTCGTGGTGCCAGCTGGTGCCCAGGTTGGTGACCGCGCCACCGAAGAGCCCGAACTGCACCCCCGACTTGATCAGGGTGGACAGGTCGCCGTGGGCGAGCATCTCGAAGGCGACGACCGCAGCAGCCGGGTCGGGCGTGTCCTCTGCGCTGGTGATGATGCCTGCGGCACCGAAGCCGGCATCGGAGAGTTCGGCCAGCCGGGCGAGCACCCAGTCCCTTGCCTCTTCGATGGACTGGCCGGGCTCGCGGTGCAGCCGCTCGGTCGGGAAGGACTCCCTCGCCGCCTCCCGCTGGTCTGCGAACTGCCCGTCCAGCGCCCGGCGCAGGGCTGCGCCCAGGCCGGTCATCCGGTCTGCGGCCGCGCCGACCCGCCCGTTCGCACGGTCCGGTCCGCTCACCGTGGGGACGTTCGCCACGCTCGCAGCGGGCCTGTCCTTCTCGCTCCCCGAGCTGGTCGAAGGGGCCGTTAGCAGACTCATGATTGCTCCTGGAGTTGGGGGACGGCCGCCAGCCCGGTGGCCAGCGCTGGGGTGAAGAAGGCATCGATCCGGGCGAGGACCACTGCCTTGGGTTCGCGGTGCTCTGCGGCCATCCACTGGTCGGCGGCCGCCCGGATGAAGCCGACCAGTCCGTGGCCCCAGGTCGGGGCGCACGCCGGGTCCTGCCCGCTGCGGCGCAGGTGGGCTGCGATGGCCGTCGTGACGTGGCCGCCGATGAGTTCCGGAAGGCCCCCGTAGGGGTCGACCGAGGCGGCAGCGTCAGCAGACGGTGGGCTGAGGACGAAGCGGTAGATCTCCGGGTCCCGCTCCACCAGGCCGAGGTAGGCGTCGGCGAGGTCACGCGCCAGCACCGACAGGTCCTCCGGGTCGGTCAACTCGACGGCGGCGGCCAGGTCGTGGTGGATGAAGTCGTGGACGCTTGCCACCACGGCCGCGTACAACCCCGCCCGGTCCCCGAAGTGCCGGTAGATGACGGTCTTGGAGGTGGCGGCCTGGGCTGCGATCTCGTCCATGCCGACCCCGGCGCCATGGCGCCGGATCGCCCGCAGGGTGTCCTCGACCAGGGCGCGGCGCCTGGCCTCGCGGTGCTCGACCCAGCGGGTGTCGCGTCCATCGGTGCTCACCATGCACCAAGGGTACCTAGTACCTGACGTATCTGCTACCGTCGGTATCGCTTATTTTCGAGGAGGTTCCTGCATGGCTCTCCCCCACACGCCGGTCATCGTCGGCGGCAACCGGACCCCGTTCGCCAAAGCCGGCGGAGCCTATGCAGCCGCCGGCAACCCCGACCTGCTGACCGCCGCCCTCGACGGCCTGGTGGCGCGTTTCGGGCTCGCCGGCCGGCGCCTGGACGAGGTCGCGGCCGGCGCAGTGCTCAAGCACAGCCGCGACTTCAACCTCACCCGCGAAGCCGTACTCGGATCAGCACTCGCTCCGACCACGCCGGCCGTTGACCTGCAACAGGCCTGCGGCACCGGCCTCGAAGCCGTGATCTACGTGGCCAACAAGATCGCGCTCGGCCAGGCAGAGGTCGGCATCGGTGGCGGCGTCGACTCAAGCTCCGACGCGCCGATCGTGGTCAGCGAGGGCCTGCGCCGGGCGCTGCTCACCGCCAACCGGGCCAGGACCCTGCCACAACGGCTGCAGGCCTTCGCCCGGGTGCGGCCCGGGCACCTCGCACCCGTGGCGCCCCAGATCGTCGAACCGCGCACCGGGCTGTCGATGGGCGAGCACCAGGCTGCGACCACCGCTGCCTGGGGGATCACCCGCGAGGCCCAGGACAAGCTGGCGGCAGCGTCCCACCACAACCTGGCCGCAGCGTGGGCTTCCGGCTTCTTCGACGACCTCGTCACCCCCTACCTCGGCGTCTCAAGGGACACGATCCTGCGCCCCGACACTTCGCTGGAGAAGCTCGCCGCCCTGAAGCCGGTGTTCGGCGACACCATGACAGCCGGCAACTCCACAGCCCTCACCGACGGGGCAGCCGTCGTGCTGCTGGCCGAGCAGGCCTGGGCAGATGCCAACGGGCTGCCCGCGCTGGCGCGCGTCGTGGACGCCCAGGTGGCGGCCGTCGACCACGCCGGCGGCGACGACCTGCTGCTCGCACCCGCCCACGCTGTCGCCAGGTTGCTGGCCCGCCAGGGCATGGCCCTGGCCGACTTCGAGCTCTACGAGCTGCACGAGGCGTTCGCCGCCACCGTGCTGGCAACGCTGGCGGCGTGGGAGTCGGCGGAGTTCTGCCGCGACCAGCTCGGCCTGGACAACCCGCTGGGCAGCATCGACCGCGACCGGCTGAACGTGACCGGCTCGTCGCTGGCCGCGGGGCACCCGTTCGCCGCCACCGGCGGCAGGATCGTGGCCACGCTGGCGAAGCTGCTGCACGAGCGTGGCGCCGGTGCCCGCGGGCTGGTGTCGATCTGCGCCGCCGGCGGGCAGGGCGTCGTGGCCATACTGGAGGCGGTGTGATGGCCGGCCTGCTCGAACGGGCCTTCAACTCCGGCCCCGGCCAGGCGGTCGCCGGCCGGCTCGGGCTGCCGGAACCCCCGCGCCTGCGCCGCGGGACGCAGCCGCCGGAGGGCCCGGTCGTGGCCGTCTCGCTCGCCGGCTCCGGCCTGGTCACC
>CAYQXH010000011.1:0-33849 GCA_964421325.1 uncultured Propionibacteriaceae bacterium
CCCCCAGCCGGTGCACCCCGTCGCCCTTAACGAAGTCCAGCGACTCCCACAGCTTGTTGCCGGCCAGGTCGGCGAGCGGGTCCGGGGTGTCGGCGTTGCCCCAGTAGCCGAACTCGGTTCCGGCGGGCAGCTTCGTCAGGCCCTCGAGGTCAAGGGTGGACAGCCCCCAGCCGGCGTCCCCGGCCTCGGCCCAGGCCGGCTCGAGGCCGATCCCGGAGGCCAGCGCGATCGCTGCCGAGCCCGGTCCGTGCATCCGCAGCGAGAAGGAGTTGCCCTCGGCGTAGATGTAGGACAGGGAGAAGGGGGTGCCGGCCTTCCCGGCGTCGGTGATCTGCTGCTTGCCGGCCGCGATGGCCGCGTCCAGGTCGGCGAGGACGGCTTCGGCTTCCGCCTCCTTGCCGAGCAGCCTTGCGGTGGTGTTGAAGTTCTCCTTCAGGAGCTCGATGGGCCGGCTGGCGTCGGCCCCGGTGAGGAGGACCACCGGGGCGATCTTCTCCATCTGCTCCATGGCGGCCTCCGGGACGGAGCCGACGATGCCGATGATCAGGTCGGGTTCCACCTCGGCAACGGACTCCAGGCTGGGTTCGTTCCGCGTGCCGACGTCGACGGGATCGCCGGTGATCGGTGCGGCCGTCACCCAGGAGGTGTAGCCCTTGATGTCGGCGACCCCGGTCGGCTGGACCCCGAGCGTGATCATGTCTTCTGTGGTGTTCCATTCCAGCGACACCACTCGTTGCGCCGGGCCGGGGAGGGTCACTTGCTTGCCGCGTCCGTCGGTGACGGTGATGGGGCCGGTGGTGGCCGGGCTGCTGCTCGGCGCTGCCGCCGGGGCTTCGGTGGTGCCGCAGGCGGCCAGCAGCAGCAGCGGGATCAGGGCGGTCAGGAGTGGGCGGTGAGGCATACGTTCTCTTCCAGGTTGTCGGTGGGTGCCAGCCGGCGTTGCCGGGGGCGGGGGAGGACGGTGGGGACGGCGGTTGCCGGGTCGAGGATGACGTCGACGCCGATCTCGTAGACCCGGCTGAGGAGCCCGGCTTCGTACACCTCCGCAGGGGTGCCGTTGGCGACCACGCGGCCACGGTCCAGCAGCACTATCTGGTCGGCGATGGCCGCGGCCTGGTTCAGGTCGTGCAGGACGACCCCGACGGTGACGCCGTGGTCGGTGGCGAGGTCGCGGATCAGGTCAAGCAGTTCGACCTGGTAGCGCAGGTCCAGGTAGGTGGTGGGTTCATCGAGCAGCAGGACCTCGGTGTCCTGGGCGAGGCAGGCGGCGAGCCAGGTTCGTTGCACCTGGCCACCGGAGAGCGTGCCGATGTCGTGCCTGGCCAGCTCGCTCAGGCCGGTGAGGGCGAGGGCCCGGTCCACGGCGGCGGCACCGCCGGGGTCGCTGCGGCGCCAGCGTCCGCGATGCGGGTGTCGACCAAGTTCTGCGACCTCGCGGACCGTCATGCCGGAAAGCGCCGGCCTGCCCTGGGTGAGCACGGCGAGCCGGCGGGCCAGCTGGCGGGGGCCGAGCGTCCGCAGGCCGGCGTCACCCACCGTCACCTCTCCCGAGCGCAGCGGGAGGAGCGCGGACAGGCCGCGGAGCAGGGTGGACTTGCCGCTGCCGTTCGGCCCGATCAGCGCGGTCACCTGACCCCTGCCGAGTTCGACGCTGACCCCGTGCAGTACCGGGTCGCCGCCGTAGCCGACGTCGACGCGGGTCGAGCTGAGCCCGAGGCTCGAGGACTGGTTCATGTAGGTAAGGCTAACCTTACTTAAATACGCAACGCAGGACTTTCTCAAATCTGGGACAAGGAGTTTCACCACTCCGGTGGCTGGTAGGGCAGGGGCCGGAGCCCGCTGTCGCCGGTACACCGCTGCTCCGGGCGGGACCGGCGGCGGTTCCCCAACCCCCCGCGGCTGTCGGGAGGGCTGGATAGGCTGCCAGCGATGACTGCGCAATTGACCCTGGCCCAGGCCCGCCGGATCGCCCTCGCCGCCCAAGGACTCGGCCGGCGTCGGGCCGGACCGGTGACCACGCGGCAGGTGCAGGGTGTGCTCGACCGGGTGGCGCAGTTCCAGATCGACTCGGTGAACGTCGCGGTCCGGGCGCACTACATGCCGCTGTTCTCCCGGCTGGGGCCCTACGACCGGGCGCTGCTCGACCGGGCCGGGAACCGCGCCCCCCGCCGGGTCTTCGAGTTCTGGGGGCATGCCGCCTCGCTGATCGACGTGAGCCTCCAGCCCGCCCTGCGATTCCGGATGGCAGCCCACGCCGCCCGACCGTGGGAGGCGATGCGCCGGATCCTTGCCGAACAGCCGGGGCTGCCGGCCAAGGTGCTCGACCAGATCGCCGAGCGGGGGCCGTTGACCGCCCGCGAGGTGGACCACGAGCAGGAGCGGACCCCGGGCGGCTGGTGGAACTGGTCGGACGTGAAGTCGGCACTGGAGTGGCTCTTCTACACCGGCGAACTGACCAGTGCCGGTCGAAACAGCCAATTCGAGCGCCGCTACGACCTGCCGGAGCGGGTGCTGCCGAAGGCAGTTGTCGATACCGCCACGCCGACCGTCGAGGAGGCGAGGCTGGAACTGGTCCGCCGGGCGGCGAGTGCGCTCGGCGTAGCCACCGAGGTCTGCCTAGCCGACTACTTCCGCACCGACCGGACGGCCACCAGGGAGGCCATCGCCACCCTTCTCGCCGGCGGGGAACTCGAGCAGGTGGCGGTCAACGGCTGGAACCGGCCCACCTACCTCTGGCACGAGGCGGCCCGCCCCCGGAAGCTGGTGGTCGAGACCCTGGTGTCCCCGTTCGACTCGCTGGTCTTCGAGCGGCGCCGGCTGCTGGACCTGTTCGGAATCCACTACCGGATCGGGCTGTACACCCCGGCCGAACAGCGGGTCCACGGTTACTACGTCTACCTGTTCGTGATGGACGACCGGATCGCAGCCCGGGTCGACCTGAAGTCCGACCGGGCCGGCTCGACCCTGCAGGTCCAGGCCTCCTGGCTGGAACCTGACGCGCCCGAGGCGCAGACCGCTGCCCGGCTGGCGCCCGAGTTGCGGCGGATGGCCGACTGGCTGGGGCTCGCCGAAGTGCTGGTGAGGCCGGTTGGGACGCTCAGTGCTGCCCTGGCGCAACGGCTGCCGGGGTCGTGACGACCAGGATGGCGGACACTGCTCCACCCTCGGCGCGGTAGGCGTGCGGCACGTCGCTGACCCAATGGATCATCGATCCTTCCGGGCAGCGCCTCTCTGCCCCCACCGGCCCGGCCAGTAGTACGCCTTCGGTGACCAGGATCTGCTCGATCACTCCAGTGCCATGGGCTGGGGACAGTCGTTCGGACCCGGCCGCCAGGTCCAGGCAGTAGGTCTCGCGGACGCCCTGCGGCCCACGTCGAAGGTCCAGGAGCCGGCCCGTGACACCGTCGGAGCTGACCTCCGTGCCCACCTCGTCGAGCAGTAGCGTCCCGAGCGGTACCTCCAGCGGTCCGGCAATGGCGTAGAGCGTCGCGAGGGTCGGGTTGCGGGTTCCGGACTCCAGTTCGGACAGCGATCCCTTGCCGATGCCTGCGGCTGCTGCCAGGGCGGAGAGGGTGATCCCCCTGGCGAGGCGCAACTCGCGCACACGGTGTCCGACGGCGGCGGCATGGTCGCGGGAATCCACGTCCTTAGGCTAGCGTGCGTTCCGTTCACGGAACGTTCTGTTTGCAGAACAGGGAAGGTTGGGCTGATGCGTCGTGCAGTGGTGGCAGGGCTGGTGACCGCGGTCGTCGGATTCGGCTTTCGCCGTCGTGCTGGCCGGCCTCCAGGGCGTCGGGGCCACGCCGGCCCAGGCTGCTTCCGGGCTGGCCGCGCTCTGCGTGCTGATGGGCCTGGCGACGATCCTGCTCTCGGTCAGGTACCGGATGCCGGTGACGGTCGCGTGGTCCACCCCCGGGGCCGCCCTGCTGGCAACGACCGGTGCACCGGCCGGTGGCTGGCCGGTCGCCATCGGCGGCTTCGTCGTGGTCGGCGGACTGCTGTTGCTGACCGCTGCCATCCCCTGGCTCGGCCGGGTGGTGGCCGCGATCCCCACCTCGATCGCGCAGGCGATGCTGGCCGGCGTCCTCGTCCCCCTGTGCCTGGTGCCGGTACGGGCAGTCGTCGCTGACCCGGCGGTGATCGGGCCCGTGATCGTGGTCTGGGTCGCGATGCTCGCCTGGCGCCCGCGTTGGGCAGCTGCGGTGGCGATCGCCGCTTCGCTGGTCGTCGCCGTCGGAGCCCTTGTCCTCGGTGGCGGCGCCGGCTCGCTCCCGCCGCCCGGCTTCGCCTTCGAGCTGACCGCGCCGCAGTTCACCTGGCCCGGTGTGGTGGGGATCGCAGTCCCGTTGTGGCTGGTCACGATGGCCTCGCAGAACGTGGCCGGTGCCGCCGTCCTCGGGTCGTTCGGCTACCGGGTGCCGTGGCGGCCCAGCCTCACGGTCACCGGTGCGGCCACGGCTCTGGCCGCGCCGTTCGGCGGGCACGCGATCAACCTGGCCGCGATCAGCGCAGCCCTTTCGGCCTCGCCCGATGCCGGACCGGATCCCTCCGGACGCTGGCGGGCTGCCACCACCGGCGGCGGCGCAGCGATCCTGCTGGGGACGGTCTCGGCAACCGTGACCGCCCTCGTCGTGACGGGCCCTCCCGGACTGTTGCCTGCAGCCGCCGGGTTGGCGCTGCTCGGCACCCTCGGTGCTTCGGCGGCCGGCGCGATGGGTGCGGCGAGGGGACGGGAGGCGGCGGTGGTGACGTTCCTCGTCGCCGCCTCCGGCATCAGCATCGCCGGAATCGGGGCGGCCTTCTGGGCACTGCTGGCCGGACTCCTGGTGCGCTGGGCGATCGTCCGGACGGTGCCGGCAACAACCTGATCCGCCGGGGCAGGCCGGCGAGGCCGTCCCCAGTGCCGTCCTGGTCGAAGGCAGGCTCAGCCGAAGAGCCGCCCGTGACCGGCATGACGCTCGCCGGGGGCCTTGCCTGCCGCCAGCTCCTGGGCGTGCCGAGCGGCGTGCGCCGCGTCCTCGGCGCCGGTGCGCACATGGGTCGGGTCGAGGACGCGCTTGAGGAAGGTGCGGGTGCGCTCCTCCTTCGGGTCGCCGATCACCTCGACGGGCGGGCCCTCCTCGACGATCACGCCACCGTCCATGAACAGCACCCGGTCGGCGACCTCGCGGGCGAAGGCCATCTCGTGGGTGACGACCATCATGGTCATGCCGCCGGCGGCCAGGTCCCGCATGACCGAGAGGACGTCCCCGACGAGCTCGGGGTCCAGGGCGGAGGTCGGCTCGTCGAAGAGCATCATCTCCGGGTCCATGCTCAACGCCCGGGCGATGGCGACCCGCTGCTGCTGCCCGCCCGACATCTGCGCCGGGTAGGAGTGGCCGCGGTCGCCGAGGCCCACCTTCTCCAGGTTCTCCTGGGCGATCCGCTTCGCCTCCGCCGGATCCTTCTTCAGGACCCGGACCAGAGCGATCGAGCAGTTCTCCAGCGCGGTCAGGTGCGGGAACAGGTTGAAGCTCTGGAACACCATGCCCATCTGGGTGCGCAGGTGGTCGACGTCGGCGTCCGGATCGGTGATCTCCTCGTTGAGGATGAAGATCCGGCCCTTGGTCGGCTGCTCGAGCAGGTTCACGCAGCGCAACAGGGTGGACTTGCCGGAGCCCGATGGCCCGATGATGCAGACAACTTCGCCCCGGTGAACCGTCGTGGTGATCCCGGTCAGAACCTCCAGGTCACCGAACGACTTGTGCAGGTCGTAGATCTGGATCTCGTCCTCGCGGTTGCCGGTCGGCATCTGCTGGGTGACGGTCATCGCGTCGCCTTCCTCTGCCTGGTCTCCATGCGTCGCACGAGGTACGTGAGGGGCAGCGTGATGACCAGGTAGGTCAGGCCGGCCACCACCAGCGGCGTGATGTTGGAGTACGTGTTGGTCAGGTCACGGCCGTACTTGGTGAGCTCGAAGGTCTCCGCGGTGAGCCCCAGCACGTAGACCAGGGACGAGTCCTTCGTCAGCAGTACCAGCTCGTTGGTCAGCGGTGGCGTGACGATCCGGAAGGCCTGCGGCAGGATGATCCGCTGCATCGCCATCCCGGCGGGCATGCCGAGTGACCGGGCCGCCTCCAGCTGGCCCTTGGGCACAGCCTCGATCCCGGCGCGGATGGTCTCGGACATGTACGCGGCCGAAACCATCCCGAGCGCCGTCCAGACCGTGCCGTACGGCTCGAGCGGGAACTTCAGCCCCGGGAAGCCGAGGGCGATCAGGCCGAAGGCGAGCAGGACGATGATGGCCGGCACCCCGCGAAAGAACTCGGTGTAGATCGTTGCCAGCCAACGGTAGGGGCCGACCTGGGAGAGCTTCATCAGGGCGAGGACCGTGCCCAGCAGCAGCCCGAAGATGAACGCGCCGGTGGTGTAGATGATGGTGTTCAGCAGCGCCTGGGCGAGCTTGGGGCTGACCGTCGCCGCGATCAGGTCCGGTCGGAAGAACGCCCGCTGGATCTGCTGCCCGTCGGCGAAGAGCACCACCAGGAGCAGGGCCACGCCGAGCAGGCCGTACTGGGCGATGCGGATGCGCTGCGCCTTCTTCCGCGGGGACAGCTTCTTCTTGCGGACGGGCGCGGAACCTGCGGTGGTCGTACTCATGAGGCTCCTAGTCGAGGGCCGGGTCGGGAACCGTCCCCGTCCGGACGCCACAGCTGCGGAGTCCGGACGGGAAGCGGGTCCCGGTGGATCACTTGGGTGCGTCGACCCCGAACCACTTCTTGTAGATCTCGTTGTAGGTGCCGTCGGCCTTGGCGGTCTTGAGGGCCTCGTTGATCACGGCGAGCAGGGCCGGGTTGTCCTTGGAGACGTTGAAGCCGTACTTCTCGCCGGTCGCGAACTCCTTCACCACCTTGGTGGTGGGGTTGTCCTTGGCGAAGTCGTAGAGCACGCCGTTGTCGTTGATGTTCGCATCGGCATTCCCGGCGAGCACGGCGTTGGCGCCACTGGGCATGTCGTCGAACACCTTGACGGTGTAGCCGTTGGCGTCCGCCTGCTCCTTGGCGTAGTCCTGGCCGGTGGTCCCGCTCTGCACGGCGAGCACCTTGCCCTTCAGGTCGGGCAGGTCCGTGATCGGGGAGTCAGCCTTCACCAACAACGCCTGGGTGGCGTCGAAGTAGGGGTCGGAGAAAGGCGCAGCGGCCTGGCGGTCGTCGCGGATCGTGATCGCGGCTGCGCCGGTGTCGCACTTCTTGGCGGCGAAGACCGCGCCGGAGGTGATCTGTTCGAACTCGATGTCGACGATCTCCTGGGTGACGCCGAGCTTCTTGGCGACGACGTCCATCAGGTCGACGTCGAAGCCGACGGTCTTGTTCGAGCTGTCCTTGAACTGGAATGGCTTGTATGCCAGGTGCGTGCAAACGGTGAGCTTGCCAGGGCTGACGAGTGCGGGAGCAGTCGCCGATCCGGAGGCCGAAGCGGATGGCTGGGAATAGTTGGCGCATCCGGACAGGGCAAGGGTCAAGGCCGACGCTGCCGCAGCGAAGCTGAGCAGTCGCATCATGTGAGTCCTTTCTCAGTAACGATGGGGGGAATCCTGCCACTGGTTTGTTGCAAGTATGAGTCGAATCCGCCGATCAGACGACCCCGCCGGGCGCTTTCGGTGCCGGGGCCGTTACCACCTGCCAATAAGATGGACGGGTGCGCCCGTTCGGGAAGCGCTCCGAAATCGACACAGGAAGTACCGACGCCGTGGGTCTACTGGACAAGATGTTGCACATGGGCGAAGGCCGCCAGCTGAAGAAGCTGAAGGTGGTCGCCGACCAGGTGAACCTGATCGAGCCCGACTTCGAGGCGATGAGCGACGAGGAGTTGCGCGGCCAGACCGCCGGCTTCAAGGAGCGGCTGGAGAACGGCGAATCCCTCGACGCGATCATGCCGGAGGCGTTCGCCACGGTTCGCGAGGCCTCCAGGCGCGTGCTCGGCAAGCGGCACTTCGACGTCCAGATCCAGGGCGGAGCGGCGCTGCACTGGTGCAACATCGCCGAGATGAAGACCGGTGAGGGCAAGACCCTGGTCGCAGTGCTGCCGTCCTACCTGAACGCCTTGAGCGGCAAGGGCGTCCACGTGGTCACGGTGAACGACTACCTGGCCAAGTTCCAGTCCGAGCAGATGGGCCGGATCCACCACTTCCTCGGCCTCAAGGTCGGCGCGATCCTGTCGGACATGACCCCGGCCGAGCGTCGCGAGGCCTACGCCTGCGACATCACCTACGGCACCAACAACGAGTTCGGTTTCGACTACCTGCGCGACAACATGGCGCTCAGCCTCGACGACTGCGTCCAGCGCGGCCACCACTACGCGATCGTCGACGAGGTCGACTCGATCCTGGTGGACGAGGCCAGGACGCCGTTGATCATCTCCGGGCCGTCGGAGGACAACTCGGTCTGGTACCCCGAGTTCGCCAAGCTCGTGCGCACGCTGAAGCGCGACACCCACTACGAGGTGGACGAGAAGAAGCGGACGGTGTCCGTCCTTGAGGAGGGCATCTCGGCCGTGGAGGACCGGCTCGGCATCGAGAACCTCTACGAGTCGGCGAACACCCCCCTGATCTCCTACCTGAACAACGCCATCAAGGCGAAGGAACTCTTCAAGCGCGACAAGGACTACGTCCTGCTCAACGGCGAGGTGCTGATCGTAGACGAGCACACCGGCCGCACGCTGGTCGGCCGCCGCTACAACGAGGGCCTGCACCAGGCCCTCGAGGCGAAGGAGGACGTGGAGATCAAGGACGAGTACCAGACGCTCGCCACGATCACCCTGCAGAACTACTTCCGGATGTACACCAAGCTCGCCGGCATGACCGGCACGGCCAAGACCGAGGAATCGGAGTTCCAGAAGATCTACGGCCTCGGCGTGCTGCCGATCGAGACCAACCAGCCGATGATCCGCGTCGACCAGTCCGACCTGATCTACCGCACAGAGGAAGCCAAGTTCGCCGCCATCGTCGAGGACATCATGCCCCGCTACGAGGCTGGCCAGCCGATCCTGATCGGCACGGCGAGCGTCGCGAAGTCAGAGCTGCTCTCCCGCCTGCTGAAGCAGGCCGGGGTGAGGCACGAGGTGCTGAACGCGAAGAACCACGCCAGGGAGGCCGCGATCGTCGCCCTTGCCGGACGCAAGGGCGCGGTCACCGTGGCCACCAACATGGCCGGCCGCGGTACCGACATCATCCTCGGCGGCAACCCCGAGTTCCTTGCCGACGCAGTTCTGCAGGGACGGGGGATCGACCCGGTCGAGCACGTCGAGGAGTACGAGGCGGCCTGGCCGCAGACCCTGCACGACATCGAGCAGCAGGTCGCGGACGAGCACGACGAGGTCGTCGCCCTCGGCGGGTTGTACGTGATCGGGTCCGAGCGGCACGAGTCGCGGCGGATCGACAACCAGTTGCGGGGCCGGTCCGGCCGCCAGGGCGACCCGGGCGAGAGCCGGTTCTACCTCTCCCTCGGCGACGATCTGATGCGGCTGTTCAAGTCCGACATCATCGAATGGGTCCTGCAGACCCTCAAGGTGCCCGACGACGTCCCGATCGAGAACAGCCGGGTCAGCAAGTCGGTGCAGCAGGCGCAGGAGCAGGTCGAGGCGCAGAACTTCGAGATGCGCAAGAACGTCCTGAAGTACGACGACGTGATGAACCGGCAGCGGCACGCCATCTACGGTGACCGCCGCCGGGTGCTCGAGGGCGCCGACGTCGAGGAGCAGCTCCGCGGCACGGTGAACACCGTTGTGGAG
Source organism: uncultured Propionibacteriaceae bacterium (assembly GCA_964421325.1). Lineage (GTDB taxonomy): Bacteria > Actinomycetota > Actinomycetes > Propionibacteriales > Propionibacteriaceae > Propionicimonas. The sequence goes on from CAYQXH010000011.1 coordinate 9,769, forward strand.
CAGTACGTCCGGGGGCTGACCGAGGGCTTCTTCGAGGACTGGGACTTCGACGCGCTGTGGACCCAGCTGCGCACCCTTTACCCGGTCAGCCTCGACCAGGCCGACTACGAGGGCCGCACCGACCTCACCGTCGAACAGCTCGTCGCCGACTTCCAGGCCGACGCGCAAGCCGCCTACGACGCCCGAACCGAACTGCTCGGTGCGGAGACCATGCGCGAGTTCGAGCGGCAGGTGCTGCTCACCGTCCTCGACCGCAAGTGGCGCGAGCACCTCTACGAGATGGACTACCTGCGCGAGGGCATCGGCCTGCGCGCGATGGCCCAGCGCGACCCGCTGGTCGAGTACCAGCGCGAGGGTGGCGACATGTTCAACGCCATGATGGAGGCCTTCATGGAGGAGGTCGTCGGCTACCTGTTCAACCTCGAGGTGCGGGTCGAGCCGACGCCGCCGGTGGGACTCGTGGCCGGCCCCGGTGGCCAGCCGATCACGGCCGGCGACCTGGTCACGGCCGGGTCTCCGGCGGCTGTCGAACAGCACCGGTCGACCATGCCGGCGGCCCCTGAGCTCACCAAGCGGCCCACGCTGAAGGCGAAGGGCCTCGAGCCGAAGGTGCAGCGTCCGATGGCCTACTCCGCTCCGACCGAGACCGGTGAGGTGGCCAGGTCGAGTGTGAAGACCGCAGCCGATCCCTACGCCGGGGTTGGCCGCAACGCCCCCTGCCCGTGCGGTTCGGGCAAGAAGTTCAAGCTGTGCCACGGCCGGAGCGCCTGAGCGCCCGCTGAGCCCGGTCCGGACGCGCCCGTGCCGGAGCTCGCCGGCCGGTCGGGTGCGTCCACCGTGCCGACGGCCATGCTCAGTTCGCCAGCGGGCTGATCCAGCCCGCCTGGTGGATCACCGGTGGCTGGAGCGCGAGGGCAAGGTGGGTGGCCACCCACTGGCCCCGGCGCCGGCTGATCCGCAGGGCCGCCGCCCGCGATGCCGTGCCCTGGGCGAGGTGGGCGGACACCTCGAGCGCCGCCGCGTGCGGGGCCTGCACCCGTACCGAGCGCAGCCGCAGTCCCTGCCCGCGGCGGGCCCGTTGCAGGTGTTCGACCAGGCTCAGCAGCTCGGGCTCGACCCACCGCTCCAGTTGCAGCGGTGAGCGCTGGCCGGACAGCACTTCCACCAGCGCACCGGTCAGCGCAGCGGCGAGCTGTCGCAGTTCCGGGTCGACCGGGTCGTCGGGAACCACTGCCTCCGGCACCACGGTCCAGGGCAGCACCGGCTGGTTGCCCTCAGCGAACCAGGCCGGCTCCAGCAGGGGCAGCGCCGGTGGTCGGGAAGCCGGCGCCTGCCGGCAGGTGGCCAGAGCGGGTTCCATCGCATCTCCTCCGGTGGTGAGGAGGAAACCCTGCGCCGACCGCGGCCACCGGGAACAGGGCCAGAGGCTGATCTGTGGACAACTCAGGGGGAGAACAACAGGAGCAGCCCACCGCAGGTGTAGCCGATCATCACAGCCAGCAACGGGACCTGGCCGATGGTCCGCCGCGCGAGCGGCAGGACCCGGAGGCTGAGCTCGTGCGCGACCAGGACCCCGACCAGGTGCCCGCCCACGATCGCAGCCAGCTGGATCCCGGCCGTCACCTGCGGCAGCTCGAGCCACAGCTGGTTGATCGCCAGCTCTGCTGTCCCGAACACGTTCCAGCCCAGCCCGAGCGGATCGGAGGCGTTGATCAGCGTCCGCTGTCCCTCGAGGACCAGCAGGCTGAGGTAGTGCGCCACCGCGTAGCCGATGACGATCGGGATCACGCTCGCCGCGAGCAGGTCCAGGTGGCCGGTGTTGCGCAGCCGGGCGAGCCCGCGGACGCCGAGCGCGAAGGTGAGGGCCACCAGCGCGACCATCGCCGCCAGCCCCAGCGTTCCCCACACTGGGCGGGGCAGCGCCGAGGCCTGGATGGTGCGCACCCACCAGGACGTGCCGGTGAACCCGTCGAAGGCCGTCACCCCGAGCAGCACTGCGACCACGGCCCAGGTGCCTGCCGGTGATGCGGACGTCGCGAGGTTGCGGAGCGGGTTCACCACGGACACCCGACCGCCGATCCGCTGCCAGGGGCCGGCGCGCGCCACCAGCGTCGAGTACACCTCGAACGGGTCGGCTGCAGCGACCCAGCGTCGCCCGAAGAGCACGCTGCCACCGAGGACCGCCAGCACCCAGGCCACCCACCAGCCCCGCAGCACAGGCAGGGTGTTGTTGTCGGGTTGCACGAGCTCGAGCCAACCGAACCCGAGCAGGGCGCCGGCCGCCGGGTAGCTGCCGAGCCGCCGCCAGGTCGGGCCGGACAGGCGTAGCAACCCGTCGGCCGGCAGCCCGAAGCGCTGGAGCACCCGGAGGAGCCAACGCAACGGGTTGGCGACCTTCCAGACCGGGCCGAGCAGCAGCGACACCGGAACCAGCCCGACCCACAGCCACACGTAGGTGAAGCCGAAGACGGGATTGGTGACCAGGTCGCGGCCGAGCCAGAGGGCGGCGGCGATCCAGGCGAACCAGAAGCAGCCCGCCGCTCCCAGCACCGCGCGGAACCAGCGATCGTCGACGAGCCGGGTCAGGGCAGGCAGGGGCCGGCCGCCGGGGATGCCGTGCCAGCGGGGCTGCCGCCAGGCCAGCGCCAGTGCCCCGAAGGAAAGCATCAGCACCAGGGCCGCGCCCGCGATCACCGCCGGGAACGGCAGCGGCAGGTCCTGCCGCGACCCGAGCCCGTGCAGCGGGACCAGGAGGCCGGTCAACGGACCGTCAGTACCAGCAGGGTCAGCACGGGCTCGTGGGACTCGACCTTGAACCGGCCGACCCGGTCCATCCGGATGTCCCTGGTCACGCTCTCCCCGGGCGAGACCGGAATCTCGAGGTCGAAACCGTGGACGTGCACCTCGTCGTCGCGGTCGGAGGTGATGGTCAGGACGAGGTGCTGGCCGCGGACCAGCTCCACCCGCTCGCCGTTCGGCTCTGCCTTTCCGTCGGCGAGGGTGATCGTGACCGCCTTCGTCGCCGGCTCGGTGGGAGTCGGTGCACTCGCGGCGGTCGAGGGGCTCGCCGACGCGGACGTGGCGGGGCGCGCCGGGGAGGTCGCGGGGATCGCTGTGGTGGCTCCGGGGGCTGCCGAACTGCAGGCAGCCAGCAGCACCAGGCCGACCAGGGTGGCAACAAGTCGTGACATGCGTCCTCCTCCCCCCCGATTCTGGCATCCGGCCGACCGGGTCGCCGTAGCCTAGCCCTGCGTCTGGGAAAGGTGGCGGGTGAACGGCTTCTGGTTGTGGCTCTGGGTGGTGGTGGCGCTCGGGGCGCTGGTCGGCGGCGTCCTGGTCGCCCGCCGGCGGCGTTATCTCGCACAGCTGCGGGCACTCGGCTGGTCGCACGACCCTGACCCGGCCGTCGGCGCCATCGCCGACCTGGGCGCGCCGCCGTTCGGCCTCGGCCTGCGCCGGTCGGTCGACGAGCTCGTCACCGGCACCACCGCCGCCGGGCACGCCTTCCGGGTCTTCGACTACGACTACACCGGCGCCGGACCCGGCTACTCCGAACGGGTGGCCGCAGTGAAGCTGCCGTTCGCCCTGCCGGAGGTCTTCATCTCCGAGGCGGGGCAGGCCCGGGTCGGGATCTCGCCGGCGGGTACAGCGCTCGTCCAGGCCGAGGACCAGGGGCTGCGGGCGATCACGACCGACCCGGCCCTGGCTGCGCGGGTGCTGGCAGCACTCACCCCGGCCGCTGCCGCCCTCCGGCAGCTGGGGCACCGCGTGGACCTGGGCATCGACGGCGACCAGCTGGTGGCCGGGAGCGTCCCGAAGGATCCGGCCGACCTCCACGCCTGCCTGGCTGCGCTCGACCCGATCGTGGCGTCGCTGTCCGGCACCGCTCTGCGCACCCACGAGGTCACGAAGCCGCAGGGACGCTCGGGCTTCTACGGCCACCCCGACTGGCGGTTCGCGGCAGCGGACCCCGGCGTCCTGGATCGGTACCCGGTCACGTCGTTCGGCTACGGCCACGAGGTGACCGATCCGATCACCGGCCTGCGCGACGGGATCCGGCTGGACGCGTTCACCCACGAGTGGAAGACCGACCGCACCGAGACCTACACCGACTCCGAGGGCCACACCCGCACCCGGACGGTCACCGACCACCACTCCGAACCGGTCTGCGGCTTCACGCTGCCCTTCGAACTGCCCGGGATGAGCGTCAACGGCAGGCGGCTGGGGGAGCGGGTCGCCTTCGAGAGCGACGACTTCAACCGGGCCTTCAAGGTGCGCGCCGTCGACGCGAAGTTCGCCTCGGACGTGATCCACCCGCGCACCATGGAGTGGCTCCTCGCCACCGGCCCGCGCGGGTGGACGGTGTCCGGCCAGGTGGTGATGTTCGAGGTGGAGGACCACGACCTGCTGATCGTCGACGCCTGCGAGGCGACCCTGCGCGGCTGGCTGGGCCGGATCCCACGGTTCGTCTGGGCCGACCTCGGCGTCCAGCCCCCGCCGTACCTGGTTGAGTAGGGTTGAGCCGTGAGCGACCCGGTGACTGTGACCGAAGCGGCCCTGCTGGCCCGGGACCAACAGTCCCAGCCCTGGCAGCAGGCGTTCGTTGTGGTCCTGTCCGGGCGGCTGACCCGGCGGGAGGTGATCGACCGGATCACCGACCGGCTCGAGTACGCCCCCAGGTTCCGCCGGCTGGTCAGTGGCTGGCCGGTGCCGGGCTGGGTGGACGACGTCAACTTCAGCGTCGCCGGCCACGTCCGCGAGGCCACCCTCCAGCCCGGGCAACGCCTCGAGGACTGGCTCTCGACCCGGCTCGCTGTCGGTCTCGATCGTGGTCACCCGCTCTGGGAGGCCACCCTGGTGCACGGGATCGCCCCCGGAACCCAGGCGCTCGTGATGTGCTCGCACCCGGCTCTGGTCGACGGCTACGACAACGTCCACCTGCTGCAGGAGCTCTTCGACGAGCACGCCGAGGCCATCGCCGAGATCTCCGACGACTGGCAACCGGTCCACACCGACCTGCCGGGGCTCGCGGACGTGGTCGGGGCGATGGGTGACCCGCTGAAGGTCGTCACCGGCGCCGCCACCGGCCTGCTCGGGATGGTCGAGAACGCCGTGCGGACGATGGCGGCTGCGCCGCGGCCCCAGCACGTCGCCGGCGTCGAGGTGGAGCTCGACGTGCTGGCAGCGGTCCGGGAGGCTTTCGGCTGCACCACCCACGACGTGCTGCTCGCACTTGCCACAGCAGGGGTCAGGGGCTGGCTCCTTGACAACGGGCGCGACCTGGCCGACCCGGTCGCGCTGGTGCCGCTGGCGGTGCAGGAACCGGCCGTGCTGGAGAGCGCCATCGGTTGCCGGATCGCCCCGTCCTGGCTCGGGCTGCCGGTGCGGGCGACGTCGCCGGGAGACCGGCTGCGAACCATCGCCACCCTGACCAGGACCCGCACCGACAGTGGCGTCAGCGTTCCCGCCCCGGACCTGACCGGGCTCGCCGGATTCGCACCACCGACGCTGCACAGCGTCGCTGCCGGCACGGTTGCAGCCGGCCGGCCGCACGAGGTCGTGGTCGCCAACGTCCCTGGGCCGTCGCGGGAGCGCTTCCTGGGCACGGCCCGGGTCCGCCAGCTCCACGCCCTGACGGCAACCACTGACGACGAGCAGGTCAGCGTCACGATCACCAGCTACCGGGGCCGGGTCACCCTGGACGTCACCGCGGTTGCGCCGCTGCGTCGCTGGGCCCGCGACATCGGCACCGAGCTCGGTGCGCTGCGGGCGGAGGCCTGATGACGCTGCTCTTCCTGCCGGTCAAACGTGCACAGCTGGCCGACTGGGCCGCCGCCGGGGTGCTGGCCGGGCCGTTGACCGCCTACACGGTCACCCCGGGGATGCTGGCGGCCTTCGAACCGGCCGACGCAGAGGAGGCCGAGCATCTCGCCCTGCTGGTGGCCTCGATCGCCGCCCTTACCGCAGGTGGCGCCCGGGAGGTGGCCGTCGTCGAGGGCGAGGGTGAGCCGGTGGCCGACGGTGCCACCGACTTCGGTGAGGTCACCACCGGCGACCTGAGCTTCGGCGCCGTCACCAGCCTGTTCGCCGACGAGCCGGACGCCCCCGGACTGGCCGCGGCTGCTTCGGCCGTAGCCGGATTCCAGCTGCAGGCCGCCTGGGACCATCCGGCGGTGATCGCGCTCCTCGAGGAGGCCGACCTCCTCTGGCACGGGCCCGGGGAATGGGAGAGTCTGGGTACTGGTTGAGCAGGGGAAGGCTGGAGAAGGGGAGGCGACGGCATGCCCAGGTCGATCTGGAAGGGTGCGGTTTCGTTCGGGTTGGTCACCATCCCGGTGCGGGTCTACGGAGCCACCGAGGAGAAGGACATCAGCTTCCGGCAGGTGCACGCAGCGGACGGGGGCAGGATCCGCTACAAGCGGGTCTGTGAGGTGTGCGGCGAGGAGATCCCCTTCGCCGAGATCGCCAAGGGCTATGAGGCCGCTGACGGCAGGGTCGCCATCCTCGAGGCCGAGGACTTCGCCGAACTGCCCGCGGCCAGTGGCAAGACCGTCGACGTCGTGCAGTTCGTCGACGTCGAGGAGATCGACCCGACCTACTTCGACCGGACCTACTTCCTGGAGGCGGAGAAGACCGGAACCAAGCCCTACGTCCTGCTGCGGCAGGCGCTGGCCGAGACCGGCAAGGCGGCAGTGGTGAAGGTGGCGCTGCGCTCCCGGGAGACGCTGGCGTTGATCCGTCCGGTCGGCGACGTGCTCCGGATGCACACGATGATCTGGCCGGACGAGCTGCGCGACAGCGGCTTCGCGGCGCCGACAGATGACGTCAAGGTCAACGAGGCCGAAGTCGGGATGGCCCGGATGTTCATCGAACAGCTGTCGGGAGAGTTCGATCCCAGCCAGTTCACCGACACCTACCGGGAGGCCCTGGAGCAGGTCATCGGCGCCAAGCTGGACGGTGTCGAGCTGCCCGCGGCTTCGGAGGAGGCCCCGAAGGACGCCCAGGTGGTCGACCTGGTCGCAGCCCTCCGCGCGTCCGTCGAGGCAGCGAAGGCAAGGCGCCAGGAGGCCGCGGCCAGCTGAGCAGGGGAGGGTCCCGACGGCGGTAGAGTCGCCTGCGTGGATGCCATCACCCAAGTTCCCAAGCCGGTCAACGAGCCCATCCTCGGCTATGCGCCGGGAAGCCCGGAGCGGGCGAGCCTGAAGAGCACACTGGCCTTCCTCGCCGAGGAGCCGATCGATGTCTTCGGCGTGATCGGTGACGGCTGGACCCCCCGTCCCGGCGGTGTGGTCCACGAGGTGCGGATGCCGTCCGACCACTCGACCCTGCTGGCCCGCGTGCACCAGACCACGGCCGCCGACGCCGCCTCAGCCATCGAGGCTGCGCAGGCTGCGAAGGCCGACTGGGCGGCCACGCCCTTCGACGAGCGGGCCGCGGTGTTCCTGCGAGCAGCGGAGCTCCTCGCCGGACCGCACCGCGACCTGCTGAACGGGGCCACCATGCTCGGCCAGGGCAAGACGGCCCAGCAGGCCGAGATCGACTCTGCCTGCGAGCTGATCGACTTCCTGAGGTTCAACGTCGGCTTCGCCCGGGAGCTCTACGCCAACCAGCCGATCAGTTCCGCGGGCATCTGGAACCGGATGGACTACCGGCCCCTCGACGGCTTCGTCTACGCCATCACCCCGTTCAACTTCACGGCCATCGCCGGCAACCTGCCGACGGCCCCAGCGCTGATGGGCAACACGGTGATCTGGAAGCCGGCGCTCACGCAGACGTTCGCCGCGCACCTGTGGATGCAACTGCTGGTGGAGGCCGGCCTGCCCGAAGGCGTGATCAACATGGTCCCCGGGCACGGGGCGGAGGTGTCCAGCGTCGCGCTCAGCCATCCGGACCTCGCTGGCATCCACTTCACCGGGTCGACCCGGGTCTTCCAGGGGCTGTGGGGCGAGGTCGGGGCCAACATCGCCGGCTACCGGGCCTACCCCCGGCTGGTGGGGGAGACCGGCGGCAAGGACTTCGTGGTCGCGCATCCTTCGGCCGACCCCGGGGCACTGGTGACTGCCCTGATCCGGGGTGCCTTCGAGTACTCCGGCCAGAAGTGCTCGGCCGCCTCCCGCTGCTACCTGCCCCGCAGCCTCTGGGAGCTGATCCGCGACTCCCTGGTGGAGCAGGTTGAGGCTCTCGCCGTCGGCGATGTGCGCGACTTCGCCAACTTCACCTCGGCCGTGATCGACGAGCGTGCCTTCGACAAACTCGCCGGAGCCATCGAGCGTGCCCGGAGCGCTCCCGATGCCGAGATCATCGCCGGCGGGACCTATGACCGCAGCGAGGGCTGGTACGTGCGGCCGACCCTGATCGTCTCGGACAACCCGCACCAGGACATCTTCACCACCGAGTACTTCGGGCCGATCCTCGCGATCTTCGTCTACCCGGACGAGGAGTACGACGATGTACTACGGATGGTGGACGAGGGCTCGGCTTACGCCCTGACCGGAGCCGTCTTCGCCAACGACCGGGCGGCGGTGGAGCTGGCCTTCCGGAGGCTGCGCCACGCCGCCGGGAACTTCTACGTCAACGACAAGCCGACCGGCGCCGTCGTCGGCCAGCAGCCGTTCGGCGGGAGCCGTGCCTCTGGCACCAACGACAAGGCCGGCTCGCTGTGGAACCTGATGCGTTGGGTGAGCCCACGGTCGATCAAGGAGAACCTGGTGCCGCCGACCGGCGTTGGCTATCCGCACATGCTGGAGTCCTGAGCCGGCACAGCCCGGACCGGACCCGGACGCTCAGGGGCCGGGCCCAACGGGGCCACGGCAGCCGCTTGACGAAATCGAACAACTGTTCGATCATCGGTAGGTGATGCACGCGCCGGTTGCCCAGCCCTCCACCGGCGAGCTGCTGGAGCGGCTGCGTGCGCAGGTGGCTGCCAGGGAGGCCCGGTTCCGGCAGGGAAACTACCCGGTGCATCCCGACCTTGCCGGGCTCCTGCCCGAAGCGGGGCTGAAGCCCGGAGCCGCCTACTGTCTGGCCGGCTGTGGGGCGCTGCTGCTCGCGCTGCTGGCTGAGCCGTCGCAAGAGGGCCACTGGTGCGGCGTCGTCGGGATGCCCGAGTTCGGGGCCGAGGCTGCCGGCCTGGCCGGCGTCCGCCTCGACCGGCTCGCCCTGGTGCCGGAACCCGGCGAACAGTGGCTGGCCATCACCGCAGCGCTCGCGGAAGCGCTGCCCATAGTCGCCGTTCGGCCGTCCGGACGGGTCAGCGAAGGAGATGCCGCCCGGCTGATGTCCCGGCTGCGCGACCGGGAAGCCGTCCTGCTGGTGGCCGGGCCCTGGCCGCGGGCAGAGGCCAGCCTCACCGCCACCCAGCCACGCTGGTGGGGGGTCGGCGACGGCTACGGCCACCTGGAGCGCCGCGAGGTGACGGTGACGGCCACCTCCAGGCGGCTGCCCGTGCCCCGCGGTGCGCGCATCGTGCTGCCAGCTCCGGACGGGCGCCCGGCGCAACCTGCCGCGCCGGCCCCGGTGGAGAGCCGGGCCGGATTCAGGGTGGCCGGCTGATGTCCGCACCGCAGGGCGGACCTGCCCGACCGGAGCCGGTGGCCGCCGGTGGGGGCCCGGCGCCGGCGACGGCCGCGCAGGCGGGTGAGCGGTCCCTGGTGCTGTGGTTCCCGGGCTGGCCGGTGACCGCCCGGGCCCTCGCCGAAGGGGTGGCCGCTGACCGGCCGGTGGCCGTGGTGGCGGCGAACCGGGTGGTCGCGTGCTCGCCGGAGGCCGCTGCAGAGGGAGTGGTGACCGGGCAACGGCGTCGCGAGGCGCAATCCAGGTGCCCCGGCCTCGAGGTGTTGCGGGCTGATGAAGCCAGGGACAGCCGGGAGTTCGCCAAGGTCGTGGAATGCGTGGAACGGCTGGCACCCGGGGTGCAGGTGATCCGCCCAGGGGTGTGCGCCCTTCGTGCCCGCGGCCTGGCCGGCTACGTCGGCACCGAGCTCGAGGCTGCGGAGGTCCTCCTGGAGGCCGTGGCTGTCGAGGTGGGCATCACGTCCGGGCGCATCGGGATAGCGGACGGGATCTTCACTGCACTGCAGGCTGCCCACACCGGCGATCCGGTGCGGATCGTCCCGCCCGGCGAGGCTGCCGGGTTCCTTGCACCGCTGCCGGTCTCCCGGCTCGGGGACGATGCGCTGGCCAGCCTGCTGCCGCGGCTCGGCGTGCACACCCTCGGTGACTTCGCCAGCCTCGGCCCGGCTGCGGTCCGCGACCGGTTCGGCGAGCACGGGCTGAGGCTGCACACGCTGGCCTCCGGACGGGATCCGGCCCGGGTGCAGCCGCGCACACCGCCCCCGGAACTCACCCGGCAGCTCGACTTCGAGCCGCCGCTTGCCCTTGTCGACCAGGTCGCCTTCACCTCGCGGACGATGGTCGAGGAGTTCATCGGGGCCCTGACCGGGGCAGGCCTGGCCTGCACCGAGCTGCGGGTCGAGGTCACCGGTGAGCTCGACGAGCTGGTCATCCGCACCTGGCTGACCCCGGGCTTCTTCGAACCGGCGGCCGTGATCGACCGGATCCGGTGGCAGCTGCAGGCGGCGGCCGGCGGCCAGCTCAACAGTGCTGTCACCGGCCTGCGCCTGGAACCGGTGGCCGTGGATGCGCTGGCCAACCACGTCCCCGGCCTGTTCGGGTCGGGTACCGAGGAGCGGGTGCACCACGTGCTGTCGCGGGTGCAGGGCATGCTCGGGCACGAGGGTGTCCTGACTTCGAGGATCGGCGGCGGTCGGTGGCTTGCCGAACGGCAGGTGCTGGTCCCCTGGGGGGATCGCCCGGTGGCCGGGGCGCCGGCCGCCCTGCCCTGGCCGGGTCGGTTGCCGGCCCCCCTGCCCGCGACGGTGTTCCCCGAACCCAGGCTGGTCCACCTGCTGACCGGCGGTGACGAGGCGGTCTCGCTCGACGACCGCGGGCAGCTCGTCGGGCACCCGGCGGTGTTGCGGACCGGCGAGGAGCAGCGGCAGGTCGTCGCCTGGGCCGGTCCCTGGCCGATCGACGAACGGGCCTGGGACCCGGCGCGGCACCGGGCCGCCAGCCGGTTCCAGGTCGTCGACGACTCCGGCACAGCCTGGCTGCTGGTGCTCCAGGCCGGACGCTGGTGGGCGGAAGCCAGGTACGACTGATGGGCTTCAACAACCCCCCGGTCACCTGGCGCACCCTCGAGCGCACCCTCAGCGCGGCACCGCCAAACGGTCCACCACAGGACGTCCCGTTCTCCTGGCGGCGGCAGCCGTACGAACCGCCGAGGATCCAGCGCCCGGTCGACGCCGTCCCCTACGCCGAGCTCCACGTCCACTCGTCGTTCTCCTTCCTCGACGGCGCGTCCGGCCCCGCCGAGCTGGCCGAGGAGGCGGAGCGGCTGGGACTGCACGCCCTTGCGATCACCGACCATGACGGCCTCTACGGCATCGTCAGGTTCGCCGAGGCGGCCGAGTCGATGCGCCTGCGAACAGTGTTCGGGGCAGAACTGTCGCTGGAACTGCCGGCTCCCCAGACCGGCCAGCCAGACCCGGTCGGCTCGCACCTGCTGGTTCTCGCCGCAGGTGAGGAGGGGTACCACCGCCTGGCGGCTGCGATCACCCACGGCCAGTTGGCCGGTGGCCGGAAGGGACGCCCCGACTACGACGCCGACGACCTGGCGGAGCGGGCCGGCGGCCACTGGGTCGTGCTCACCGGTTGCCGCAAGGGCGCGGTGCGGCAGGCGCTGGCCACCGAAGGGCGGGCCGGTGCGGGGCGGGAGCTGGACGAACTGGTGCGCCGGTTCGGGCCGGACCGGGTGTTCGTTGAACTGATCGACCACGGCCAGCCACTCGACAGCTCGATCAACGACGCCCTGGCCGAACTCGCCGCGGGCCGTCACCTGCCGACGATCGCCACCGGGAACGTCCACTACGCCACCCCGGCGCAGCACCCGTTGGCGCAGGCGGTGGCAGCAGTGCGGGCGAACCGCAGCCTCGAAGCCCTCGACGGCTGGCTGCCGGCCGCCGGCACTGCCTTCCTCCGCTCCGGAGCCGAGATGGCGGCACGGTTCGCCCGCTACCCCGGCGCCGTCGAGCACACCGTCGGGGTTGCCGACGAGCTGGCCTTCCCGCTGCGCCGGGCGAAGCCGGCGCTGCCGAAGCAGGACGTCCCCGCCGGTCACACCCCGATGTCGTGGCTGCGACACCTGGTCTGGGCCGCCGTCCCGGAGCGGTACCCGGACCTGTCCGGAGCTGACGCCGAACGGATCGAGCGCGAACTGGCCGTGATCGAGGCCAAGGACTTCCCCGGCTACTTCCTGATCGTCCACGACATCGTCGCCGAGGCGAAGCGCCGCGGGATCCTCTGCCAGGGCCGCGGGTCGGCGGCAAACTCGGCGGTCTGCTACCTGCTGGGCATCACGGCCGTGGATTCGATCGCGTACGAGTTGCCGTTCGAACGGTTCCTCTCCGCGCTGCGCGACGAGGAGCCGGACATCGATGTGGACTTCGACGCCGACCGGCGCGAGGAGATCATCCAGTGGGTCTTCGACCGCTACGGCAGGGAACGGGCCGCCCAGGTCTGCAACGTCATCCAGTACCGGCCAAAGAACGCGGTCCGCGACATCGCCAGGGCGCTGGGCTACAGCCCGGGGCAGGGCGACGCCTTCGCGCGGCAGGTGGACGGATGGGGCTCGTCGGTGACAGCAGGGAGCGGCGATCCTGCCAGCGGTCCGGGACAGGTCCTGCCGGCCGCGGTCGTCGACCTCACCAACCAGCTGCTGAAGGCGCCGCGGCACCTGGGGATCCACTCGGCCGGCATGGTGCTGACCGAACGTCCGGTGGGCGAGGTGGTGCCGATCGAGCATGCCCGGATGGAGAACCGGACCGTGATCCAGTGGGACAAGGACGACGCGGCCTGGATGGGGCTGGTGAAGTTCGACCTGCTCGGCCTCGGCATGCTGGCAGCGCTGCAGCACTGTTTCGACCTGGCCAGGGAGTGCACGGGGGAGAGGTGGGACCTGGCCACCCTGCCGAAGGAGGAGGCGGGTGTCTACGACATGCTGTGCCGGGCCGACTCGATCGGGGTGTTCCAGGTGGAGTCCCGCGCCCAGATGGGCCTGTTGCCGCGGCTCCAGCCGCGCCGCTTCTACGACCTGGTGGTCCAGATCGCACTGATCCGGCCGGGCCCGATCCAGGGCGGGGCCGTACACCCCTTCGTCCGGCGCCGACTCGGCCGGGAACCGGTCACCTACCCCCACCCGAAGCTCGAGCCGGTGCTCCGCCGGACCCTCGGGGTGCCGGTCTTCCAGGAGCAGCTGATGCAGATGGCGATGGCGGTGGGCGACTGCAGCGGTGAGGACGCCGACCTGCTCCGCCGCGCGATGGGCTCGAAGCGGGGGCTGGAGCGGATCGAGACACTGAAGCAGAAGCTCTACGCAGGCATGGCGCGCAACGGGCTGGTCGGCGAGACGGCCGACCACCTGTACGCCCAGATCCAGGCCTTCTCGAACTTCGGCTTCGCCGAGTCGCACTCGTTGTCCTTCGCCCTGCTGGTCTATGCCTCCTCCTGGATGAAGCTGCACTACCCGGCGGCCTTTCTGGCCGGATTGCTGCGCGCCCAGCCGATGGGCTTCTACTCGGCTTCGACGCTGGTCTCCGACGCCCGTCGGCACGGGGTGGTGGTCCTGCGCCCCGACCTTGCCGGCTCCGGGGTGGACGCCGGCCTGGAGCCGACGGAGCCGTCGGTGGCCGGGCCCACCGGCCTCCGGTCCTGCGCCGACCGGTACCAGCCGGCCGTCGCCGGGTTCGATCCCGCAGCACCGGATGAATCGGCCGCCCACCGTCGGGACGGGCGCTTCGCGGTCCGGCTCGGCCTGGCTGCAGTACGCGGAATCGGCAGGGGTGTGGCTGAGCGGATCGTTGCCGAACGGAGCGCGAACGGCGGCTATGGCTCGATGGAGGACCTGGTCCGCCGCACGGGCCTGAATGCAGAGCAGCTGGAGGCGCTGGCAGCCGCCGGCGCCCTCGAGTGCCTCGACCTGACCCGGCGGCAGGCCCTGTGGCGTGCCGGAAGCGCGGCGCTGGACCAGCCGGACTCACTGCCGGGCACACTGGTGGCATCCCAGCCCCTCCTGTTCGACGACCCAACCCCCACCGAGGTCCTGGCCGACGACCTGTGGGCGACCGGGGTGAGCACGGCGGACCACCCGATCGCCCAGCTGCGGAGCGAACTCGACGCCCGCGGGGTGCTGAGCACGGCCGGCCTGGCCACGGCCGAGCCGGACCGCCGGGTCGAGGTGGGGGGACTGGTCACCCACCGGCAGCGCCCTGGCACCGCCTCCGGCATCACGTTCGTCAGCCTCGAGGACGAGTTCGGCCTGGTCAACGTGGTGTGCTCGGTCGGGGTTTGGCAGCGCTACCGCCGGGTGGCCCGGTCGTCCCCGGCGCTGATCGTGCGCGGCAAGCTGGAACGATCTCCCGAGGGTGTGGTCAATGTGGTCGCCGACCGGCTCGAGCCGCTGGCGATCATGGTCGTGCATCGCTCCCGGGACTTCCGCTGACGACCCGGCCGCTCCGCCCAAGGCAGCTACCGGCCAGCGAGGCGGAGGGTTCTTGCCTGCTGGTAAGGGCAGCCGAGTCGGGCGAACGTGTCGCCGAGGCCGGCGAGGGCAGTCTGGTCGCCGGCTGCCAGCGCTCGGGCCCGCTCGACCATTGCGGCCGCGATCGGGTTGTCGCGAACCAGGGCTGAGCTTCGCATCAGTCGAGCGGTTGCGTCCGGATGGTTGTCGAGCACCGCAGCCTCGGCCCACACTGCGGCGTACCAGGGCCGCCACGGACCGATCGCCCAGGGACCGAAGAGTTCGGCGTCGTCCGCGTCGACGGTGAGGCGCCGCACAGCCTTGGCCGGGTCGTCCAGATGGAGGGCGAGCAGGCCGTCGAACACCGGGGCCCAACCCAGCGCGCAGCCGGCCAGCAGCCCGGGGTCGATCCCGAGGTCGAGGGTCAGCCGCACCCAGGCCTCCCGCCCGTCGTCGTCGCCGCGCATGCCGTGCACCATTGCCACGGCGTAGGGCACGCGGGCGAGGTTCGGTGCGATCGGCCGCCCTGACCGCTCCCAGCCGGCGCGGAAGCGTTCGGCGGTCCGGATGACATCGTCGTGGTGCCCGGCGAGCGCGTCGACCAGCAGCCGCCGAGAGATCGCCAGGTGGTCCTCGTCCCGGAAGAAGGGCAGGCTGGCGAGGGCTTCGGAATCGGCTGTACCCCCGGCGAGGTCGCCGGCGGCGAGGTCGACCTCGGCTGCCATCAGGTGGCCATCGGCCAGCTCGAAACCCGCGAGGGGGCCGACCTCGATCGCGTCGAGCAACGTGAGTCGCTCACGGGAGACCCGGACTGCTGCGGCGATGTCGTTGTCGAAGAGTTCGACATAGGAAACCATGTCGAGGGCGATGCTCCGCAGGAGGTCGTCGGCGGCCGCCTCGGCCAGGGCGCGGGCGCGAGACGCGTCCTCCCGGTCGGGTCGTTCGGACCACTTGGCCGCAGCGAGTGCTGCACGGCTGGCCGGTGAGCCGTCGGAAAGGGCAGCGGCTTCGGTGAGCAGCCGCTCGGCCTCCTCTCGGGGGTGGCGGCTGGCCATGATGCCGGGCGCCCGGTTGAGGTACATCGCGATCGTGGCGAGGTCCCGGACGGCCCCGGTCGGGTCGCCCGACGCCACGGCAGCGTCGGCCGCCATCCGGTGCAGGCGAAGGGCCTCTTCACCGGCGAAGCGGCTGGCAGCAGCCCCGGCGGCCAGCCGCAGCTGCCTCACCCGCTCGGTTCCGTTCCCTGCGAGTTCCGCTGCCTGTTCGTAGCGGCGCTGGGCCTGGGCCGGTCGGCCCCTGAGGAACAGCAGTTCCGCGAGCTCCGAGGCCAGCTCGACCGCCACGGCCCTTCGCCGGTCGTCTCCGGCAGACCAGGAGATGGCGGCGCCGGCATCGTCGACGATGCGATCCAGTCCGGCGCACCAGGTTGCGTCGATGTCCGCAACCCCGGTCCGGCGCAGGTCGGCGAGGGCCAGCCGGACGTAACGCTCGTGGCCGGCCCGCGCCCGGTCCAGCTCGCCGGCCCGCTCCAGTTGCTCGATGCCGAACTGGCGGATCGTCTCCAGCAACCGGTACCTCGTGGTGTCGCCACGCTCGACGGCGAGCAGGCTGTGTTCGGCGAGGCGGGCCAGGCCGTCGGCGAGCCCGGCATCGCTGCCGAGTCCGGTCACCTGTCCGGCCGACCCGACCTCGAACCAGGAAGCGAAGACCGCGAGGTGCGCCAGCAGGGTGCGGTCCTCCTGGGCGAGCAGGTCGTAGCTCCAACCGATGGCAGCGCGCAGGGAGCTGTGACGATCCGCACCGGTGGCCGCCGCCGTCAGGTACCGCATCCGCTCGTCGAGGCCGGCTTCGAGGCCGTCCAGCCCGAGTGCCGCGAACCTGGCCGCAGCCAGTTCGATGGCCAGCGCCATCCCGTCCAGGGCCTCGCACAGGGCGGCGACACGTTCCCCATCGGCCGGGGCCACGTCTCCGGTGGTCGCGGTCACGCGGGCGGCGAAGAGGTCGACGGCATCCCCGCCACCGGCCTCGACGGAGAGGCCCGGCACCTGGTAGACCCGCTCGTACGGCAGGAGCAACCGGATGCGGCTGGTCGCCAGCACGGTGATGCCCGGGCACCCGGAGACGATCCGGTGCACGCACGCCCGGACACCGGTGAGCACGTGTTCGCAGTTGTCGATGACCAGCAGCGTGTCCCGCCGGGCGAGCGACGCGACCAGCGCGAGGTCGACCGAGGTGGTCTGCTGCTCCGGCACCCCGACGGCCTCGGCCACCACCGCGTCCACCATCGCCGGATCCCGCACTTGGGAAAGGTCCACGAACACGGCGCCGTCGGCGCGTCCGGGTGCGAGTCCTGCCGCCACGGCGAGGGCGAGGCGGGTCTTGCCGATGCCCCCGGGGCCGGTTGCAGTGACCAGCCGGTGGTCCGCGAGGGCCGCGGCCAGGGCTGATCGCTCGGCGGCGCGGCCGATGAAGTCGGTGACGGGCACCGGCAGCCGACCTCGCCCGGAGTCGACCGGTGCCCCAGCAGCGGCAGCGGCGTGCCGGGCGAGACTGCGCCGGTCGGGGACTCCCAGCTTGCGCAGCATCGCCGAAACGTGGGTCTCGACGGTGCGCTCGGAGATGACCAGGGCCTGCGCGATCTCCGCGTTCGTCAGGTGCCGCGCGACCAGGTCGAGGACCTCGGCTTCCCGCACCGTCACCCCTGCGCCCTCGACCGGCCCATGCCTTGTCACGCCGCCATTCTCGTCGCGCGGATCCAATTCCGGAAGGTGGCCGGCGGCCGGCGTTCACGCGCGCCGGCGGTGGGCCTCCAGCCAGTCGAAGAGCTCTGCCGTGAAGGCCGGGGTCAGCGCCGGGACGTGGCCGGCGTCAGCGATCGTCCAGAGGGTGACCTCGGTGTCGTCCCGGCAGCCGGTCCACGTGGTCGGGGTCAGGTCCTTGCCGCTGCTGCTCGCGTCCGCGTCGAACGGGGCGCCGGAGGTGCGTCGACCGGTGCAGCCATTGGCCTGCCGCCACCGCCCCACCGTCCCGGCCGCGGAGGTGTACGGCTCACCGTTGATCTCGCCGCCCCGGTAGCCGATGGTCTCGTCGGCCCGGCCGTGCACCTGCAGCATGCTCACCGGACGCGCCGGCCGGCAGTCGCCGTCGGCGTCCATCGCCCCGGCCACGGACGCGATCGCAGCCACCTGGTCGGCATGCTCGCAGGCCAGCCGGGAGGCCATGAACCCGCCGTTGGAGTGCCCGACGACGTAGACCCTTCCCGGGTCCACCCGTTGCCCGGCCACGACGGTAGCGATCACCTGGCTCAGGTGACTGGAGTCGTCCACCTGCGAGCCGGTGAAGTTGCAGCAGGCGTTCGCAGCGTTCCAGAACGTGTGCCCCTCGCTGTCGGTGGTGCCCTGGGGCGCTGCCACCAGGAAACCGAGCCGGTCGGAGAGCGGCAGCAACCCGAAGAAGTCCACCGCGCCGGCGGCCTCGCCGGTGTAGCCGTGCAGCACCACGACCAGCGCTGCCGGGGTCTCGGGCCGGCGGCTGTTGGGGACGTGCAGCAGCACCGGCCGGCCGCCGATGGTGACCGTCGTTGTCGTCGGCTGCAGGGCCGCGCCGGGCGCAGGTCCGGGTGTCAGGACCACTCCGGCCACGCAGCCGCCGAACAGCAGCAGGGCGCAGCCGGTGCCGATCAGCCGGGCCAGCCGGGCAACACCCCTGGGGAACATGTCAACATTCTCGTCCCGGCGACAGCCCAGGCGGGGACGGATCGTGGGGCCGGACCGGTTGGTACGGTCGGCGGCATGCACCAGTACGCCGCACTGCTGCGCGGAATCGCACCCAGTGGCACGAACATGACCAACGACAAGCTGCGCGGAGTCTTCGAGCGGCTCGGGTTCTCGAAGGTGGGTTCGGTGGTGGCCAGCGGCAACATCGTCTTCCACAGCGGCGAGTCCGACGTGCCAGCCCTCGAGCAACGCATCGAGGAAGCGCTCACCGAAGACCTCGGCATCAGGAGCCGGACCATTCTCCGCAGCCACCCGGAGCTACGTGCGCTCCTGGACAGTGACCCCTTCCCGGGCCTGACGCACGGCCGCGGCACCTACCTCACCGCAACCTTCGTCAAGGACCCGGCCACGATCCCGGTCGTCATGCCGGAACACCCGGACGGGCACATCCGGATCGTCGGGTTCGACCCTTCGGCGCGCGTCGTCCTCGCCGTCACCGACAACAGCGACCCCAGCCAGACGCCGGACTTCATGGCGTGGCTGGAGAGGATCTGCGGCAAGGACATCACCACCCGCACCTGGCTCACGGTGCAACGAGTCGTGCGGAAGCTCGAGAACTGATCCCGTGGAACCGCTCCGGCCCGGGGCGGACCGGTGGCTCACGGTCACGGCTACGAGCAACGAGGAGGCGAGGCAGCGGGCCGAGCGCCGCAGCCGCGGCGTCGCGGACGACGGCTGGGGGCCGCTGACCCCGATTCCCCGGGCAAGCGGTCAGTTGCCGCCGGACAGGAACTCGTCGCCCACCTTCTGCTGCACGTCCAGCGCTTCCAGCAGCGCAGGGGCTGCCTGCCGCGCCAGCCCCGGGCCGAGCACGGGAACCCGGACGGTGAGCTCGCCAACGTAGTTGAGCAGCGAACCCCGGCCACCGGGGGCGAGGGTGACGGTGCCGACGACGTCGGCCGGCATGCCCTCGACACTCACCAGCGTCCGGCCGCGGCGCACGCCGTCGACCGCGGCAGCGTCCCAGGTGATGTCGTCGACGATGGTGAGCGTCGGACCGGCCAGCCGCTTGACGACCGAAGGGGTCGGCATCACCCGGCGGGTGGACGTCCGCAGTCCCGTCACGCTCACCTCGTGATCCAGCGGGTCGGTGGCCAGGCAGACCGCCCGCAGGAAGACGCGATCGGTGAGCATTTCGAACACCCGGTCAACGGGTGCGGCGAAATCGTTGGTGGCGTGTATCTGCATGGGGGCCATTGTGGCGTGGATAGTCTGAGGAGAGCCTTACTCGCTGCGAAGGAGCAGTCGTGTCCACTGTGGTGCCCGGTACTTCTGCGGGGTTGCGTGACTCACTCATGTCCACAGCCCTCGCCGAGGGAGCCGACGAGATCCAGCAACCGCTCCTCGCCGCCTACCTGGCGCCGGTGCCGGAAGCCGACCTGGTCGACATCGATGCGACCACCCTCGCCGGCATCGTCGCGCTGCACCTCGAACTGGGTCGGCGGCGACGCCCAGGTGAGCACCTGCTGCAGGTGCTGACCCCCGGCCAGGCGGTGGCCGTCGGCCAGGACGGTTCCACCCTCGCCCTGCTGGTGACCGATGACCGGCCGTTCCTGGTCGACACCGTCACGATGGAACTCACCCGCCAGGAGTGGAGCCTGCGCCGGCTCTACCACCCGCAGCTACGGGTCCTTCGGGACCGGGCCGGGACGTTGACCGGGATCGGGTCTCCCGATGGGCTGCCGGAATCGTGGATCGCGATCGAGGTCTACCCGCCGCTCGGCGAGGCGGCCGAGGCGCGCGCCGACCAGTTGGTGGCCGGGCTGAACCAGGCCCTGCGCGCCGTCACAGTTGCCGTCGACGACTGGCAGCCGATGCTCGCCCGGGCGAATGCCGCCGTCGGTGAGTTGCGCGCCGTCCAGACGCCGGCCGGGGCCGAGGCCGTCGAACTGCTGGAGTGGCTGGCCGCCGACAACTTCGTGTTCCTCGGCTACGCGGAGTACGTGCCGGGGGACGGGGGGCTGCTACCGGTTCCGGGTACGGAGCTGGGCATCCTCCGGGGCACAGCTGAGCCGGACCAGCTGACCGTTCCGGCGCCGGGGGAGTGCGCTCCGCTGGTGATGGTGCGGGATCCGCAGCGCTCGCCGGTGCACCGTCCGGTCTACCTCGAGCACATCGCGGTCCGCAGCTTCTCCGCGGCCGGCGAGCTGATGCTGGAGCGCCGCTTCCTCGGCCTGCTGGCCGCGTCCGCCTACACCGAGTCGGTCGCGAACATCCCGGTGCTGGCAGCCAAGGGCAGCAAGCTGCTGAGCGGCTGCGGCTTCGAGCCGCACTCCTACGGCTGGAACGCCGTCCGCCAGGTCGTGGCGGGCTATCCGCGCGACGAACTGTTCGAGGCCGGCATCGATGAGCTCGCCCCGATCGTCGCTGCGATCGCCGCGCTGCGGGAGCGACGCCAGACCAGGGTGTTCCTCCGCCGGGCCCGCTACGGCAACTTCGCCACGGCGATCGTGTACCTGCCCCGCGACCGGTACAACACTGCTGCCAGGTTGCGGATCCAGGACGTGCTGCTCGCCCGGCTGGGCGGGGTCGAACTCGAGTTCACGACGCTGGTCAGCGAGTCCGTGCTGACCCGGCTGTTCTTCGTGGTCCGGCTGGGCCCCGACGCCCCGGCCGTGCCGGATGCCGAAGCCATCGCCGCCGAGTGCGCCGCTGCCACCCGCAGCTGGGAGGACGACTTCGTCACGCTGGTGGACGCGCTGCCGAGCGAGCAGCGCGGAGTCATCTTCAGCGAGGCCTACACCGCCGACTACCCGCCGGCCGTCGCCGTCGCCGACCTGGCGCTGGCCAACCGGCTCAGCGGACCCGACGACCTGCGGCTGAGTCTCTCCGAGCCGCTGGAGGAGACCGACGCCTCCGACCTGCGGCTGAAGATCATCTCGCACCAGTCGATGTCGCTCACCCAGGCGATGCCGCACCTCTCGGTGCTTGGCGCGGAGGTGATCGACGAGCGGCCCTACAGCTGGGACCTGCGCGGACGTCGGGTGCTGGTGTACGACTTCGGCCTCAAACTGCCTCCGGACACCGATGCCGGTTCCTGGGACGCTGCGGGCCGGCAGCGGTTCATGGACGTCTTCGTCGCGTCCTGGACCGGCCAGTGCGAGCCGGGGAACCTGAACCGGCTGGTGGTCTCCGCCGGCCTGGACTGGCGCCAGGTGAGCTGGCTGCGCGGCATCTCCCGCTACCTGCTCCAGGCCGGTGTGCCCTTCAGCCAGACCTACATCGCCAGCGCGATGAACACCTACCCGGCGATCGCCGCCGGCCTGGTGGCGGCGTTCGAGACCAAGTTCCTCCCCGACCTCCACGACGGCGCCGCCGAACGGGAGGCTGCGCTAGCCGAGCGCTACCGCTGGCTCGGCGAACAGCTGGACGCCGTAGTCAGCCTCGACCACGACCGGATCCTGCGGGCCTTCCTCGCCGTCATCCGGGCCGGCGTGCGCACCAACGCCTTCACTGGCAACCCCACCTGGGCGCTGAAGCTGCTGCCGGCGGAGCTGGCGATGCTGCCCGAGCCGCGTCCGGAGTACGAGGTCTTCGCCTACTCGCCCCGGGTCCACGGCGTGCACCTGCGGTTCGGGCCGGTGGCCCGCGGCGGGCTGCGCTGGTCGGACCGCCGGGAGGATTTCCGCACCGAGGTCCTCGGGCTGGTGAAGGCCCAGATGGTGAAGAACACCGTGATCGTCCCGGTCGGGGCCAAGGGTGGCTTCGTGCCCCAGCGATTGCCCAGCGCGACCGACCGCAGGGCCTGGCTGGCCGAGGGCCGTGCGTGTTACCGGCTGTTCGTCGACGCCCTGCTCAGCATCACCGACAACATCGTCGGCAACCGCGTGGTGCCCCCGGAACGGGTCCTCCGCTACGACGGTGACGACCCCTACCTGGTGGTGGCTGCGGACAAGGGCACCGCGACGTTCTCCGATCTGGCGAACGAGGTCTCCGTCGGCCGTGGGTTCTGGCTGGGGGACGCTTTCGCCTCCGGTGGCTCCAGCGGCTACGACCACAAGGAGATGGGAATCACGGCCCGCGGTGCCTGGGAGTCGGTGAAGCGGCACTTCGCCGACCTGGGGCTCGACCCCGGCACGGACGAGTTCACCTGCGTGGGGATCGGCGACATGGCCGGGGACGTCTTCGGCAACGGGATGCTCCTCTCGGACCGCCTGCGTCTCGTTGCGGCCTTCAACCACGTCCACATCTTCCTCGACCCCACGCCGGATCCGGCCACCTCGTACGAGGAGCGGCGCCGGTTGTTCGAGCTACCCGGCTCGACGTGGGCCGACTACGACTGCTCGCTGCTGTCTGCCGGCGGGGGTATCCATCGGCCTGGCGCCAAGTCGATCCCGATCGAGCCCGGCCTGCGCACAGTGCTGGGGCTGGCCGATGACGTTGTGCGCCTTACCCCGAACGAGCTCGTCAGCGCCATCCTCGCCGCACCGGTCGACCTGGTGTTCAACGGCGGCGTCGGCACGTTCGTGAAGGCCGCGACCGAGAGCCACGCCGACGCCGGCGACAAGGCCAACGACGGCGTCCGCGTGAACGGTGGCCAGTTGCGCGCGCGGTGTGTGGCCGAGGGCGGCAACCTGGGCTGCACCCAGCTCGGACGGATCGAGTACGCCAAGGCCGGCGGCCGGATCAACACCGACTTCATCGACAACTCCGCCGGCGTCGACACCTCCGACCACGAGGTCAACATCAAGATCCTGCTCGACCGGGTGGTCCAGGGCGGCGACCTCACCGAGAAGCAGCGCAACAGCCTGCTCGCGGAGATGACCGGCGAGGTGGCCGACCTCGTGCTGCGCGACAACTACGAACAGAACCTGGCCCTGGCCAACGCCCTCGCCCACGCGCCATCCCTGCTGCACGTGCACGAGGACTTCATGCGGCAGCTGGAGCGCCAGGGCGTGCTCAACCGCGAGGTCGAGGGACTGCCGTCGTCGCGCAAGGTGCGCCAGCTGATGGAGCGCGGCCAGGGACTGAGCGCGCCCGAGCTCTCGGTGCTGTTGGCGTGGACCAAGATCGTCCTCGCCAAGGAGCTGCTGGCGGGCGATCTGCCCGACGATCCCTACCTCGAGCTCGACCTCCGGGCCTACTTCCCCGCAGAGATGCGGGACGGCTTCGCCGCGCAGATCGACACGCATCCGCTGCGCCGGGAGATCATCGTCACCCAGGTCGTCAACGACCTGGTCAACGGTGCGGGGATGACGTTCTGGCCGCGGCTGGCGGGGGAGACCGGCGCCGACGGGGCCGACCTGACCCGGGCCAACTTCGTGGCCCGGGAGATCTTCGGGTCGCTGCCGCTGCGCGACGAGCTCAAGAGCTATGACAACAAGCTCGACGCCAGGCTCCAGACCTCGATGCGGATCGAGATGCGGACCCTGGTCGAGCGCGCCTCCCGCTGGTTGGTCACCAACCGGCGGCCACCGCTCGACAGCCAGGCGACCGTCGACCAGTTCGCCGGCCCGGTCCAGGCGACGATGGCCCAGCTGCCCGACCTGATGACCGGCCGGGAACTGGCCGCCTACCACGTGCGGCGCGAGCACCTGACCGGCCGCGGGGCCCCCGAGGACCTCGCCTCACGGGTTGCGGTGCTGCCGCCGGCCTACACGCTGCTCGGCATCGTCGAGACCGCGCCGCGCGACAGCCTCCAGCCCGAGGACGTCCCCCGGGTCCACCTCGCCCTCCGCGCGCCGCCGCGCGTCCCGGCCCCCCCCCAGGCGCGCCGCCAGGCGCCGGCCG
>CAYQXH010000012.1:0-32579 GCA_964421325.1 uncultured Propionibacteriaceae bacterium
TCACCACCATCGAGGACGGCGCCTTCCTCGCCGACGACACCATGGTCGCCTCCTATGACCTGCACAACGGCTGGCTCCGGATCGGTGAGGTCACGATCGGCAAGCGGGCGTTCCTCGGCAACTCGGGACTGGCGGCCGGCGGTCACTCGGTGCCGAAGGACGGCCTGGTCGCGGTGCTGTCGGTGACACCACTGAAGTCGAAGCCGGGTTCATCCTGGCTGGGCTCGCCGGCGGTCCGGCTGCGCCGGAAGGCGGTTTCCGGTGACCTCGAGCGCACCTACCGGCCCACCCTCTCGCTGCGCTTGGCCCGGGCCGGCTGGGAGGCCTGCCGGATGCTGGCGGTGTTCACCACCTGCGGCATCGGACTGTGGGTGATGCTCACGCTGGCGTGGCTGGACGAGCGCGTCGGGCTGGTCTGGGCGGTGCTGCTCTCGGGCCCGGTCCTGCTGACCGCAGGAGTGCTGGCGGCTGCAATCACGACGGCGGTCAAGTGGGTGGTGGTCGGCCCGATCCGGGTCGGCGAGCACCCGCTGTGGTCCAGCTTCGTCTGGCGGACCGAGGTGTCCGACACCTTCACGGAGATGGTCGCAGGGCCATGGTTCGCCAACGCCAACGTCGGCACCCCGGCGCTGGCGCTGTGGTTGCGGAGCCTCGGCGCGCGGATCGGCCGCGGGGTCTGGTGCGACACCTACTGGCTGCCGGAGCCCGACCTGGTGACCCTCGGCGACGGGGCAACCGTGAACCGTGGCTGCGTTGTGCAGACCCACCTGTTCCATGATCGAATCATGAGCATGGACGCGGTGATCATCGAACGCGGTGGCACCCTCGGGCCACACAGCATCGTGCTGCCAGGGGCAACGATCGGGGCCAACGCAACGATCGGCCCGGCCTCGCTCGTGATGCGCGGCGAGACCGTGCCGGTCGGCAGTCGCTGGAGCGGCAACCCGATCGGTCCGTGGCGGGCAGTCAAGGTCAGGGCCTACCAGTCGGACGCTTCGTGACGGTCGACCCCTACGCTCCGCAGAGCGGAGACGGCAGCTACCGGGTACTCGAGTACCGCCTGAAGCTGCGCTACCGCGTGCTCACCAACCGCCTCGACGGGGAGGCCGTCATCATCGCTGTCGCGAACGAGGCCCTGACGTCCTTCCGGTTGGACCTGGTCGGGCTGAAGGCCGACCGCGTCCGGGTGGACGGCGAGAAGCGGTCCTCCTTCCGACAGGGCAACCGGAAGGTCACCATCTCGCCGGCTGCCGCCATCAGCCCCGGTCAGGAGTTCACGGTTCGCCTCCGGTACTCGGGAACGCCCGGTCCCCGGATCTCGCGCTGGGGTCAGGTCGGCTGGGAGCACCTTGCCGACGGCATCCTCGTCGCTTCCCAGCCGACCGGGGCACCGACCTGGTTCCCCTGCAACGACCGGCCGTCGGACAAGGCCGGCTATCGCCTGGAACTCACCCTCGAGGAGGGCTACACCGTCGCCGCCACCGGAGTGCTGGAGTCGCAGAGTGCGTCCTCGGGACGAAAGACCTGGACCTTCGCCAGCGAGGTTCCCACCGCCACTTACCTCGTCGCCCTGCACATCGGACGCTACCGGTCCGAGGCCTTGCCGCTGGCAGGCGTCCCGGGCACCGTCTACTACCCGGCGGAACTGCGCAACCCGGTCCTGGCGGACCTGACCGGGCTCCCAGCCATGCTGGCCCTTTTCGAGAGCTGCTTCGGCGCCTACCCGATGGCCCGCTATGACGTCGTGGTCACCCCGGACGTGCTGGAGATCCCACTCGAGTCCCAGGGCATGGCGGTGTTCGGGGCGAACCACCTCGACGGCCAGGGATCATCTGAACGCCTGGTTGCCCACGAGCTGGCCCACCAGTGGTTCGGCAACAGCGTCGGCGTCTCCCGCTGGCAGGACATCTGGCTCAACGAAGGCTTCAGCTGCTACGCGGAATGGCTGTGGTCGGAGGCCTCCGGGGCCCTTTCGGCCCACCAGCAGGCCAAACATCACCACGCCCTCCTCGCCGACCTGCCGCAGGATCTGGTGACAGCGAATCCCGGTCCGGACGCCATGTTCGACGACCGGGTCTACAAGCGCGGCGCCCTCACCCTCCACGCCCTGCGGAGGGTTGTCGGCGACGAGGTCTTCTTCGACATCCTTCGCACCTGGTGCCTGGAACGGAAGCACGCCACCGGGACGACCGCGGACTTCATCACCACCTCCCAGCAAGTCTCAGGCCAGGACCTGACCCCCCTGTTCACCCAGTGGCTGGACCAGACGCGACTGCCGAAGCTCCCTCACCGCACCAGGCAAGACTGATCTGGTAACCGGCCGGGCCAACCACGTCAACCACCCGGTACCTGGCCGGGTCCCCCGGGATCCAGGCACCACTGGAGCTCAGCCGGACCTCCCCCGGATCCACCCGCAGGCCCCGGCCGTCGGCCTTCAGGACGGCTTCGATTCGGGTCCAGCGCTCCATCACCGGCTCCGCCGAGCTGCCGAGCAACCGCTGCAGGTCCCGGGTGCGCCGGGGATCGGCCGTGGCCGGTTCGACGTCGATGCCGAGCCGGCTCACCTGGGACCTCGGCGCAGCTGCCGCGACGACCAGGCCCGGGGCGTAGGAGACGCTGGCCAGGACCGGAACGCCGGTCACCTCCACCGGCCCGTGGCGGGCCCCGCACCTTCGGCACGTCGCGGTCACAACCGACCAGGTGCCCGCGTCCGGGAACATGCCGGCCACCAGGCCGGCGATGACGGCCCGGCCGAGCACGAACTCCGCCAGCCGATCCGCCCCGAAGCCGGCGGCCCGCGCCCGGTCCGGTTCGCTGAGCACTTCCAGGCTCATGGGTGCGGCCCGCCGGTCGGTCCGGGCCCAGGCGAGGACGGCCGGCCCGACGCTGACGCCCGGGTGGCCCCCGGCGGCTAGAGCCAGCGTTGGCGGCGGAAGTTGCGGTACATCATCAGGCACACGGTCATCATCACAGCCATCACCAGCGGGTAGCCCAACGGCCACCCCAGCTCGGGCATGGACTCGAAGTTCATCCCGTAGATCCCGGCGATCATCGTCGGCACGGCAGCGATCGCCACCCAGGCGGAGATCTTGCGCATGTCCTCGTTCTCAGAAACCGACAACCTGGCCACTGCCGCCTGCAGGATCGACGACATCAGCTCGTCGTAGTTGCCCACCTGCTCCTGGACCTGCTCGAGGTGGTCATGGACATCGAGGAAGTACTGCCGCATCTCCCGGTCCGCGTGCTGCTCCGCCAGCAGCCGCAGCGGCGCGTGCAGAGGCGCCACTGACCGTTTCATCTCGATCAGGTCGCGCTTCAGCTCATAGATCCGTTCGATCTGCGGCACTCCCCGAACGGCGAAGACGTGGTTCTCGATCTCCTCGACGTCCTCCTCCACGGCATCGGCCACCCGAAGGTAGCCGTCCACCACGCTGTCGATCACCGCGTGCATCACGGCCATCGGCCCCCGCGCCAGCTGCTTCGGGTTGGCCTCGAGCTGGCGGCGAACCGGTTGGAGCGGGCCGTACCTGCCCCGCCGCACGGTAACCGCGAACCAGTCACCGACGAAGACCGATGCACTGCCGGTCTCAACGATCTCACCGCCCTCACTGCGGACGGCACTCTCCACGTAGCCGATGGTACGAAGCGAGAGGAAGACGGTCCCGTCGTCGAGCCGCTCCAGCTTGGGGCGCTGCCGCACACCGCTGGCGTCCTCCAGTGCCAGCGGGTGCAGCCCGAAGACCGGCTCCAGCCCGTTCAGCTGAGGCACGGTCGGCTCGAACAGGCCCAGCCAGACGAACCCCTGACCGTGCCTGGCATCCGCGCAGGCGCCGGCGAAATCACTGGGCGGCTGCCGGATCCCGTCGACGTAGAGGGCCCAATCGACGGCCGCCTCCAGCGGGTCACCCACCGGAACCGGATCCACGGCCAGCCCCCGCTCCGGTTCCGGCGGCAGGCTTCGCAGGGAGGGGATGCGGATCGGCCGGGCGACCGGCACGGGTAGGAGCTTCACTGACAGCCCTCCTCGCTGCTCCGAGGGAACGAGCCCTCTTCGCGGAAGCTAACAGCGGTGCCTGAACGAGAGGTGAACGCCGGGCAGACCGAGCCAGTCCCCGGCACCGTGCCCACGCTTCGGACGGTTTGCGGGCAGTGGTCGGCCGGTGATGCAGTCTGGCCGGGTGGCTGACTCCAAACCGGCGAGGCGGATCACTGCGGCCGGTGCAGTCGTGGTTCGCCACGGATCGACCGGGCCTGAGGTGCTGTTGGTGCAGCCGGCAGAGGCCGACGACTGGGTGCTCCCGCACGGCAAGCTGGAACCCGACGAATACGTGGCAGTCTGCGCGGTGCGCCAGACCTACGAGCAGACCGGCGTCCGCATCCGGCTTGGCGTCCCGCTGGGCCGAACCCCACGACGCGCGGGCCATGGCCCGGTCACGATCAGCTACTGGTGCGGCCGGGCGATCCCGGAAACCGATCCGGTGCCCGGGCCCGGAGTTGCGAACGTCGCCTGGCTGTCCTGGTCTGAAGCGTTGCGGCTGGTCGCCAGCACCGAGGAGCGGGACCTGATCCAACTGGGTCTGGAAGCGCCGGACTCGGTTCCGGTCCTGATCGTCCGGCACGGCAAGGCGATGCAGCGCTCGGACTGGAGCGGGCGCGACCAGGCCAGGCCATTGACGTCCCGGGGCCGGCGACAGAGCCAGCGGCTCGCGGGGCTGCTCGAGGCCTACGGGGTCATGCGGCTGGTCTCCTCCACGTCGAACCGGTGCATGAAGACCCTGCAGCCCCACGCCAAGGCACATCGACTCGAGGTGGCCGGCTGGACCACGCTGAGCGAGGAACAGGCCGAGAACAACCTGCGGGCCGTGGACAAGCTGATCCGGCGCCTGATCACAGAGACCGTCACGTCCGTGGAGCCGATGGCCATCTGCGGGCACCGACCGGTGCTGCCGACGATGCTCGCGCCCTTCGACATCTCCAGCCGGGCCCTGCGTCCGGCGACGGCCCTGGTCGCCCACCTGGCCCTGAACGGCCAGACGGTGGCTGTCGAACACCACCCGCCCCGGGCCTGACCGCCCGGGCCGGCTCAACCGAGCGGGCGGACCACCACTGGTTCGGGATCGACGACCAGCCGCAGCCCGGTCCCCCGCTGCAGGCGTAGGCCGGAGTCGTGCTGCATTGCCACCAGGCCGCCGTCGGCCAACCGGAGCTCGGTGCGCCGGGATGCCCCGAGGAAGACGCTGGTCTCGACGACAGCCGTCGCCCCGGGCTCGTCCGGTCGCGCGATCCGGATGTGTTCAGGACGAACGAACGCCTCATAGCGCCCGTCCTGGACGCCGCCGAGCACTGGAACCGCCTGCTCCCAGATTCGCGCCACCCCACCGCTGACCACCACGGGCAGCAGGCTGGACAGCCCGACGAAGGCCGCAACGCCGGCAGTGGCCGGCGTCAGGTAGAGCTCCTCCGGGGTGCCGATCTGCTCGATCCGCCCGTCCTGCATCACCGCGACCCGGTCGGAGATGGCCAGAGCCTCCTCCTGGTCATGGGTGACGAAGATCGTGGTCATGCCGAGCTCCTTCTGGATCCGCTGGATCTCCTCCCGCAGCTGCACCCGGACGCGGGCGTCAAGGGCGGAGAGCGGCTCGTCCAGCAGCAGCACCTTCGGTGAGGTGACCAGGGCCCTGGCCAGGGCCACCCGCTGCTGCTGGCCACCGGAGAGCTCGTGCGGGTAGCGCCCGGCGAGGCTCACCAGTCCGACGAGGTCGAGGCTCTCCAGCGCCATGGCGCGGGCCCGGACCTT
Organism: uncultured Propionibacteriaceae bacterium; assembly: GCA_964421325.1. Classification (GTDB taxonomy): domain Bacteria; phylum Actinomycetota; class Actinomycetes; order Propionibacteriales; family Propionibacteriaceae; genus Propionicimonas. Next base: position 5,798 of record CAYQXH010000012.1, read on the forward strand.
CGGCACCTTGCGCATGTCCAGCCCGAACCTGGTGTTGTCCAGCGCACTCAGGTGCGGGAACAGGGAGTAGGACTGGAAGACCATCCCGATGTCGCGGCGGTTGGTCGGCACCCCGGTCACGTCCTGGCCGTTCAGCAGGATGGCGCCGCCTGAGGGCTCCTCGAGCCCGGCGATCAGTCGCAGGGCTGTCGTCTTCCCGCAGCCGGACGGGCCGAGGAGAGACACCAGTTCGCCCGGGCGGATCCTCAGGTTCAGTTCGTGCAACACCCGGGTGCGGCCGAAGCTCTTGACCACGCCCTCGAGTGCGACGGTTGTGGCGATCCGTTCGGGAGCGGCGACGGCCATCGACTCAGCCTTCCTTTCTGCGGGTGACACCCAGGTTCCCGGTTCGTCCGATGAGCAGTAACAGCAGGAAGCACAGCAGCAACGCCAACAGCGAGAAGATCACCGAGACGTAGGCGTCCTGCCGGTTCACCAGCACCAGAGCCGTCTGGAGGTTCTGCCGGTTCAGCAGGGACGCGATGGTGTACTCCCCGAGCACGACGGCCACGGCGATCAGGGAAGCGGCCAGCAGGCCGCCGCGGAGGTTCGGTGCCATCACCCGCAGGACGACGGTCGGCCAGGAAGCCCCCAGTGAGCGAGCTGCCTCGGCGAGGGTCGCGAGGTTGACCGAATCGATCGCCGCCTGGATCGACCGGTAGGCGAACGGCAGGACGGTGATGCCGTAGGCGAAGGCAAGCGTCCAGGCGCCGGTTCCCAGCGTTCGGCCGATCACGAGGTAGATGGGCGTCAGCCCGACCACCAGCACAATGGCCGGGATCGTGACCGGCAGCAGCGCAACGAACTCGACGCCGCGGCGCAGCTTGGGGAAGCGCAGGTTGACCAGGATCATCGTCGGCGCCAGCAGCAGCAACACCACGGCGACGGTCACCAGCATCAGCATCACCGAGTTGGCCAGGCCGACCCAGATCGGCTTGTAGGTGGCAGCCTTGGCCGGGTCGAGGATCGCGACCCAGTGCACCAGTGAGTGCGCCTCGCCGTCCCGCAGGGTGTACTCGAGGGTGGCCAGCAGCGGGAGCAGCACGAACCCACCGATCAGCACGCCGATCCCCGCTCGGGTCGCCGGGCGCGGGTGGAAGGAGACCCGGCTCATCGGCGCCACCGTTCAGCGCGGCGCTGGATCAACGCGTAGCCGGTCATGACCATGGCCATCACCGCGATCATGCCCAGGGCCAGCGCCCCAGCGAGGTTCTCCCTGCCCAGGACGGTCTCGCTGGTCAGGGCAGCCCGGATCTGAAGCGGCACGATCTGCGAGCCCTGGCTGGCCAGTGCCGCAGCTGTGGCGTAGGCGGAGAAGGCGTTCGCGAACAGCAGGAGGTAGCTGGCAGCGAAGGATGGGGCGAGCACCGGCAGCCCGATCCGGATCCAGAAGGTCCGGCCGTCACCGCCGAGGGTGAGGTTGGCCTCTGCCCACTGGGGCTTCAGTGACTCCAACGCCGGACCGAAGGTGATCACCATCAACGGGATCTGGAAGTAGATGTAGGGCGCGACCAGCCCGGGTAGGTCGTAGAGCCAGTTCCCGCCGGCATAGATGTCGATCCCGAGCCCGGACAGCCAGACCGCCAACAGGGAGTTGCGGCCCATCGCAGCGATGAACACGAAGGCCAGCATCACGCCGCCGAACTGGGCCAGCACTCCCGCCAGCGCGTCGACCATGCTCCGGATCCGGTGGTGGGCGGGAATCCCGAGCATGGCGTAGCAGACTGCACCGCCGGCCACCGCGCCGATGGCCGCGGTCAGCAGCGAGAGCCAGGTGCTGTTCCAGAAGGTCTCCAGGATCAGCGGGTCGGCGAGGGCGCTGACGTTGTCGAGGGTGAACCGGCCGGCCCCGTCGAACAGTCCGGTCGCCACCGCCAGCCCGGTCGGCAGTACCAGGAACAGCACCAGGTAGCCGCCGAACGGGACCAGGCCGAGGTGCGCCGGCCGGGGCAGCCGCCGAACCCGCGGGCGAGGGGTGTCCCCGCCAACGGGTTCGGCGACCGAACCGAGGCCGACCTCGGCCGCTGTCATTCGCAGGCCGCCCGGGTGACAACCGGAGTCACTTGACCGCCGCCGCCCACTTCTGGCCGAGCAGCGTCCCCGCTGCTGTGCTCTGGGCCTCGGTGGGGACGACGGTCTCGGCCGGCACCTGCGGGAGCGCCGCGGTCAGGCTGGCATCGATTGTGCCCGCCTTGGTCATGGCCTCCATCCGGACCGGACGCGCACCCCCGGCCAGCCAGAGGTTCTGGACCTGGTCGGAGTAGAGGAACTCCTGCCAGAGCCGGGCTGCCGCTGGATGCGGGGCCTTCGCGTTGATCGCCTGGTTGTAGTAGCCGGCGTAGCCCTTGCCCGGGAAGACCACCACCTTCCAGGAAGCCTTGTCCTTGGCATGGGCCGCGTTCAGGTAGTCCCAGTCGAACACCACCGGGGTCTCCCCGCTGGCGACGGTCGCGCTGGTCACGTCCACCTTGAGCAGGTTGCCGGCAGCAGCCAGCTTGCCGAAGAACTCGATGCCGGTGCTGAAGTCGTCCAGCGAGCCGCCGGCCTGGACCGTGGCGAGACCGACGGCAGCGAAGGCTGCGCCAGCCTGGGTGGGGTCGCCGTTGATCGCGACGGCCCCCTTGTACTCGCTCCTCAACAGGTCATCGATCGTTCCCGGTGCCGGGAACTTGGCCGAGTCGTAGCCGATCGACATGTAGCCGCCGTAGTCGCCGAAGAACCTGCCGTCCGGATCCTTCAGGGCTGCCGGGATGTCGTCCCAGGTCTGGACCTTGTAGGGGGCGAACAGGTCCTTGTTCTGCAGGGCGACGGTGAGACCGAGATCGAAGACATCCGGGGCTGTGTCCAGCCCGTCGTTGGTCTTGGCTGCCTGGATCTCCTCGGCGCTGGAGATGTCCGGCGCCTGCTCGTTGACGGTGATCTCCGGGTACTTGGCCTTGAACGCATCCAGCACGGCGCCGTAGTTCGCCCAGTCGCGCGGCAGCGCGATGACGTTCAGTGCGCCCTCCGCCTTCGCCGCCGCCTCAAGGTCGGCCATCGTTCCGATGTCGGTGAGGCTTGCGGCCGTGGCAGCCTTCGTCGCCGGTCCCGGCGGGATGCTGCCGGGGGTTGTCGCAACCCCGCACCCACTCAGCGTCATCGTGATGGCCAGGCAGGCGGCGGCGAGGCCGCCGATCCTGCCGAAAGCCCGGTCCTGGATCATCAAGGATCCCTCCATCTGCTCTTGGGAATCGGGCGGTCCGTCGGGTCCGTCCGGAAACCGGCAGTGCGATTTCAGCCGAAAGCTATCGGCGGTCGCAGAACTGCCGGCAACCCCGACATGAACGGCTTCCACGATTCAGGTGTCGGGTTTCGGCCAGGCCGCCGCAGCGGTTGACGGACGACGGCGAAGAGAGAATCGTCGAAGTATGAGCGAAACCGAGCCGGGCCAGGCGGCCTCACGGCCGAAGATCCTGGTCGGGGTGGATGGATCGAAGGACGGCCTGCGGGCCGTCAGGTACGGCGTCCGGCGGGCGCGGGCGAGTGACTCCGACCTCTGGATCGTGCACGTCGTAGACGAGAAGGCCCTGGCGATCGGGTTGTGGGACCTGCTGTCCACCGTCGAGTCGCTCCAGGAGTCGGGCCAGGTGAAGGTCGAGGAGGCCCTCCAGGTGGTGGCCGCCGAAGGGTTCCCGACGGATCGGGTGACCTCGGAGGTCCTGCTCGGGCGGCCGGGGGACGTGCTGGCCGAGTTGAGCGGCCGGGCCGGGCTTCTGGTGGTTGGCCGACGGTCGATCAGCGGGCTGGAGCGGATGTTCGTCGGCTCGACGAGCGTGTCGGTCGCCGCCCGGGCCGCGTGCCCGGTGATCGTCATCTCGGCGGCATCGACACCGCAGGAGACCGGGACGCTGCGGGTGGTGGCCGTGGCCGTGAACACCTGGCCGGTGCATGCCTCCGAGCTGGAGTGGGGCATCCGGGAGGCAGCGCAGCGGAAGGCGCGGCTTCGGGTCGTCCACGTCGTGCCGGAGACGCTCGGCGTGGAGGGAGCGACGTTCGTGGCAGCTGCCAGCGCCGACCTGGACCGCCAGCTCGCCCCGTTGCGGGCAGAGCATCCCGAAGCCCAGATCTTCGTCGAGGTCCTCCTCGGGGACCCGCTCGACCAGCTGGTCGCGGTCAGCAAGGCCGTCGACCTGCTGATCGTCGGCGTGCACCGCGACGGCCCGGCGCTCGGCGGGCTGGTCCGTGGGCTGATGGCGCACTCCCACTGCCCGGTCGGGCTGAGCCGGTAACGGCAGGTTGCAGCACCGGTCCCTCGGGCGCGACTAGGGTGAGTACGGCGGCGACTTCGCCGTTCCCGGCGCACAGGAAGGGCGGAAGTGGACGGTCCGACGGATCTGGAGAGATTCCAGCCCGAAGCTGAGGACAACCTTCGGGAGTTCATCGATCGCCTGATCGCGCAGGGCTACACGGTCGCCGACGGCCAGGGGCCCGACCCGGAGCTGATCGATCCCGGCGGCCGGGCCGTCGAGACCTGGCGCGAGGACTATCCCTACGACGAGCTGCTCAGCCGGGAGGAGTACGAGCACGACAAGTACCTGCTCCAGATCGAGCTGCTGAAGCTCCAGTACTGGGGCCAGGACCTCGGCGTGCGCCACATCATCGTCTTCGAGGGCCGCGACGCCGCCGGCAAGGGCGGCACGATCAAGCGCTTCACCGAGCACCTCAACCCGCGGGCGGCGCGGGTGGTGGCACTGACGACACCGACCACCCGCGAGGTCGGGCAGTGGTACTTCCAGCGTTACGTGCAGCACTTCCCCACCGAGGGCGAGATCGTGCTGTTCGACCGGTCCTGGTACAACCGGGCCGGGGTCGAGCGGGTGATGGGCTTCTGCACCCAGGAGCAGTACGACATCTTCATGCGGCAGGCGCCGGAGTTCGAGCGGCTGATCGTCGACGCCGGCATCCACCTGACCAAGTTCTGGTGCTCGGTCACCCAGCGGGAGCAGCGGACGCGGTTCGCGATCCGCCAGATCGACCCGGTGCGGCGCTGGAAGCTCTCGCCGATGGACCTGGAGTCGCTGGGCCGCTGGCAGGACTACACGGCGGCCAAGGAGGCGATGCTCGCGGCCACCGACACCGACCACGCGCCCTGGATCACGGTGCGCAGCAATGACAAGAAACGGGCCCGGCTGAACGCCATGCGCTACTTCCTCAGCCAGTTCGACTACGACGGCAAGGACGCGTCGGTGATCGGCGAGCCCGACCCGCTGATCGTCAAGCGCGCCCGGGACACCGTCGGCGACTGACGCCGGGCCCGGTCCCGCAGGGGTTCAGCCGACCTCCACCCGCGGCGTTGCCGACAGCAGTGACTGGCCCAGCCATTCGGGCACCTGCCGGCGGACCAGGCTGTCGGCGGCGACCACGACGTTGCCGCTGCGCAGCACCTCCGGCCAGGAGACGTCGCCGCGCCACAGCCGGGTCAGGGTGCGCAGGCTGCCGGTGACGACAGCGTTCACCTCGTAGCCCGGGTCGTAGTCGCAGAGGTCGACGTCACCGTCGGCAACCACCAGCCACCAGTGCGAGCCCGCGTTGACCACCTCCTGCAGCTCGAAGGCCACCACCGTCCGGGCCCGCGGCCACCTCTCGATCGGCACCGTCCGCCGGATGTCCCACATCAGCAGGTGCGGATCCAGGTCGGCCTCCCCCAGGTCGCCGATCCAGCGCGTCCCCCACTCGCCGAGGGCGTCGACCACCGTTGAGAGCTCCTGGCCGGCCCGCGTCAGGTGGTAGGAGGTGCGTCCACCGACGCCCCTGCGTTGCACCAGGCCGGAGCGTTCCAGGGTGCGCAGCCGCTTCGACAACAGGGCGGGGGACATCTTCGGCACGCCCTTGCGCAATTCGTTGAACCGGGTGCTGCCCAACAGCATCTCCCGGATCACCAGGAGCGTCCAGCGCTCGTCCAGCACCTCCATCGCCTTCGCCACCGGGCAGAACTGACCGTACGCCGTCATCGTCGCCCTCCCTTCCCGAGCACTAGTACACGCCGGGGAACCGCAGTTGACCAGTACAGAATTTGAACCCCCAGCGGTACAGATCCGGCACTGGAGGCCGGAAGACGAATTCCCCAATCTGGATGCACAACAACTTCCACGGAGGGAATCAGAATGACCACTACCATCACCCGCACCGACGAGGCCGACCAGCAGCTGAAGCTGCGGCATCGCAAGCTGTGGGCATCGGGCGACTACGGCGCGGTGGCCAGGGAGGTGATCCCGGGACTCGGCCGGCTGCTCGTCGAAGCCTCCCGGATCCGGCCCGGCACCCGGGTGCTCGATGTCGCCGCCGGCACCGGGAACGCGGCGATCCCGGCTGCGCGAGCCGGGGCCCGGGTCGTCGCCAGCGACCTGACCCCGGAACTGCTGGCCGAGGGCCGCCGGGACGTCGAAGCCGAAGGGCTCCGGCTCGAGTGGGAGCCGGGCGACGCGGAGGCGCTGCCCTACCCGGACGCGAGCTTCGACGCCGTGTTGTCGTGCGTCGGGGTGATGTTCGCCCCGCACCACCAGCTGACCGCTGACGAGCTCGTCCGGGTCACCCGGCCCGGCGGCACCATCGGGCTGCTGAACTGGACCCCGGACGGCTTCATCGGCCGCATGTTCGCAGCGATGCGCCCGTTCCTGCCGGCACCGCCGCCGGGGACCCAGCCGCCGCCGTTGTGGGGCAACCCGGCGCATCTCGAGGAGCTCTTCGGCGATCGGGTGGACACCCCGGTCCACCGGGTGGGCAGCCTCCCGGTGACCCGGTTCGCCACTGCAGGGGAGTTCCGCGACTTCTTCCGGGACAAGTACGGCCCGACCATCGCCGCCTACCGGAACGTCGCCGACGACCCGGGGCGGCTGGCAGCCCTGGACGAGACCCTCCTCAGCCTAGCCGCAGCGGCCCTGCGGGACGGCGAGATGCGCTGGGAGTTCCTGCTCTACACGGCGCGCCGGGCCGCCGGCACTTCCAGCCACCGGTGAGGGGAGCCGCAGCGATGACAACGATCGAGAGCCCCGTCCTGACCGGGTTCCCGCAGGCAACCACCACCGCCGAGGGCCTGGGGCCGGTGGGGCGGGCTGCGCTGAAGCTCGGCATCGGGCTGATCCGGCTGGCCGACCGCGCCAGGGAGCGTCACGAGCGCCGCCTCGAGGCCAGCCGGCTGGCCGGGGAACCTCGCTACGACCACGCCCGACTGTTCAGCCAGCAGGAACGGGATCGGGCGATCCGGGAGGGGGCCTTCCTGTACCGCGGCCTGCAGTGAGCGCACGGGGCTCAGAACGCACGAGCGCCCGGCTGTTCAGCCGGGCGCTCGGTTGCGGTTGGGTCAGGCGGAAAGCCGGGACGGGGTGCGTCCGGTGTGGCGCCGGCGGCTCCCGCTGCCCTGGCGGGACAGCTGGACCACTGCGTCGGACCTGCCGGATGAGGTCCCGGTCGAGGTGCCTGCACTGCGGGGACGGCTCCCGCCGGTCCGGGAGCCGGCGGACTGCTGCTTGGCCGGCTGGCGCTGCCTGCCGGAGTTCGAGCGCCTCGGCTGCTGGACCTGCTCGTCACCCTTGCGGGCGGCGGCCGACGGAGCCTCGCCCGGTGCCACCGGCGCGGCCTGGCGACCGACGAGGGCGAGCACCGTGGCGTCGCCGGACTGGACCGGCGACGGCTGCGCGGTGATCTTCGCCGCGCGGGCCATCTGCTGGAAGTCCCTGCGCTGCTCGGGGAGCACGAGGGTGATCACGTCGCCCTCGTTGCCGGCGCGGGCGGTGCGACCGGAACGGTGCAGGTAGGCCTTGTGTTCTGCCGGCGGGTCGACGTGGATGACCAGGTCGATGTCGTCGACGTGGATGCCGCGGGCGGCGATGTCGGTGGCCACCATGACCCGGACCTTGCCGTCGGCGAAGGCCTGGAGGCCGCGCTCCCGGGCGTTCTGGGACAGGTTGCCGTGCAGCTCGACGGCGGGGATGCCGTCTGCGGTGAGCTCGCGGGCGAGCTTGCGGGCCTGGTGCTTGGTGCGGGTGAACAGCAGGCGACGGCTGGCGCCACCGGCCAGCTCGTGGATGATCTGCTTCTTCTGGGAGGCGTCACGCACCATGAACACGTGGTGGGTCATCTCGCCGACCGGCGAGTCCTCACTGTCGACGCTGTGCACCAGCGGACGGCTGAGGAAGCGCTTCACCAGCTTGTCGACACCGCTGTCCAGGGTTGCGGAGAACAGCATGCGCTGCCCGTTGCCCGGGGTGGCGGCGAGGATGCGGGTGACGCCGGGAAGGAAGCCTAGGTCGGCCATGTGGTCGGCCTCGTCGAGGATGGTCACAGCGACGGCGTCGAGGTGCACCTGGCCCTGGGCCATCAGGTCCTCGAGGCGGCCGGGGGTCGCCACGACGATGTCGACACCGCGGCGCAGGCCCTGCACCTGGCGGTGCTGGCTGACGCCACCGAAGATGGTCATCACGGTGAGCCCGGCAGCTGTGGCCAGCGGCTCGATGGACTCGAGGATCTGGTTGGCCAGTTCCCGGGTCGGGGCGAGGATCAGGCCACGCGGGCGTCCGGGCTGGGTGCGCTGGGCGATACCGCTTGCGGACGGGACCAGGTGCGCGATCCGGGCCACGGCGGGAAGCGCGAAGGCCAGGGTCTTGCCGGAGCCGGTGCGGCCACGGCCGAGCACGTCGCGCCCGGCCAGCGTGTCGGGCAGGGTGGCCGTCTGGATGGGGAACGGGGAGTTGATCCCGCGCTTGGTGAGCATGGCCACCAGGGCGGCCGGGACACCCAGCGTCGCAAAGGTCGCCGGGTCGAGCTTGGGTTGTGACAAGAGAATTACTTCTTCCGAAGGAGGTTCACCACGGTCCAGCTCCGTGTGCGTCCTCGGGGGCAGAGCCGCCCGCGCGCTGCGGAATGTGGTGCGATGCTGGGCTGCGACTGCCGCGCCCTGGGACCAAGTATCGCACGGAACGCATAAGACCCCGGAATCGGGCCGGTCGCCGCGCGCGGCGCCACCCCGCAAACAGAGCGGACGAAGCCAGACCCCTGGCCTCGCCCGCTCCGCGTCCTGGACCTTCGTCGCCGGGGAGTTGACGTAGGCGGACGTGCAGCCGGCTGGTGCGCGGTAGTCGGCTCACGTCGGCCGGTCCGCCCACCTGTGCTGTGCTGCGAGAAGTCTTCTGCTGGGGATCCGTTCCGTCGTTGGCATCCAGGTGGTTCATACAACTCCATACGGGGTCGTCACCGGCGACACGCGCTGGCCGGAGCCGGGACGGACGGCCGGGTCAGGGCGGGTCGGTCTCGAAGCTGCGGTAGTAGGCCTCCAGCGCCGCCCGGGTGGCGCCGGCCCGACGGGCGGCCAGCTTGGCCGGATCCAGTGCCGGGCCCAGCAGCGAGAACGCCGGCTGCTGATGCACGGCGTCGACCCGCGCCTGCGCAGCGCCGCGGCGCACCCCGTCCAGGACCTCGTTCTCCCACGGTCCCGACACCGAAGGTGCCACCTGCCGCAGGTAGAACCGCAGCACGCTGTCCCAGTCGACGCCTTCGGTCACGGGGGCCGGCGAGTAGACCCGGCGCAGCATCGTCGTGATGATGCTGGCGGCGGCGTGCTTGGCGAACGCGACAGCTTCTGGGCGCATCGGCTCCGACCGGCTCGAGTCCTTCGACATCAGGGAGTGGGTGCCGATGTGCTCGGCTGATGCGGTGTTGTTGGTCGCCTGGCCGTAGATCGAAGCGCTGCGCCCGTTGAGCCTGGCCTTGGCGGCTGCACTGGCGTCCCGCTCCCGTTGCACCTGCTCGAGCATCGTGAGCAGGATCGCCCCCGGCCCGGGAAAGGTTACGAAGGTGCCGCTGTGGCGCTCACTGATCGTGCGGTCACCGGCGAAGGCCGTGCGCAGTCGTGCCGCAGCATGGGTGCAGATCAGGCCGCTGCTCTCCCACCGGGTGATCTCGGTCGGGTAGTCACCGGCCCGCAACTGCGCCAGGTGGGTGGAGCGGACGGCGTCGAGGTTGCCGGCACTGATCATGGCCTGGCGCTCGCTGGCGCTGAGCAGCATCCGGATCAGCACCAGCCGGCTGCGCCGCGGGTCGAGCGCGCTCGGCAGCACCGCCAGCTTGCCCTCGATCGCCTCCAGCGCCCCGCCGAGGGTGTGCGAAACGTCGGCGTCCCCGAAGCCGCCGGTGAACACCAGGTCGCTGGCGTCCTCCGAGGTAGAGGTCGACAAAGCGGTGTTGCTCGTCCACACCGGATACCGGAGCCGGCGCGCCAGGATGCGCCGCAGCGGCACCGAGGTGGGGGCGAGGCTGGTGCCGGTGAGGCAGCGGTCGATCAGGGCGTTCAGTTCCGCCGGCACCGATGGGCTCAGGCTCGAGTTCGCCGCCAGCACGTCCCGCCACTGGTAGAGGTCGAGCAGGTTGGCGTGGAAGAAGTAGTCCTCGATCGGGTGGGACAGGTGGCCCAGCCGGATCAGGAAGTCCTTCCGCTCGGTGGCGGTGATGCCGCGGGCCCTTGCCGTGGCCCATTCGAGTTCCAGCTTCGAGAGGTCCTCCGACAGGTACTGGGTGAACCACTCCAGGTAGCCGATCAGGCCGCGGGACTGGCGCTGGAAGATCCGGTCGGTCCGATGGGTCGGCAGTGGTCGGTGGGTCGGCGGGAAGTCGAGGTGCTCGTGCGGGAAGTACTGCGTGTAGTGCGCAGAGATCGCCGCCGACACTTCGGCCGGCGGAATGCCGTGGGCCGGGATCAGGGCCGGTCGGGTGCCGGTCCCGATCAACCCCAGCGCCGAACCGAGCAGCGGCAGCCCGTCGTCGTCGAACAGGAGCTGGGTGAACGCCTGCATCAGCCCTGCCATCAGGTCGGCGAGTCCCCCGTTGACCGGCCCGCTGCGCCGGCCGAACACGTCCCGAACCCAGTTGTCGGCGCCGGCCATGCCGGCGAACATGCTCTGCGACTGGGCCTCGGCCCGAGCCCGGTCCCGCGCCCGGTGGAAGGCCGGTGGGTCCCGGAACTGGGAGACGTCGGTGAGGAAGTTGCCCAGTTCCAGGAACGTGTAGTCGGAGTCGGGGATATCGGTGGTGCTGATGAACCGCTTGGCCTCGGCCACCGAGAACTCGGTGATCTCGGCGTGGGTGGAGATGTCCCCCATGGCGTCGCCTACCCGTCGTCGTCTTCGTCGTCGCCGTCCTCGTCCTCGTGGTCGTGGTCCTGGCAGGGGCAGGGCAGCCCGACACCGGGGACGCAGCCGGACTCGCACTGCAGCACGGTGAGGGTGGTCGGAAGCTTGATCTCCCACGGCTCGATCTCCGGGTCGACCTCGCCGACCGGGATCTTCAGGTCGTTCTCGATGGCGACGTACATCGGGTCGTCGACGCCAGGGGTGGCGCCGCCGTCCCAGATACTGCCGTCGGCGAGGAACCGCAGCGCTGCCTTCTCGTAGCCAGGGCGCACCGGCACGATCACCCGGGCGAACCCGGCCCGCAGGAAGGAGCGGAAGATCGGGTCGACGTCGTCGAGGTGGTAGATCTCCACCCACTTGGACTTCCGCCCCCAGAAGTACGGGTAGAAGGAGTAGGTGATCAGGCCCCACTCGAACAGCTGCTGGAAGAACTGGACGATGCTGCCGTCCCGGATCGCCTCGCAGCAGTCGAACTCGGGGTAGCCGTACTCGCCGCCGTCCTTCATGGCGTCCGAGGGCAGGTCGACGCAGCTGGTGAGCAGCCGCAGGCAGCCCTTCTGGAGCTCCTCGGCCTCGGTCTGGCGGTTGAACGCCGGGTTGTTGCCCTGGATCTGCACCCCGACCTCGGTCTTCAGCTGGGCCAGGGCGGTCTCGTAGGCAGCGAGCTGGGAGGTGTAGCCGTCGAGGATGGAACGGAAGGTCTTCTGCTGCCAGGTGAGGTACGCCTCGCCCCGCCGCATGCAGGTGACCTCGACGTTCAGCGCGTAGAACCGGGTCCGTCCGACCGTGTTCACCGGCACCAGGTCGTCCTCGCCGTCCAGGCTGCCGGAGAACGAGCCGCCCGTGGTGGTGAACTGCGACCGCCGGCCGATCATCGTGGTGATCCAGTTGTTGCCGCCACTCTGGTTCTCGCTGTGCAGCGCGTAGTTGGCGAAGAAGGTGCTCGCCTCGTAGCCGGTCGGCATGGCCAGGTCGGTCTTGGAGTCGGCGAACTGGACGGTCTGGTCCATGTCGGCCCGGCTGTAGGCCTTCGAAGTGGTCAGGCTGATGGGTGGCGGTGGGTCCACCAGGGCGCCGTAGGTAGCTGCCCAGAAGGCGTAGTTGGTCTCGCTGACCACGCTGAAGTCGGCCAGTTTCGGCCGACCGTACGCCGTGGCCGCCGCGTCGGTGCGTGGGTCGATCGGCTTCACCAGTCCGGTGGCCGCGTCGCTGCCGGCGTCGGTCTGCGCGTACAGGTGGAAGGCTGCCGGCTCGGGCACCAGGAACTCGAACATCAGGCGCTTGCCGTAGTTCACGACCTTCGCCTTGTAGATCTTGTCGACCCAGCGGTACAGGCCCACGACGTGCTCGTTCGTCGCCTGGAGCCGGTGCAGGTTCTTCTCGGAGAACTCGGTGGTGACCCGGGTGGAGCGCTCCTCCTTGGTCCGGGTGACCACCTTCTCGACCGTCTTGTCCGTGACTTCCTTGGCGTACTTGGTGGCCTGCTTGTCGGCTTCTTTGGTGGAGCTCGAGGTGGCGAACTTGGTGTCGGCCACGATCTTCACGGGGCCGTAGGCTGCGCTGACGTTCACCCCGATCTCGAACTTCAGGCTCTCCTCGACGGTCCTGGCCACCTCCTTCTCCATCTCGAAACGGTCGGTGGTCTGGGTGTCGCGTTCCTTCTCGGTCTCCTCCTCGAGGGTTACCGAGGTGAAGGTCTCCGTTGTCGTCCTGCTCTCGGTGGTGCGCTCCTTGGTCTCGCCCTTCAGCACGTTCTCGATGTGGGCGACCTCGCCGGGCACCCAGCAGCAGATCTCCTGCTCGACCCGGCGGAAGTCGCCGATGCCGAGCGGGCGGACCCGGCAGCGGAAGCGTTCGGTCGGCTCGACGTGGTCGCCCCAGAACCGCCCGTACTGGGCCGCCATGCGGTCATCGGCGACCTGATACCGCTCGGTGGCCTGCGACTCGCGGGCAGCGTTGGCCACCCACAGTGACCCGCCGACCCGCGCGACCCGCTGCGGCGGCGTGACCGCAGCCTGGGCAGCGCCCACCCGGGCGCTCTCTGCGACGATCCGGTTCACCGCCAGGGTCACCGAGTCCCCGGCCCGGATCCCCAGCTCCTCGAGGAGCTGCCGGCTCGGTTCAGCCATCCCCTTCAGCGTCGCCGGGTCCAGCACGAGCCGGGTCGGGGCCACGGGCTCGGCAGTGACCGCGTCCTTCGCCTTCTGGCGTCCGGTGGCCTTCCCCGGGGTATCGGTGGTGGGGCGTTCGATCGGCACCTCGTAGGCGGGGACGAACGGCGGCTGCACAGCTGCGGCCCTCGCGGTCTCCCTGGCACGCTCGATCACGGCGCTCAGTTCGCCGTGCGCTGCGGCCAGCGCTGCCGCGCGGGCAGCGCTCTTGCCGGCCTCGGCCGTCCCCGGATCCTCGGGCGGGCGCTCGACCGGGGTCTTCACGAACTCGGTGGTGCCGTGGACGGCCGAAGGGAACAGCGGCGTCGCCTCAGCCAGCCGCCGGGCGGCGTCGTCGTCCGCAGGTGGTTCGCTCGTCAGCACATGGTGGGCCCGCAGCGCTGCGACCACCTGTTCGCGCAGGTCGGGTGAGCCGCCGACGTAGGTGAGGATGGCGAGGTTGTCCCAGAGCCTGCCGAGGGTCTCCGCATCCAGCGGGTCCTGCCTGGCATGGAAGGCTTCGAGCTGGGCGACCGTGAGGCCGGGTCCGAACTCGAGCATCCAGTTGGCCGCCTTCGCCGCCTGCGGTGCCTGCTCGGCCAGGCCCTCGACGCTGCCGTAGGCTACGTCGCTGTCCCTTGCCTTCAGCAGGGCCCGGCGGGCCGCTCCCCCGCCCTTGGCACGGGCCTCGGCCACCTGGTCCAGCAGGGCTGGGGAAGCCGTCGGCGGTGGCTTGAAGAACCCGCTGACCAGCTCCTTCGCCGTCGGGGTTCGTGGGTTGCGGATAGTGACGAAGTTGAACAAGGTGACCATTTCGGTTCCCCCCGCTAGTGGTTTCGTTGTGCCCTCAGGGTCACGCTAGGCCCGGGCCGGGGAGCGGTCGATGGTGACAACTTCGCCGCTCTTGCAGGTATCAGGAACAGGGTCCCGGCGCTCCAACCCAGGGTCGGCCACAGGTAGCCGGCCAGCGCTGGATCGCGCGCCAGGACAAGGACAAGGGAACTGGCAAGGCCGAGGCTGAGCACCGCCTCGAGCTGTCTGGTGGCCCACCGCGGACGCCGCCCGCGGACGGGGGTTGGGTCCGCCCGGTTCGACCGGTCCCCGCTGCCCACCTTGGGGGTGCGTTCGAAGCCGGCCGGGCGCCCGGTCCAGCCGGCCGCCACAGCCAGGGCGTTGTGCACGGAGAGGGAGGCCGACACGACCAGGAACTGCAGGTAGCGCCACAACCGCAGGCCGAGGGACGGCACCCGCGGGCGCAGGGAGAAGAGGTAGACCGGTAGCAGTCCGGCGAAGCCGAAGAGCAGTGGCAGGTTCCAGCCGACCCACGCCGGGATCGAGCCGTACCCGATCCGCCAGGCGACCAGCGGGGCGAGGACGACCTGCGCGCCGACAGCCACGAACGTTCCGGTCTCGAACAGCTGGCTGAGCAGGTGCAGCCGCACTCGGGCCGGCATGGCCGAACGGGCGAGCCTGGCCAGGTACAGCCGGGAGTTCTGCGCCACGCCGCGCATCCAGCGATGCTGCTGGAGGCGCAGGGCCGCCGGGGTGGCCGGCAGTTCGGCCGGCACGCTGATGGTCGGGTCGTAGGTCACCTGCCAGCCGGCCAGCTGCAGCCGCAGGCTGAGGTCGAAGTCCTCGGTCAGGGTCTCGGCCCGCCAGCCACCCACGGCGCGGATCGCCTCGGTGCGGATCAGCCCGGCGGTGCCGTTGAAGGCACGGAAGGAGCCGGACTCCTGGCGTCCGGGCTGCTCCAACTGGAAGTGGTTGTCCATCATCACGGCGCCGGCGATCGTGATGAGGTTCTGGTCGGGGTTGAGGTGGCCCCAGGCGCCCTGGACCACTGCGACTCCAGCCCCGAACCGGGCGACACAGCGCCGCAGGTAGTCCGGCGCCGGGACGAAGTCGGCGTCCAGCACCGCCACGAACTCGGCCTCGGGCACGAGGGCGAGGCCGGCTGCCAGGGCGCCGGCCTTGTAGCCGTCCCGGTTCGAGCGCCGGACGTGACTGACCGGGGCAGATGGGTGATCGGCGAGCCAGGCTCCGACCAGCTCAGGGGTGTTGTCGGTGGAGTCGTCGAGCACCTGGATCAGCCAGCGCCCGGCCGGGTAGTCCAGCTCGGCGACCGCGTCCAGGAGGCGGCCGGCCACCTCCGGCTCGTTGAACAGTGGCAACTGGACGACGACGAACGGCAGCCCGGCCGGATCCGCAGCGCCCGGAAGCGGACGCCGACGGCTGCGGGCTGCGCGCGCCCAACGCAGGAGGGAGAGCTGATCGACCGTGTGCCACCCGGCTGCGAGCCCTGCAGCTAGGTAGAGAACGGCGATCGCGAGATCCATTGACCGGCCTCCGAGGGTGGATCAGGGCAGCGTAACGCTGCCCGGCACAGCGGGTCAGTGGGCACTTTCGCCCCGCCCTGATCCGCGCTCTCAGCCGCCGGGTAAGCAGAACTCCCCGGGGCGGATCACTATCCCTGCGCGAAGAATGGCGCACGAAGGCTCTGGGTCAGACACACCCGCGGCCGGCGCCCGGTGGCCCGAACCCGAGGAGGCGTCATGCGCACGGACAGCGAGCCCATGTTGATCAACGTCCAGGTGATCCACGCCGCCAGCGCGGTCGGCTTCGGCGACGTGCTGGTCGTGGCAGTCTCGGGTGAGCCCGGGAAGTCCGAAGTGGTCGGTCGTGCGCTGACCGGAGCGGACGGCTTCGCCGTCCTCGAGCTCGCAGCCGAGCTGTGGCAGCAGCGGTTGATGATCGGGGTGGCCGGCCAGCCGGGTTCGGCCGTGGCGCCCTCCCGTGAGGAGCTGAACGGCGAGGCGGCCATCGTCTTGCCGGTGTCCTCCGGAGACGGCTACGAACCGGGCAGCCTCACGCTCCTGGCCGACCAACTCGTGTCCAGCCGCAGGGTTCGCGCCGACGACCTCGCCAGCGACCTGGCCGCCCCGGCGCCGGACAGCATTGCGCGGCTGCTGCCGGCTGCCGACCGGGCCCGACTGCTCGAGCAGCTCGAGCGCGGTCTCCGGAGGGCCGGCGACGAGACGGCCGGCGACGCGCAACTGATCGACCCGGAGGCGTTGCGCCGCGGTCGGGTGAAGCTCATCCCGATCCGCGAACTGGACAAGGGCCGGGACGTGCGCCCGAGCCCGGTCCTCGACATCGACCTTGACCAGTTCACCAAGCCCGGGCTGGGCTGGGAGCGTTTCGACTGGACGCTGCCCGACGACCAGTCCTACCGCGACTACCTGCGCTCCGTGTTCGTGCTGTTCGCCCACCAGCAGAAGCTCGGGGTGGGCGCCGACCCGGCCACCTTCCCCGACATCGTCGAGCGCCAGCTCAAGCGTCGGTTCTTCCAGGACTTCCGCACCTCCGACCGGGTGGAGGTGCCGCTCAACCGACTTCTGCTGCCGATAGTGACCGCGATCCTGACCGCTCCCACCGGCTCCGGATTCGGGTTCGGAATTCCGCCGGCCACCCTGCCTGCGCAGGGCACCCGCACCGACCGGCAGCAGCTGGACGCCCTTCTGGAGCTGGCACCGGTGAAGGTTGCCGAGTTCGCCAACCGGTACCGGCTGCCCCTCACCGAGCCCGACACCAGCACCTCCACCCCGGTGAAGCTCAACATCCACACCCTGTCCAGGGCCCTCAGCGACACCGCGCAGGGTCCGATCGAACCGCCCGAGAACGTGATCACGCCGCAGCTGCCCGGAGTCGAGGGCAAGCCGATCCTCTGGAAGGAGGTGGTGGGTTCGGCCCCCTTCTTCCTGCGCTTCGACGAATGGCTGGCCCGGCAGCAGCCGTTCTTCGCCGAGAACCTGTTCGCCCTCCGCACCCAGGTGGACAGCGTGGCGCGGGGCCTATGGCTGAGCGATGCCCGCAAGGTGTTCCTCGAGTACCACAAGGCGCTGCCCGGCTCGCAGAGCGTGTCCTCCTACAACGGCTACTTCGCCACCATGGACGAGGTGCACCGGTCGGCCACCTTCCTGCTGGCGTACGGAGCCGCCGACGCGAAGCTCGCTGAGGTGGTTCAGGCCATCGACAGGAGCCAGTACGCAACCGCGGCTCGTCTGGCGGATGAGGCTGAGCTGTTGCTCACCGCCGCCACGCCGAACCCGAAACCCGGCGAGGACTGGGAGCCGGAGTTCAGTTCCGGCAACTTCCCCCGTCCGCTCAGCCTGGCGCGCCGCCGCAAGGCAAAGGTGTCCAACATCACCGAGCTCACCGGCACCCGGGGACCCTACCTTCCCGACGGCATCGAGCGGTTCTACGAGCTGGCCAGGCCGCTGGACCTGTGGAAGGACGTCGTGCACTTCCGCATTGCGCGCGACCAGGCCACGCGGCTGCGGACCTACCAGTTGAAGTTCGTGTTGCCGATGCTGCGGGCAACCGTCCGCTCGGGGCTGGGGGACCTCCCGGGAGCTGTGGACCTGCTGGCCCGCGTGACCGGCTTCTTCATCGGGATCGGGATGCAGGGTTCACCGGCGGGCATGGTCAAGCACGCCGACATCTGGGTGACGCCCACCCGGGTGGTGGCTGGCCGGTTGCGGTGGAACGACGAGTTGGGTGACCGCCCCTACACGGCGCGACTGGTGTACGGCGACGACCGCAACCTCGACGAACCGTTCTCGCTCACCCCGCAGCTGTGGAACGGCCGCGACGTGCTCAAGCCGGATCCGGCGCTGCTTCATCCGTTCGAGGAGCGCTATGCGCGAATCGTCCAGGCGGATGCGCTGCTTGCCTGGGCCGAGGCGTTGTACCGCACCGACGACGCTGCCAGCCTCGAACGCGCGCGCGAGCTGTACAAGGCCGTGGTCTTCCTGCACGGCGAGGATCCCGGAACCAGTGCCTACCTGCCGGCCCAGCCCTGGATGCCCTGGTTCGGGCTGGTGGAGAACCCGCGCCGGATCAACCAGCTCGGCCGGGCACGGCTGGCGCTGCGCCAGCTGGAGGCCGGCCTCAACTTCTACGGCTACAGCGACGACGCGGTGCCGACGCTCAGCTACGACACGCTGGTTGGCGCGGCCCACCGGTGGGCCACCGGGGCCAAGTCCGCCCAGACCGACTATCTGGCCTACCTCGGCCGGGTTGAGCAACTCGACCTGGACCTGCTGGCCGCGAAGGCTCAGGAGCGGAAGGCCAGGGCAGCGGTGGCCATTGCCGCAGAGGTGATCGAGATCGCCAAGGCGGGCGTGGTGGTCGCCAAGAAGCTGGTGACCGATGTGGAGAAGCTGATCGCAGCCAAGCAGGCCGAGATCGACGACGCCAACTCGATCTTCAGCCAGTTCAAGGACTACTTCAGCGGCATGAAGTCGAGCGTCAGCTCGATGGTTGACACCGGGAAGTCCGCCTACGAGGGCTACACAGCCCTCAGCTCCAGTGGTGTCGGCGAGGCGATGGGGCTCGGCGGCCAGGGTGGGGCCGGAGCCGGGGCGGGTGCGGGTTCCGCGTCCGGGTCGTCCGGATTGGGCAGCGCCATGGGTGGCCTGGGTGTTGTCGGCGGGTTCGCCGCGTTCGCTGTGCTCAGCACGATCACGCTTCAGGGCATGGCTGACGCGGCCACGAAGCGCCAGGGGGAGCTGATGGCGCTGAAGAACGAGGCCCTGCCCGCCGCCCACGCCGCGGTCCGCGTCCAGGAGCGGAACGTGACCATCGCCAACCTGCAGGGCGAGATCGCTGCCACCGATTTCGCCTACGCCCGCGACCTGGTCAACTACCAGAACGAGCGGTTCCTGAACCGCGACTTCTGGGACGCGCTGGCCGGCGTGGCCCGCCGATCGCTGCACCGGTATCTCGACCTTTCCGGGCAGGCGGCGTGGTTCGCCGAGCGGGCGCTGGCCTACCGGCTGGCCACCCCGATCCGGGTGATCCGGATCGGCTACTTCGATCCGAGGATGCGTGACATCGGCGGGGTGGACCGGCTGGCCCTCGACCTGGCCGAACTCGAGGCGCTGCGGCTCGGGGCCGCCCGCGTCACCGTCCCGCTGACCCGCACCTACTCGCTGGCGCGCGACCTGCCGCTCGCGTTCGGGCAGCTGAAGGCCACCGGACGCTGCACCTTCACCCTCACCGACGACGACCTGGTGGCAGCCCATCCCGGGACGTTCGCCCACCGCATCCGGGCCGTCGACGTGGCGGTGGACGCGCCGGGGACTGTCGTGCAGACCCGCGGCATGCTCACCAACAGCGGCTTCTCGCTGCTCCGGCGGGCACCGGGCGCGCAGCGCGTGCCGCTGCTGCGGTTCGCCGACGCCTACCCGATCAGCGAGTTCAGGCTGCGGAGCGACCTGGCCCTCTACGGGATGCCCGGCGAGCAGCTGCTGCCGTTCGAGGGTGCCGGCTTCACCACCACCTGGACCCTGGAACTGCCCCAGCAGGTGAACGCCGTCGGCCTGAACCGCGTCACCGACGTCCGAATCACCTTCGACGTGCAGGCTGCGTACGAGGTGCCGGCGTCGATGGCGGCGCCGGTCGCGCAGCCGGCGAGCCGGGCCGTGTTCGTCTCAGCGCTCGCGCTGGATCCCGCCGGCCTGACTGCCCTGCAGGACGCGGCCAAGCCGCAGGCCAAGCTGGTGTTCGATCTGCATCGGCTCGCCCTTCCGGCCGGCGCTGTGATCACGAACCTTGCCGTCCTGCTGCCGGGCGTCTCCGGTGGGTCGGTCGCTGCGAAACTCCGCTTCGGCAGCGGCACGGCCAGGCCGTTCCAGATCGACGACGGCCTGGCGATGTCGAACGCCGGCGTGCTCGGGGACGGCAACCCCGCGAACCTGCAGCCGCTGAACGCTGCGGCGCTCGGGTCGCCTGCCCGCAAGGCGACCCTGACCGTCACGAAGGGTACCGAGGCCGCCCGTCTGGGCGAGGCGAGGGACGCGCTGCTCTGGGTCGAGTACAGCCTGGCCTGACGACGCTCCAGATGAGCGTTCAGCCGGCGATCGGCTGGTCCTGGAACCACCCGGACGGGCCGAGCGAGGTGCTCATCCGCGGCACGTACTGGTCGAAGTAGACCCTGGCGATCAGTTCCCGCCGGCTGCGCACGCCGGCCTTCTCGAACACGGCCTTGAGGTGGTCCTGCACCGTGTAGGCCGAGAGGAACAGCTGCGCCGCGATCTCCTTGGTGTCCAGCCCCTGCAGCACCAGCTGGGTGATGTCCCGCTCGCGCGGGGTCAGCCCGAACGCCGCCACGACCAGCGGCACGATCTCGGGCGGCCTGGCCTCCTCGATGGTGACGGCAACGTCGCCGCTCGGGCCGTCGCCGCGGCTCAGCGGAGCCGCGTGCAGCACCAGCCAGATCCCGTTGGCCGCCCGGACCCGGCTGCGCGGCGTGACCCTGGTCTCGCCACGGGCGTGGCGTCTGGCCGCGCCGACCAGGGAGCCGATCAGCCCGGACGCGCCGGCAGCGAGCGGCCCGGCGGTCAGTTCGGCGAGCCGGCTCTCGGCTCCTACCGAAGCCTGGATGACCTGGTTGGTGCTGTCCACGATGAGCACCACCGGACCCTGCAGCGGACTGATCCCGCTGGCGGCAAGGCTCACCAGCAGGCCGCTGCGCACCCCGAGCGCGAGCGAGCTGCTGAGCGAACCGAGGTAGGCGACCTCGTCTGGTTCGAAGGCCGGCTCGTCCCCCTGGCGGAACAACGCGATTCCCGCCCAGGCCCGGCCGCGCTCGTCGAGGCACAGCGCCCGCAGCTCGTCAGCGAACCCGAAGTTGGGCCGCATGAACTCCTCGACCCGGGCCGACCGGCTCGGGATGCCGGCGGTGCCGGCGTGCACGCCAGCTGCGGTCATCCCGTGGGCAGCCATCCCGGCGAACGAGGTGGGTTCATCGGTGCCGTACTCGATCAGGCCCCACTCGTGGTCGTGCTCGTCGACGCCCCGCAGGCTGCCGAGCTTCAGGGTGCCGGTGAGCAGCGAGGTGCTGGGATCCATGGTGCCGACGCACACGGAGTCGAACGGCAATGCCCGGCGCAGCGATCCCATCGACTCCTCGATGAAGGTCGGCAGGTCCAGGCCGGCGCGCGCGAGTACTTCCACGTCACGGCGGACGCGCTCCGCCGCCAAGCCTTTTGCCACAGCCAAAGTGTCCCGCGCAGCGTCCGGGACCGATATCCCACATAACTGGGAACTCCTACCACCCGGACGACTGGGGCCGGGACTCCCCCACGGCTTGGGATCGCCGTCGGGCGCCTGCCCGGGCCAGAGTCGTGGCACCGAGAGAAGGAGAGAAATGATCGAGTCCACCCTGGCCACGACCACCTCAGCAGCAGCTGCCCTGCGCGGGCTCTGCGATGGTCGCGTCTTCCTGCCCGGAGACCCCGGCTACGACGCGGCCCGGACCCCCTGGAATGTCGCCGTCGACCAGCGTCCGGCTGCCGTCGCCGTGCCCACGAGCGTCGATGACGTCGTCGAGGTGGTCCGCGCGGCCACCGCGGCCGGGCTCCGCGTCGTGCCGCAGAGCACCGGCCACAACGCCGGCCCGCTCGCCGGCCGGCTGGGTGATGCCGTGCTGCTCCGGCTCTCCGACTTCACCGGGGTGTCGATCGACGCCGGGAACCGGGTGGCGCGAGTGGCCGGTGGCACTCTGTGGCAGGAGGTGGTCGAGGCGGCAGCAGCCCACGGGCTGGCCGTGCTGCACGGCAGCTCCCCCGACGTCGCGGCCGCCGGGTACACCCTCGGCGGTGGCCTCTCCTGGTACGCCCGCGCCCACGGCCTGGCCTGCAACCAGCTCGTCGCTGCCGAGGTCGTCCTTGCCGACGGCAGCCTGGTGCGCACCGATGCCGATCACCAGCCCGAGCTGTTCTGGGCGCTGCGCGGTGGCGGCGGCAACTTCGGTGTGGTCACAGCCCTGGAGATCCGGCTGCTGCCGCTGGCCACCGTCTACGCCGGCATGCTGCTGTGGGACGGTGCGAGGGCGAGCGAGGTCTGCAGCGCGTGGGCCGGCTGGACGCACGACCTGGCCGAGGAGGTCACCACGGCACTGCGACTGCTCAGTGTCCCGCCGCTTCCCGAACTGCCCGAGTTCATCCGCGGCCGCCAGCTCGTGGTCGTCGACGGGGCTGTCCTCGCAGGTGATGAGCGGGCGGCGGAACTGCTGGGACCGCTGCGGGCGCTGGCGCCGGAGATCGACACCTTCGCCCGCGTCCCGGCTGCGGCACTGACGCGCATCCACCTCGACCCGGAGGGCCCGACGCCCGGCGTCTCCGGGCACCTGCTGCTCGACGACTTCGACTCCGAGGCGGCCGCTGCCCTGGTCGCCGACGCGGGTGCCGACTCCGGCACCACCCTGCTGAGCGCCGAGATCCGCCACCTCGGTGGCGCGCTGGGGCGCCCGGACCCCGCCGGCGGGGCGCTGAACCGGTTGCCGGGCGGCTACGCCGGCTTCTTCGTCGCGGTTGCGGCCACGCCGGAGCTCGGCGCCCAGGGCCTCGCCGACGCCGCCCGGGCGGTCTCAGCCCTGCAGCCGTGGTCCAGCGGACGTCGGTTCCTCAACTTCGCAGAGGAAGCCGTCGAGCTCGACTCCGCGTTCGACCCCGACACCCTGGCGCGGCTCCGGGCGGTCCGCACGGAGCTGGACCCGGCCGGCACCTTCCTCGCCAACCACGCTCTCGACTGAGCACCGGGCGGCACCGCGTCCCGGCGTGGGCGGCTCCCCAGCGCAACTGCACCCGGCGGCAGCCGGTCAGTTCCACCAGCCCGGGGAGTTGCCCAGGTCGGCCCGGCGGGCGCTGAGGTACTCCGAGACCACGGCTGCGCCGAGGTCGTCCAGGTCGGGGCTGACCACCCTGCCCTCGACCCGGTCGGCCATCTGGCGGACGAAGCTCGCCAGGCCGGGGTCGTCACCGAGCCGGAAGAAGGTGATCCTCGCCCCGAGCCGGCGCAGCCGGTCCAGCTGGGCGACGGTGGCCCGGATGGTCGTCATGCTGGGCGGATAGGTGAACCACGACTCGCCGTCGGGAGCGAGGTGGGCTGTCGGCTCACCGTCGGTGACGATCAGCACCACCGGCTGCATGCTGGGGTGCCTGCGGAGCATCCGCTCGGCCAGCAGCAGGCCGTGGTGCAGGTTCGTGCCCTGCTCGCGCAGGGCCGGGAGCTCGGCCAGTTCGGCCACCCCCATCGACTGCGCGTACCGGCCGAAGGTGACGAGTTCGAGCTGGTCCCCCCGCCAGCGGGTGGAGACCAGGTGGTGCAGCGCCACGGCTGTCCGCTTCATCGGCAGCCAGCGGCCTTCTGCCGCCATCGAGAACGAGGTGTCCACCAGCAGGGCGACGGCAGCCTGGGTGCGGGTCTCGGTCTCGACGATCTCGACATCCTCCAGCTGGATCCGGAACCGTCCCCCCCGCCCTTGCCGGCTCGCCCTTGCCGGGTCGGCGGGAGCAGCGGCCTCGCGCCGCATCGCGTTCAGGATGCTCCGGGTGACGTCCCAGGGTTCGGTGTCGCCGAAGGACCACTGCCGGGTCGAGCCGGTCAGCTCGCCGGCTGCCCCGGCGAGCCGGGTCTCCCGCCGGCCGGTTCGGCCGCTCAGCCGGTCGGACACGTCCTGGAGGAAGGTCTTGCCGAGCTGGCGCATCGCCCGGGGCGACAGCTTCAGGTTGCCGTCCGCGCCGCGGCTGAGGTAGCCGGCGTTGCGCAGCGCGCGCTCCAGTTCGGCCAGCGTGCGGGCCGAGACCGCCGCCTCCTCGCCGAGCTGGCGGGCCAGGGCGTCCAGGTCGATGTCGTCCATCCGGGCACCGGCGTAGCCCTGCCCGAGCTGGGCTGACAGCGAATCGAGTTCTGCGAGGTCCTGCAGCACGCCGGTGCCGTCCCCGAGCCCGAGGCCCTGCTCGCCGCTGAACCGTTCGGATCCCGACCAGTCCTCGCCCGGCCGCAGCGCCTGCAGGTTCGCGTCCAGCTGGCCCAGCTGGGCCAGCAGGGCGGGTGAGCCGAAGGCCTGGGCCGAGAGCTGCAGCAGCTCCTCTCGCTGCTGCGGTGTCATCGAGTTCAGCATCCGCTGCGCCGCAGCAGCCCGCGCGGCCAGCGCGTCGATGAGTTCTTCGACATTGCGCGGGTTCTCCGGGAAGTAGTCGCCGTGCTTCGCCATGAAGTCGTCGAAGTCAGCCTCGGTGTCCTCGCCGCGACGGTGCGCCGCCAGCAGCTCGTTCAGGTCGGTGAGCAGTTCCTGGACGGCGTCGCGGTCGGCGTCGCCGGCATTCTCCAGCGCCTGCTTCATGCCGGCGAAGCGCTGGTCGAGCAGTTCGCGTCCGAGCAGGTCCCGGATCTTCTCGTAGGCCTCCCGGGCCGGCCGTGAGCGCCAGTCGTAGCCGGCCAGCCCGGTGACCGCTGCGGCCACCGACCCGGGCAGGTTGGCCAGCTGCAGCTCCCGGAAGTCGCGGTCGAGGTCGTCGAGCTTGATGTCCCTGGCCAGCTCCTTGCGCTCCTCGAGCACAGCGGTGTCCAGCAGCTCCTTGACCTCGGCCATGGTCCCGTCCAGGCGGTGCCGGCCGAGCAGCTCCCTGCGGCGGGCCTGGACCCGGCCGGCGAGGTCGTCGAGGCCGGCCTGGTTGCGGGCGCCCCGACGGAGGAACTCGCGCAGGGCGCGTTCGGCCGAGTACCCGGCCATCACGTCCTCCGAGATGGCCTCGAGCGCCTCGGCCAGGTCGAGCGGGGGCGCGAGTGGATCCGGGCCGTCGACGTACCGGCCGTACCGTGAGGCGCGCGCCCTGGCCATCGGACCTCCTTCGGATCGGTGCTGCCTAGCCGTAGATCGTCTGGCCCTCTTCGGACTCCTTCGAGATCCGGCGGGCCAGGTAGAGCCCCTCCAGCGCCAGCTCGATGGCGCTGGCCCGTTCACCGTCGCTGGTGGCGTCGAAGCGCTGGCAGATCTCGTCGTAGACCTGCGAGCCGTTCAGGGCGGGCAGCCCGGTGAGGAACTCCTTCGCCGTCACCTGCTCACCGGTGGTCACAGTGGTCCTGCCGTCCAGCTTCTCGACCAGTGGGCCGAGGTCGAGGCCCCGGAAGTGGGTGCGGACGGTCTCGGCTGTGGCGGTGCGCAGCAGGTGGCCGAGGATCTCGGCTTCGCGGCCCTCCTCCCCCGCCTCGAACTCCAGCTTGCCGGTGAGCACTTCGACGGCCGACTCGAGGTCTACCACCCGCGCCACCGCCTCCGCCTCGCCGCGGGCCGCCGCCCGGTGCAGGGCTGCTGCCGCGACCGTCTCGGCCCCGGCGATGCCGAACCGGGCCGAGACCCCGGACCGCTGGTTGATCGCGGCGGAAGCGCGCAGCGACCGGGTGTAGCGGGCCAGGGTCTCCAGGATCGGGTCCGGGATGGCCGCCACCAGGTGCGCCTCCTGGGCGATCACGGCCATCTCGTCGTCGAGCTCGATCGGGTAGTGGGTGCGGATCTCGGCGCCGAAGCGGTCCTTCAGCGGGGTGATGATCCGGCCCCGGTTGGTGTAGTCCTCCGGGTTGGCGGACGCCACCACGAGCACGTCCAGCGGGAGCCGCAACACGTAGCCGCGGATCTGGATGTCGCGCTCCTCCATCACGTTCAGCATCGAGACCTGGATGCGTTCGGCCAGGTCGGGCAGCTCGTTGATCGCGACGATGCCGCGGTGTGAGCGCGGGATGAGGCCGTAGTGGATCGTCTCCGGATCGCCCAGCTGGCGGCCCTCGGCCACCTTCATCGGGTCGACGTCGCCGACGAGGTCGGCCACCGAGGTGTCGGGGGTGGCCAGTTTCTCTGCGTACCGCTCGGATCGGTGCCGCCAGCTGATCGGCAGGTCGTCGCCCTCGGCCTCGGCTCGCCGCCGGGACTCGGGTGTGATCGGGTCATAGGGGTGCTCCCCCAGCTCGGCACCCTCGATCACCGGTGACCACTCGTCCAGCATCCCGACCAGCGAGCGCAGCAGACGGGTCTTGCCCTGGCCGCGTTCGCCCAGCAGCACGACGTCGTGCCCGGCGATCAGGGCACGCTCCAGCTGGGGCAGCACCGTCCGGCCGAAGCCGTGCATGCCGGGCCACGGGTTCTCGCCTGCGGCGATCATGGCCAGCAGGTTGTCCCTGATCTCGTCGCGCAGGTGCTTCTGCACGTGCCCGGATGCCCGCAGGGCACCGACGGTGTTGATGGCAGGGGGTTGAGTCACGCCTTCACGCTAACCCGGGGACACAAGCGGCGACGGGCGTAGTCCTGCCCGCTTGCGCGGTCGCGCTGCCGAGCTACGCTCCGGCCATGGCTACGCGGAAGGCGGCGCCGGGCACCCTTGTGCTCCTCGTCCGGCACGGCGCCACCCCGACCACGGGGCAGGTGCTGCCGGGACGCGCCCCCGGTCTGCACCTGTCCGAGGCCGGCCAGGCGCAGGCAGCCGGCGTGGCCGACCGCCTGGCCGGCGCGGGGCTGGCGGCGATCTACACCTCGCCGCTGGAGCGTGCCCGCGAGACCGCTGCCCCGACAGCGGCAGCCACCGGGCTGGTCCC
>CAYQXH010000013.1:0-30218 GCA_964421325.1 uncultured Propionibacteriaceae bacterium
CCACCAAGGCCGGCTTCGGGATCCGGGACGGCCAGCGGGTGGTGGACACCTCCCGGGGCGCGCTGCTGGCCGACCTGCAGTCGTCGCTGCGGCGGCTGGGCACCGATCACGTCGACATCTGGCAGCTGCACGCGTGGGGGCAGGCTCCGCTCGAGGAATCGCTCGCCGCCATCGACACGGCCGTCGGCAGTGGGCAGGCCCGCTACGCCGGCATCTCGAACTTCGTCGGTTGGCAGACCGCCCAGGCTGCCACCTGGCAGTCGGCGTTCCCGGGAAGGACCCCGATCACCTGCGCCCAGGTGGAGTACTCCCTGCTGGCGCGGCGGGCGGAGGTTGAGGTGATCCCGGCCCTGCGGGCCTTCGGAATGGGGCTGCTGCCCTGGTCGCCGATCGGGCGCGGGGTCCTCACCGGCAAGTACCGCAACGGGCGACCGCGCGGCTCCCGGGGCGCTTCGGACCACTTCGCCTGGTTCGTCGAGCCGTACCTCGAACCGCGCTCCCGGGCCGTGGTCGACGCAGTCGCAACCGCAGCCGACGGCCTCGACCTGACCCCTGCACAGGTGGCGCTGCTGTGGGTGCGGGACGCTCCCGGGGTGACAGCTCCCCTGCTGGGTGCCCGAACGGTCGCCCAACTCGAGCCCTACCTGGCGACGGAGGAGACCGAGCTGCCGGCCGAGATCATCGCAGCCCTCGACGACATCTCCGGCGGGCCCAACGCCGGCCGGGAGACCTACGAGACCACGACCATCGGTTGACACCGACCGCCTCGCTGGTCGAGCCTTTCGAGACCAAGCCGTCGAACCCAGACAGCCGGGAGGGCGACCCATGGCCATGGCGGACGCAGAACGGTTCCAGCCGGACACGCTTGAGGACTGGCACGCCTGGCTGGCTGCCAACCACGACCGGGGTGCCGGCGTCTGGGTGGTCCTCTGGCGACCCAGTTCCGGCAACCTGCAGCTGAGCTACGACGAGCTGATCCGGGAAGCCCTGTGCTGGGGCTGGGTCGACGGCCAGGCCCGCCCGCTGGACGACCAGCGTTCGATGCTGTGGTTCACCAGGCGGAAGTCCAACAGCCCCTGGGCCGCGACCAACAAGGCCCGCGTCGCGGAGCTGGAGCGGGAGGGCCGCCTGCAGCCGGCAGGCATCGCGGAGATCGAGCGCGCGAAGGCCAACGGCATGTGGACCATCTACGACACCGTCGACGCACTGATCGAGCCCCCGGAACTCGCTGCTGCCCTCGATGCCGTCCCGGCAGCACGGGCTAGCTGGGACGGCTTCCCCCGCAGCGTCCGCAAGCAGGCCCTCGCTTCGATCGTCCACGCGCGGCGCGAGGAGACCAGGTCGAGGCGGATCGAGCTGATCGTCGCCAAGTCGGCCAACGGTGAACGCCCGGCCTGAGGCCGTCGGCGCGTACAGCGAGTCAGGAGCGTCCGGCGGCTTCAGCCCAGGGCCGTGGCCCGGTAGCAGGCGGTGTACATCTGGAACTCGAACAGGCGCCGGCCGGCGCTGTGCGGGTGGGTGGCGACGAGCTCACGGACGGCGGCCAGCACGGCGGCCTGGGTGGCCGGCGGGGCGATCAGCCAGTGACTTCGCGAGGTCACCAGCGCCTCGAGGGCCTCCGGGGTGATCATCCGCACCGAGTCGAACCGCTTGCGCTCGAAGTCGGTGAACCCGGGGGCGCGCCGGACCTCGTCGGCGTCGATCATCGCTTCTGCCGGGGATGGACCCATCGCCTCGGCGAGCGCCGCCACGAACGGGTGCCTGGCGTCGCGGATGTTCCAGATCAGTCCCAACCGGCCGCCGGGCGCGAGGACGCGGCCGATCTCGGCCGAGGCTGCAACCGGGTCGAACCAGTGCCAGGCCTGTCCGACGGTGACGGCGGCCACACCGGCGTCCGGCAGCGGAATCGCCTCGGCCGTGCCGACCAGGGTCTCCGCGCCGCCGACCCGGCTGAGCATCTTCTCGTCAGGGTCGACAGCCAGCACCTCGTACCCGAGGTCCTGCACCGCCCTGGTCAGCTTCCCGGAACCGGCGGCCAGGTCGAGGACCGTCCCCTGCACCCCGTCCAGCAGCCAGGCGACGTGCTCCCGCGCGTAGCCGGGGCGGCCGAGCTCGTAGGCACCAACGGCGGAGCCGAACGAGGTGGCCTGCTCCTTGCCGGACATCACGCCTGGTCCAGGAAGCGGTCCAGCACCCGGCAACCGAATTGGAGGGACTCGACCGGGACGCGCTCGTCGACCCCGTGGAACAGCGCCACGAAATCCAGTTCGGGGGGCAGCCGCAGTGGGGCGAACCCGAAACACCGAACGCCCAGGGGCGACCAGGCCTTCGCGTCCGTTCCGACGCTGATCAGGAACGGCACCACGGCGGCGCCGGGGTCCTCGGCCCGCAGGCTCGCGGTCATGGCGTTCACCAGGTCGCCGTCGAAGGTGGTCTCCACAGCGATGGCCGAGATGGCCGGCTCGTACCGGACGTGTTCACCGACCAGTTCCGTGATGGTGTCGTAGAACTCGGTCTCGTAGCCGGGCAGGAACCGGCCGTCGACGCCGGCCGTGGCCTGGCCGGGGATGACGTTCAGCTTGTAGCCGGCGTTCAGCATGGTTGGGTTCGCGGTGTTGGACATGGTGGCCCCGACCATCCGCGCGATCGAACCGAGCCGGGCCAGGGTGACTTCGGCGTCCCCGGTGCTGATCTCGACGCCGAGCGCTTCCTCGACCGCAGCCAGGAACTGCCGTTGCGCGGGGTGGATCCGCTGCGGCCAGGTGTGGTTGCCGATCCTGGTGACCGCTTCGGCGAGGCGGGTGACGGCGTTCTGGTCGTTCCGCATCGAGCCGTGGCCGGCGTTGCCCTCGGCGATCAGGTTGAGCCAGGCCAGGCCCTTCTCCGCTGTCTGGATCAGGTACATCCGCTTGTCGTTGACGCTCAGGGAGAAGCCGCCGACCTCTCCGATGGCCTCGCTGCAGTCGGCGACCAGCTCGGGGTGGTTGTCGGCCAGCCAGGTGGCGCCCAGCGGGCCGCCGGCCTCCTCGTCGGCCGTGAACACCAGCCGGATCGGTCGTCGCGGTGCCCTGCCGGTGCGCATCCGCTCCCTGACCACGGCGAGCACGATGGCGTCGAAGTCCTTCATGTCGACTGCACCCCGGCCCCAGACATAGCCGTCGATGATCTCGCCGGCGAACGGGTCCACCTGCCAGTCGGACGCGATCGCCGGAACCACGTCGGTGTGGCCGTGGATCAGCAGCGGCGGCAGGGAGCGGTCGCACCCCTCCGGCGCCCAGTCGGCCACCAGGGTGGTGCGCCGCGGCTCGGACTCGAACAGTTCGGCGGCGATGCCGACCTCGTCCAGCCGCCCCGCTACGAACTCGGCTGCCTCCCGTTCGCCCTTCGCCCCCGACGGCCCGAAGTTGGACGTGTCGAAGCGGATCAGGTCACTGCACAGGCCGGCCACTTCGTCTGCGGCGGTGAGGGGGGACTCCATGCCGCCATCCTGCCACCGCGGCCCGCCCGCCCGTCAGCGCTTCATTTCGCCAAGCGGCTGGCCGATTGGGTATAGTGCTCTGGCTGTCCGGGGAACCGGGCGCAGCAGGGTCCGGGTGGCGGAATAGGTAGACGCGCTAGCTTGAGGTGCTAGTGCCCTTTATCGGGCGTGGAGGTTCAAGTCCTCTCTCGGACACTGTGTGAAAGTGGCTCTGACCAGGCAACTGGTCAGGGCCACTGTCGTTCTACCCCACCGGCTCGACGTTGTGGTTCCGCGAGAAGACGTTCTCCGGGTCCCACTCGCGCTTCAGCGTCCGCAGCCGGGCAAGGGTCGGCTGCGGGTACATCCGCTCCGGCAGGCCGGGCGCCACCGAGTTGGTGAAGTTCCCGTAGGCGCCGACGGAGTGCTCGACGAACGGCTTCAGCGCTGCCTTCACCCGCGCCACATCGTCAGCCGTGCCGTCCGGCGCTACGAACGCTGCGGACATCACGAAAGCCTCGGCCCCCCGGAACGGGATGGCCGTCGCCTCCGGGTCAACCTCGCCGAATGCGCCGCCCAGCCACCGCACCAGGAGCATCGGCGCCCCGGCCTCTGCGGCACCGGCGACCAGGGCATCGATCACGTCGTCGTCCAGGGACTCGAACCAGCCGTTCTCGTCGACGATCGTCGGCATCGTCATGCCCGGTGGCGGCATCGGCGGCTCCTGGAGCAGGTCGGGGTACGCCACGGGGGCGACCTCGCTGGCCGTCACCTGCGGCAGGCCCAGCAGCGGGGCGAACGCCGCCCGGGCAGCCGTCTCGTCCGGACCGGCCCACGCCAGCTCCATGACGGTGCGGCTCGGCACGTCGGGCCCCATCGGGGGCGTCCGCATCAGCGAGCCGTTGAGCTCGCGGGGAGCTGCCCGCATCACGTCCCGGAAGGCCCGGATCAACGCCGGCAGGTCGGCGCCGTCGAGCGTGATGCTGGCATGCACCACGCCCGGCAGGGGGTGCGCCAGGAAGTCGAAGCGCGTGACCACGCCCAGGTTGCCACCGCCACCTCGCACGCCCCAGAACAGCTCCGGGTACGAGGTCTCGGACAGCTCCAGCACGTCACCGCCGGCCGTCACCAGCTGGGCTCCGACCAGCTGGTCGAGGGCGAGGCCCCAACAGCGCACCACCCAGCCGATGCCGGCGCCAAGGGTGAGCCCGCCCACTCCGACCGAGCGGGTGTCGCCGGAACTGATGGCCAGTCCGTGCCGGGCAAGTTCCTCCGCCACCTCTCCCCACGTCGCGCCACCCCCGACGTGCACGAGGCGGGCGCCGGCTGCCGTCGGCGCCACCGACTCGTCGACGGCCACGTCGTGCAGCGCGCGCAGGTCGATGACCAGCGCACCGGGCAGCGACTCCCAGTTGCTGTGCCCGCCGCCGCGGATCGCCACCGGCAACCGCTCCTCGCGGGCAGCGCCGACTGCTGCGACTACATCGTCGACGCCTCCGACCTGCGCCACGGCCGCCGGTTCGCCTGCCCGTCCGTGGTAGAGCCGGGCCCGGTCGAAGTCGGCGGAGCCGGGCAGGACGAGGGAGCCGGAGATGGTGGCGGCGAGCTGGTCGAGCGACATGCCGGCAACGCTACGAGCCGACACCGACACTCCGACACCCCTGCTTCAACCGACTAAGCAAATGATCCCAGCAGCCGGACACGCCCTCCTTCGCTCCGGCCTGGCAGAGGCTCAGCCAATCCACAGCCTCCAGGTCTGGTCGGGGGCAGCGGGTGGCCCTAGGCTGCGGACTGCGGGGCCCGGCACCTCCTTGGAACAGGTTGGCAGCCGGGTCCGTCCATGTTCCGGGCCGCCGGCACAGCCCCGGCCGGCACCGACGGTCAGCCCCACCGCCATAGCTTGAGCATATCCCCTAGCCAGCGGGCTGTTTGGGCTGCCGGGGCGAGGATGCCGGCACGGTGTAGCCTGAACCCACAAGTCCTCTCTTGGACCAATTGGCCTAGACGGCTGGTGCTCACCGACCAGGCGTCTGCGCCGGAAACGGGAGCTGCATGAAGATCACCGACAACGGCCCGCAGCCGAACGTGTTCGACCTGGAGACCGCAACCGTCGAGAATTCGAACTATCGCACCGTCGCGTGGACCGGGCGGTACCTGCAGGTCACCTTGATGTCGATCCCGCCGGGTTCCTCGATCGGCCTTGAGGTGCACCCCGAAACCGACCAGTTCATCCGGATCGACGCCGGCACCGGCCGCGCGACGATGGGTCCGGCAGCGGACGACCTGAGCTTCCAGGCGGAGGTCAGCGACGGCTGGAGCGTCCAGGTTCCCGCAGGCACCTGGCACGACATCATCAACACGGGCAAGGAGGACCTGCGCCTCTACGTGGTCTACGCCCCCGTGCACCACACCGCCGGCATCGTCCAGGCAACTGCTGCCGACGCCGAGCGCGACGAGGACTCCGGCCGGGACGAGCCACCTGAGTGGTCCGTGCAGCCGGATGAGGCCGAGCCCGACCAGAAGGCCTGAGCCCGAAGGCAGCGCCCCCGTCACCTGGAGAAGAGCAGCACAACTCCCCCGGCCGGTACCCGCACCTGCGCACCCTCGCCAACGCGACGATCGGCGACCAGGCGGCCGCTGCCGTCATAGATCCTGGCCCGGGAGGCCGAAGGCGTCCGGTACTCCTCCGGGGCACGGGCCGCCGAGAACAGCAGGGTCACGTGCCGGTTGTCGCCGGTGAAGACCGCAGTGCTCAGCTCGGGCCGCAGCAGCAGGGCATCGATGTCGACCGCACCCCGCCGGGTCGTCACGGCGACCGGGCCGTCGGCGGCGAGCTCCCCCTTGAGGAGCTGGGGCAGTAAGGCACCCGGCGCCGCGGTGATGCCCTGGCCGCCGACGCCGTGCTCCAGCACCCCCAGCCGGGTGTCGCCCTGCGTCCAGCGGGTCCGGGCGGTCCCGTGCTCCGGCTGCCAGGACACCGGCTCGACCAGAGTGGGTCCGGTGCCGGCCCCGACCTCGATGGTGGCACTCTCGCCGGCGTCGAGGTGCAGGTAGGCGCCCCCGCTCCAGGCGGACTCACCGGTCCAGGCGGAGTCGGGGGTGACGACCGAGCCGGTCGTTCCGGCGGCGCTCTCGGCCTCGACGACCCGGAGCCCGTCCCGGTCCGCAACACCGTCGAGGCTGGTGGCCATTGCCCGAAGCCAGGGGTGGGCGTCAAGGGCCAGCATGGTCAGCAGGCCGTGGATGGTGGACTCGGCGCCGCTGTTGCGGTTGATCCGTCCGTCGGCCTCCAGCCCGTCGTAGGTCACGCCGGTGGCCGGGGAGTACATCGGCTCGCCGGCCCGGTTCGCACCGAAGAACCAGGCCGCGTGCAGGGCGGCCAGCTGGCCGGCCACCTGCGTCCCGGTGTGGTCGCCCACGGCCAGCAGTGACTGCACCCGGGAGTCGACGCCGTAGGCGATCTGCACGCGGTCGGTCGGCGCCGGCAGCCAGCCGTTGTCGGCCCCGCCGCTGGTTAGCAGGGTCGGGTCGAAGCTCAGCGCCTCGGCCACGGCCGGGCGGGCGAGGGAGTTCCGGTGCAGGGCGTCCGCGGCCTCCACGAGGGCGGCTCCGGTCTGCGACGCCCAGGCGTGCCACAGCGACCGCGACTCCGCCCAGGGCAGGATGGCGCGGTACGGCCACTCCAGGCGGGTGCCGGCGGACATCGCTGCGATCCCCTCCGCGAACCGGTCCAGTGCCCGGCGGGCCGCACGGTCGCCGGGTGCGCTGCGGGTGTAGGCCGCCAGGCCGAGGACGGCTTCAGCGGTTGCGTCTGCTCCGTTCACGATCAGCCAGGCCGGGACGCGCCTGCCGTCGGCGACCTCGTACTGCCGGTACTTCGAGAGGACGTCGCGACCGAGCGCAGCGACGGACAGCTGAAGCCGGTCCTGCAGGAACGCTGCGAAGGCCGGGTCGGAGCGCCGGAAGGCTGCGTAACCCTCACCGAACGCCCACAGGCTTCGCGCCTGCCAGTAACTCGGGCCCGAGTCCGAGGGGTCGGGCAGTTCCACCGGCTCCGCGCTGGGGTTGAGCTGGCCATCGGCCTGGATCCACAGGACCGAACGGCCACGATCGGGTCCGGACGCGGTCTGCAGGTACGCGACCGACCGGAGCAGCTCATAGGCCTTGGTGCGGCTCTCGGAGCTGCCGGTCTGCCGCCAGTGCCGCAGGTAGACCACTGCTGCCCTTGCCACGTCGTCGGTGTTGAAGGCGCCCTGCGAGTAGTGCCCGGTCGCCGGGTCGAGGGCTCCACCACCGACCCGGGCGAACTCCCCGTTGTCGCGGGCGTCGGCGTAGGTCCAGGGCATCAGCAGGTCCGGCTCAGCCCCGAGCCGATAGGTGTCGTGGCCGGGGGCACCCTCGGGATCGACCCGGTCGAGCAGGAAGTCGAGGTGGCTCAGGTTCGTCAGCCGGGTATCGGCGACCGCCGGCCGGGTGGTGACGAGACCGGCGAGGGTCAGCGCCAGCAGCATCAGCAGGGTGATGATTCTGCGGGGGTGGGTCATCTCAGTTCCTCACTAGTCGGGCGACCCCGATGCTGGAATCGGCCATTCCGTAGAAGACTAAGGTCGTGCCGTCGATCTCGACAGCTGCTGTCGGGAAGACGACATTGGGCACCACGCCGGTACGTTCCTGCTCGGTGTCGGCCTGCAGGATCGAGTCGACCGACCTCGCGACGACCAGCCAGGGCTGCTCCGCGTGCAGGATCATGCCGCCGGCGGCGTAGTGCACGTGCTGCTGCAGGATCCGGGAGGCGTCGAAGCGACCGGTGACCCCGTGGTGCAGGAGCAGCCAGCCCTCCGGCACCCGGATCGGCGGCGGGCCCCCGCCGATCTTCAGTTCCTCCCAGGGGTACGCCGGCCCGGCGACGAACCGGTGGCCCCGCCAGACGGTCAGGGCAGACAAGTCGTCCTGCAGCCCGGAGACCGGGATGAAGCTCATCCAGATCGCCTCCCCGCCGGTGGCTCCGGTGGGCGGCTTGGCGTCGGGCAGGTCCCCGATGGAGGTGTCGGGGTTCAGGATGCCCATCGGCCGGTGCAGGACGGCGAAGCTGAGCTCGCCGTCAGGGGCGATGACGGGCTCGGGCAGGAAGAGCGCGTCCTTGTTGTGGTACAGGTTCAGGTCGACCTCTGCGTCCTCATCCCACCGGTACACGACCGGTCCGAGCCGCCGCCAGTCACGCAGGTCGGCGGAGACGGCGAGCGCCGTGCGTGGTCCCACCGGTCCGTAGGCCACGTAGGTCATCACGTGCAGGTTCAGCAGCGGCAGCCAGGTGGTTCGCGGGTCCTCGACGCCCGCGTTGCCCGGCCCGCACTCCCAGGTCGTCCGAGGCTCGAGGACCACACCGAGCCGGGTGACGCCGACCGGACGACCGGCCGCGACCTCCACCCGGGCCAGCCCCACCCGGGAGACGTTGCCGTCAGCCACCATCCGCGGCAGCAGGAACAGTTCGCCGCCGGCCCAGCCGGCGGCCGGGTTCAGCACCCCCTCGGCCTCGAGGGGCTCCGCCGGATCCGGGGCCATCAACAGCCCTTCCCGGACCAGCCGGAACGGGAAGCCCGCCACACTCACCCCTTCAGCCCCGAGCCGAGGTCGCTGGCCACGAAGTAGCGCTGGAACACGATGAACAGCACGGCCACCGGCAGAGCGAGCACGACGGCGCCCGCCAGCAGTGTTCCGAAGGGGTTGGACGTGGAGTTGGCGACGTTGCTGATGAAGTTCGCCAGCGACACAGCCAGCGGTTGCATGTCGGCCTTCTTGGTGACCAGGAACGGCCAAAGGAACTCGTTCCAGGGCCCGATGAAGCTGATCAGGATCACGGTCACCAGGGCCGGCCGGATCAGCGGCAGGGCCACCCGGGTCAGCACCTGCCACTCCGAGGCCCCGTCGATTCGGGCGGCCTCGAAGATGCCTTTCGGCAGTTGCAGGAAGTACTGGCGGAAGATGATCACGGCTGTGGAGTTGATCAGGAACGGGAGCATGATGCCCAAGTAGTTGTCGGCCAGGCCGTAGTCCCGCGCGATCATCACGTACAGCGGAACCATGAGGAGCTGGAAGGGCACGACCTGGACAAGCAGGGCGAGTGCGAACACCGCTCCCCTGCCCCGCCACTCGAGGACGGCGAGGGCGTAGCCGGCGATGGACCCGAACACGGCCGTGCCGATGATGACGCCGGCGGCGAAGATCCCGGAGTTCGCGATGCCCTGGAGCAGGTTCACCCGGGCGTTGATGTCGAAGTAGTTGTCGACGGTGAGGTTCGCAGGGTTGGGGAACAGCCCGGACAGCGACTGGTCCGGCTGGCGCTGCAGTGAGCCGATCAC
Organism: uncultured Propionibacteriaceae bacterium; assembly: GCA_964421325.1. GTDB lineage: Bacteria > Actinomycetota > Actinomycetes > Propionibacteriales > Propionibacteriaceae > Propionicimonas. The sequence goes on from CAYQXH010000013.1 coordinate 9,817, forward strand.
CATGTAGTAGAACGGGAACAGGAACAGGATCGCTCCAAGCCCGAGCACCGCCCCGCGCAACAGGACTCCCTTGGCCATCAGTCCCGCTCCCTTCCGAGCCAGTTCTGCAGGAAGGCGATACCCAGGGTGAGAATCACCAGCACCACGCCGATCGCCGCGGCATAGCCGGGCTTCCCCTGCTGGATGCCCTGCTGGTACATGATCAGCACCGGCGACGTCGAGGCGCCGTTGGGGCCACCACCGCCGGTGAGCAGGTACGGCTCGGTGAACAGGTTCGCCCCGGTGATGGTCGCGAGCAGCAGTACCAGCACCGTCGCCGAGCGGACGCCGGGGACGGTCACGTTCCAGAACGCCTGCCAGCGGCTGGCGCCGTCAGTTGCCGCGGCCTCGTAGAGCTCCTTGCCCACGTTCTGGAGCGCTGCCAGGTACAGCAGGATGTAGAAGCCCAACCCCTTCCAGGTCACGTAGAGCGCGATGCTCGGCATCGCCAGCTGCTCGTTGACCAACCAGGACGGAGCCGGTGCCAGTGGGCCGAGCAACTGGTTGACCAGTCCGGTGCCGCTGAAGAGGAACAGCCAGACCCCCACCAGGGCCACGCTGGACGTCAGGTACGGCAGGTAGAACGACACTCTGAGGAATGCCTTGGCGTGCAACACCTGGTTCAACAGGGTGGCCAGCACCAGCGACAGCACCACGGTCAGCGAGACGTTGATCAGGAGGAAGACCAGGACGTTGAAGAACGACCGGCGCACGGCCGGGTCGGTCAGCGCCTGGACGTAGTTGCGCATCCCGACGAACGGCCGGTCGACGTTCACCCCGGGCGCAGTGAAGAAGTAGTCGTGCGCCGACATGTAGACGGCGAAGCCGAGAGGGAAGGCGAAGATGACCGCGACGAACACCAGGTACGGCGCGCTGAACAACCAGCCGAGCACCCCTTGCCGCGCGCGGTGCCGACGCGCCTCCGATCCCCTCGCAGCGCGGGGCGCTACCGCTGGAGCGAGGGTCCCCGTGGCCATCGACCCGGCCTACTGGCCGGCCAGGGTGGTCACCTTGTCGGCAGCCTCGTTGAGTGCCTGCTGGAGGTCGCCCTCACCGCTGACGACGGCCCTGGTGTAGGCGTCCCGCAGGATCTGCAGCATCTCCACGGTGTGCGGCCCGCCGGGCGCCTCGACCACCCGCGCGGCCTGGTCGCCGAACTGGGTGTAGGCCGGGTTCTCGGTGAAGAAGTCGGGGTAGGCCTGCTGCAGGTTCGCCCGCATCGGCATCTGCCCGGTCTTGGTCAGCAGGCTGCCGTCCTGCTCCTCACTGGTGGCGAACTTCAGCACGTCCCAGGCGGTCGCCTGGTTCTTGCAGGCGGTGTAGAGGCCGACATTCTTGGCGTCACCGAAGGTGTAGGTGTCGGCCGCCGGCTTGCCGGTCGAAGTCGGCACCGGGACAGCGCCCCAGTTCACCCCGCCCTTGTAGGCCGCGATGGCCCAGGGGCCGACGATCGACATCGCGCTGACCTTGGTCCCGAAGGCGTCGCCCTGCACGGGCTCCTTGCCGGCCAGTCCCTCGGCGTAGATGGTCTTCCAGAAGTTCGCCACGGCAAGGCCTGCGGCATCGTTGAAGGTGGCCTTGCCGTCCACGACGATCTGCTTGCCGCCCGACTCCGCGGCGTACAGCGGGATGAAGTCGAACTGGGTCTGGAAGAACTCGCTGGTCGGGGCGGGGTTGATGGCGTACTTGGCCGCCTTGGACTCCTTGATCTTGCGCGCGGCGGCCAGGAAGAGGTCGTAGGTGCTCAGGTCCGGCTTCTCCGCGTCCAGGCCGGCCTTCTCGAACATGTCCTTGTTGTAGAAGATCATCACCGGGTTCGCCTTCCACGGCAGCTGGTAGTACCCGCCGTCTTCGGCCTTGTACTGCTGCGCTGCTTCGCCGGTCCTGGTCTCGATGTACGCGGCCCCGTCGGGGAAGGTGGCGAGATTGACCAGCCCGCCCTGGCGCTGGAACTGGCCGACGGCGGACGGCGCGGTGTTGAACACCAGGCAGGGCGCTGTGCCGGCCGTGATCGCCGCCCCGATGACCTCTTCGCTGCTCTTGCCGGCCGGGATCTCCTGGCCCTCGATCTTCTCCTCCGGATGGGCGGAGTTCCAGGCCTCGACCATGGCCTTGCCCCAGGCCACCTCCTGCTCGTTGTTCGAGTACCAGATCGAGATCGGACCCCGGGCCTGGATGGCACCGCCGGGCGCTGCGGAGCCGCCGCCCCCACCACCGCTGCAAGATGCCAGGACCAGGCCGAGACCAACCGTCGCCGCCATTACCTTCAGCCGCACCTTCATGAAGTTCTCCTAACGATTCGGAGCCTGTCCACCGGGCCGGGGTGGACGACCGGGTGGGCCGCGTTGGTCCGGTGGGTGGGTGGAAGGCTTCCCGGCGTCGTCGTCGGCTGCCGTGGGTCTACCACCCGGCACAGGTCTCTCCCTAGGAGTACCCAGCAACCGGCCGGCTAACCTCAGCTGGACTGCGCCCCGGTTCAGCGGCGCCGGCCCCCGACCGGTTCGCCGGGCCTAGGCTGGGGGACATGCCATGTGTAGTAGTCACCGGCGCCAGCGGGAAGCTCGGCCGGGCGGTCGTGCAGGACCTCTCCGACCACGGCTACCAGGTCGTGACCACCGACCGCACCCCACCGCCCGCCGGCCAGCCCGGAAGCTTCACCCGTGCCGACCTGACCGACCTCGGCCAGGTGATCGAACTCCTGACCGGTGTCGACGAGCGGCATGACCACGTCGACGCCGTGGTCCACCTGGCCGCGATCCCCGCCCCGGGGCTGTTCACCAGCGGAGCGACGTTCGCCAACAACGTGCCGTCCACCTTCAACGTGTTCCAGGCAGCAAGGATCGCCCGGGTGAAGAAGGTGGTGTGGGCCTCGAGCGAGACGGTCCTCGGCCTCCCGTTCGACGTGCCGCCGCCCTACGCCCCGGTCGATGAGGAGTACCGGGTGCTGCCCAACTCGACCTACTCGGTCGGCAAGGCTGTGGAGGAGGAACTCGCCCACCACTTCGCACGCTGGGACCCCGAGCTGTCGATCATCGCGCTGCGCTTCTCCAACGTGATGGCCCCGGAGGACTATGCGGCCTTCAGCACCTGGCAGGACGACGCGGCAGCCCGGCGGTGGAACCTGTGGGGCTATATCGACGGCCGCGACGGCGCCCAGGCCGTCCGGCTCGCCGTCGAGTCCGACCTGAAGGGTTTCGAGGCGTTCATCATCGCCAATGCCGACACGGTCATGGAGCGACCGAGCGCCGAGCTGATGGCGGAGGTTTTTCCCGGCGTCGAGCTGCGGGGCCAGCTGGAGGGCAACCAGACGCTGCTCGGGATCGCCAAGGCCCGCCGGCTGCTCGGCTACGCGCCGCAGCACTCGTGGCGCGACTGAGGTCGGGCCCACTGGAACGCCGGGTCAGGTGTGGGTCACGAAGCGCGGCTCACCCGGCGCTGTAGGCAACCGCGATCCGGGCACCGAGGACGGCGTTGTTCTTGACCAGGGCGATGTTCGCCCGGAGCGACTCCCCGCCGGACAGCTCGACGATCCGGCCAAGGAGGTACGGGGTGATCGCCGCTCCGGTGATGCCCAGCTCGCCGGCCTCGCCGATGGCGCGGTTGATCAGGACGCTGATCTCGGACTCGGGGATCTCGTCGGCCACCGGGATCGGGTTGGCCACCACCAGGCCCCCGGCGAGCCCGAGGTCCCACTTCGCGCGCATGGTCGCCGCCACCTCGGCGGCCCCGTCAAGTCGTAGCGGCGAGCGGAAGCCGCTGGAGCGGGAGTAGAACGACGGGAAGTCGTTCGACCCGATGGTGATCACCGGTACGCCGAGGGTTTCCAGCACCTCGAGGGTGCGGCCGATGTCCAGCAGCGACTTCACCCCCGCGCTCACCACCGCGACATCGGTGAGGCTCAGCTCGGTCAGGTCCGCCGAGACGTCCATGCTGCTCTCGCCGCCGCGGTGCACCCCGCCGAGCCCGCCGGTGACGAACACGCGGATCCCGGCCAGTGCCGCGAGCCGCATGGTGGACGCGACCGTGGTGGCCCCGTGATCGCCGCGGGCGACGACGTGCGGCAGGTCACGGATGCTGACCTTGCGGACATGCTCGTCCGAGCCGAGCAGGTCGAGTTCGGCATCATCAAGGCCGATCCGCGGGACCCCGTGCAGGACGGCGATCGTCGCCGGAACCGCGCCACCGGAACGGATCAGCTGCTCGACCTCTCGTGCGGTCTGCACGTTCTTCGGGTACGGCATTCCGTGGGAGATGATCGTCGATTCCAGCGCGACCACTGGACGTCCCGCCGCCAGCGCCTCGCTCACCTCCGGGGCGACAGCGAGCATCGGGTGCGGATCGGTCATGGTCGGACTCCTTGTTCGAGTTGTCGGCTGGCCAGCGCCCTGGCGAACGCGACGCCCAGGTCTGGTGGAACGGTGTGGCTGCTCGCCACCGTGAGGGCTGCGGCGAGGTGCCCGTGCCGGGCGGCCGTCGCGGGCTGCTCGCCGGCCAGGAGGCCGTGGACGAAACCCGCGGTCATCGCGTCGCCTGCTCCGGTGACGTCGCGGACCTCTGCCGGGATCGCATCGATCCCGACCACCTCTTCGTGGCTGACCAGCAGGCTTCCCGCAGAGCCGCGGCTGACCCAGACGTGCTGCACCCCGCGCCGGTGGAGCTCTGTCGCGGCGTCGGCGACCCCCTCGACGGTGTCCGGCACCGGTCGGCCGACCAGCGCCGAGAGTTCGTCGACGTTGGGGGTGATCGCGTACACCGGCAGCTCCGGCGCCAGGACGGCGGCCATTCTGGCCGCCTTGACGACGCTGACCGGTTCCAGCACGACGCGCGCCCCGGCCGCTGCGGCCACTGCCAGGGCCCAGGCCGCGACCCCCGCGGCGATGTTGCCGTCGATGACCACCACCTCGGCACGTGCGATCAGCTCCTGGCAGCGGGCCACTGCTGCGACGTCCATCGCGTCGGTGGCGGCCAGGTCGGAGACCCCGATGACGAGCTCGCCGTCGTTGTCGAGAGCTGCCAGGTAGCTGCCGGTGGGGTGCGGGCTGGTCACGACCTGGTCGACATAGACCCCGGCCTCTGCTGTCCGGGCGACCAGGTCGCGGCCCCCGGCGTCGGCACCCACGGCTGCGACGAGGTGCACGCGGCCGCCCAGCCTTGCGATCCCCTCGGCGATGTTGCGGCCGACCCCACCAGGGGTCTGGGTCACCGATCCGGGGTTCGAGGTGTGCAGCCTGGCGCCGGCGATGCTGCGGGCCTTGATGTCCCAGGCCGCTCCGCCCACCACGACGGCCCAGGGCTCGCTGCGCAGCACATAGCCTCGTCCGACGACCTCGCCCTTCTGGGTCAGCGACGAAAGGGCCACAGCGATGGCACCCTTGCTGGTGCCAAGGCTCCGGGCCAGCCCGGCGGCGTCGAGCATGGGTTGCGCGCGGAGCAGTGCGAGGATCTCCCTCTCGCGGGGACTCAAGGCCACATTCAGCATTATTAGTGCTGCTTGATTCTCTTAGCAAGCCGACGGGGCCCGCCGTCGCCCGGCTAATCTCGCTGCCATGCCAGCAACCGATCCCGAACCGGCCCCGGCCGGTTCGATCGCGGACTGGTGCAGCCGGCATCTCGGCTCGACCCCGGTACACAGCTTCATCACCTCGGCGCCGGCCTCGCAGCTGTGGGCCTTCGAGCTGGCCGACGGTCGGGTGGTTGCAGTGAAGGTCCGGCCGGCCAGCTCCAGGTCGGCTGCCTGCGATGCCGCCCACCGCCTGGTGCAGGTCGCCGGCATCGATTGCCCAGCGCTGCTGGCCGGCCCGGAGCCGATCGGTGACTCCCCCGGCATGGCCGTGACGGCGGAGACCTGGCGCGCCGACGGCTCCATCTGGCCGGCGGACGACCCGGCCGGGAGCTACGGGCGGCTACAGGCGAAGCTGGTCGCAGCCTGCGCCGGGCTCGATCCGGCGCGATTGGCTCCGCCGCCGCCGTGGCTGCGCTACGACCACGCCGACGGGGACCGGTTGTGGCCGGCGGCCGTGAGCGGGGCTTGGGACCCGGAACGCATCCAGCGGGAACTGCCGCCCGGCCTCTGCGCGATGGCGGGCCGGGCGCGGGACCGCCTCCTCGCCGCCGACCTCCCCGAGGTTGTCGGGCACGGCGAGCTGAACGGCGTCCACATTCGATGGCTGGACGGGGCCAACGGGGAGCCGGCGCCGATCGTCCACGGGTGGGAGGAACTCGCTGGGCGCCCGGAGGCAGTCCTGGTCGGGGGTCTCGCCGCGAACTACAACGAACTACCCGACGAAACCCGGATCGCGCCGGTCGCCCAGGGACGGCGGGTGCTGGCGGCCTACCAGGCCGAGCGCGGGCAGGCCTTCTCCGACGACGAGGTCGAGGTGGCGTGGGCAGCGAGCGCCTGGGTGGGCTGCTACAACGCCGCAGTCGAGCACCTGCGCGGGGCGGCCGGGCAGGTGACCCACCAGGTCATGACCGACGGGGCGCAGCGACTCAAGCTCGCCGGCTGCTGAGGCCGTCGGCCTCCCTGGCCGCCCGGACGCGGTCGCGCCAGAGCCGGTAGCCGATCGCCGCCGCGGCGACGGCGAGGCTGAGCAGCGCCGGCAACCCGGTGAGCCACAGCAGGACGCAGACACAGCCGAAGGCGAAGCCGGCAACCAGCTTCTCCCCCCGGCCGGGCAGCAGCCGCACCGCAGCGGCGGTACCGATCACGTACACCAGGGTGATCCCGCCGGTGACCAGCAGCATCAGGGTGTGCTGCTCGATCGGCAGGAGCGCTGCCCCGACGGCGCCGGCAGCCACCAGCACCAGCGACCGGCGGACCGAGCCGAAGACCCGGTACGGCAGGGCACCCTCCTTCGCCAGCGCAGCGCCCAACCGGGCGGCTCCGGCCAGGTAGGCGTTGACGGCACCGATGGTCAGCAGGACCGCAACGACGGCCACCACCGGCCGCACCGGGCCACCCACCCCGACGGCGAGCAGGTCGGCCAGTGGTGCCTGGCTGGCCGCGAGGGCCGGTCCGAGCACGAGGACGCTGGCAACCGCGACCGAGAGGTAGAGCACGCCGACAGCGATCACCGCCAGCAAGGTGGCCCTCGGCACCTCCCGTCGCGGGTCGGCATAGTCCGGCGACAGCGAGGAGACGGCCTCCCAGCCGGCGAAGGCCCACACCAGCAGCGCAGCCGCAGTCCCCACCGCCGGCCACCCCTGAGGCGCGAAGGGCGTCAGGTTGGCGATCCGGGCGTGGGGCAGGGCTGCCAGCACGGTCGCCAGCAGCAGCGCTGCGAGCGTGGCCGTGAGGATGAGCTGGGCGCGACCGGAGATGTGCAGGCCGAGCCAGTTCATGACGAAGACGACGCCAACGATGCCCAGGAACGTGAGGAACCGGGTCACCTCGCCGCCGCCGATCACGTCGGCGACGTAGCCGCCAGCGAAGGAACAGGCGATCGGGGCACCAAGCGGTACGGCCGTGAAGAAGATCCAGCCGACGGCGTCGGCTGCCCGGGTACCGAAGGCGAGGCGGACGTAGCTGGACACGCCGCCGCCGTTCGGGAACCTCGCCCCGAGTTCGCCGAAGGTCCAGGCCAGCGGGGCCGACAGCAGCACCAGCAGCACCCAGGCTACGAGCGAGGCAGGTCCGGCAATGGCTGCCGTGAGCGCCGGCATCGAGATGATCCCGGTGCCGAGCACCGCGCCGGCGCTCAGCGCCGTGCCCTGGGCCACCGTCAACTTCCGCACCGAGCAACCCTATGCCCCGGGTCGGACAGACCCGGCTCGTCACCATTCTCCGGCTGCATCCGGTTTCTGCTGGAGCTGGCGACCCGCCTGCCGTGCGGGACTCCGGCCCGGAGCCTGTTGGTGCTTTTGCTGAGCGCATCGCCGGCAGCCCGGCTGAGCGGAAGCCTGTACGGCCCCTGCCCCCTACCGGATCGCCGAAGCCCGGCCTAGCCTGCTGCGCATCACCCCTGGGCGGCCGCGGCGCCGCTCGATCGCAAAGGAGCGACGAAGATGCGTCGACGTGTTCTTTCCCTGCTGGCCTGCGCTGCGCTGTCCGGCGGAGCCCTGGTCTCCGGTCCGGCCCAGCAGGTACTGGCTGCAACCGACTCGGTCACCCTGGTCGGATCGCTGCAGAACGAGCTGGGCTGCCCGGGCGACTGGCAGCCGGACTGCGCGGCGACGCACCTGAGCGAGGTCGCCGGGACCAGCATCTGGCAGGCGACGTTCAGCGTGCCCGCAGGGGGCTATGAGTTCAAGGTCGCACTGAACGACACCTGGGAGGTCGACTACGGCGCCGGCGGCGTCAAGGGCGGTCCGAACATCCCGCTCGTGCTCGCCGGCGACGCCCGGCTCGAGTTCAGCTTCGACGCCGAGACCCATCGCATCGGCGTGCGCCCCGTGGACCTGAGCGGGGCCACCACCCGGGCCGACCGGCGGCTGGCGAGGAGTTCGCTGCGTGAGCCGCTGACCAGGGAGCGCTACTACTTCCTGATGGCCGACCGGTTCGCCAACGCCGACGCCGGCAATGACACCGGCGGGCTGTCCGGCGGTCGGCTCGAGACCGGCTTCGACCCTTCCGACAAGGGCTTCTACCACGGTGGCGACCTGAAGGGACTGATCGGGAAGCTGGACTACATCAAGGACCTGGGCACCACGGCGATCTGGCTCACGCCATCGTTCAAGAACCGTCCGGTACAAGGCACAGCCGGCAATGAGAGCGCCGGCTACCACGGCTACTGGATCACCGACTTCACCCGGATCGACCCGCACCTTGGCACCAACGAGGACATGAAGCAGCTGATCAGTCGGGCCCACGCCAAGGGGATGAAGGTCTTCTTCGACATCATCACCAACCACACCGCCGACGTGATCGACTACTCCGAGAAGGAGTACGAGTACATCTCGACGGCGAAGGTGCCCTACCTGGATGCCTCCGGGGAGGTCTTCGACCCGGCAGAGGTGGCCGGATCGGCCGACTTCCCGACCCTGAACGTCGACACCTCCTTCCCCTACCACCCGATCTTCAACACCGAGGCCGACGCGACCGTGAAGGCACCGGCCTGGCTGAACGACCGCACGCTCTACCACAACCGGGGCGACTCGACGTTCGCCGGCGAGTCGAGCGAGTACGGCGACTTCGTCGGCCTAGACGACCTGTTCACCGAGAATCCCGCGGTGGTCGACGGCATGATCGACATCTACAAGGCCTGGGTGGACCTCGGGATCGACGGTTTCCGGATCGACACGGTCAAGCACGTCAACACCGAGTTCTGGCAGGAGTTCGCCCCGGCGATCCAGGCCGAGGCTGAGCGGATCGGCAACCACGACTTCTTCGCCTTCGGGGAGGTCTACGACGCCCGTCCCGACTACCTGTCCACCTTCACCACCGAGGCCAGGCTGCAGGCGACGCTGGACTTCGGATTCCAGGCCCAGGCGCAGGCCTTCGCTCTCGGCAAGGCGACCACCGGCCTGCGTGACCTGTTCGTCGCCGACGACTACTACACCGACTCCGACTCCAATGCCTACCAGCTGCCGACCTTCCTCGGGAACCATGACATGGGGAGGTTGAGCTACCTGTTGCGCAACGGCGGGATCACCGACGACGCGGACCTGATGAAGCGGGTCCAGCTCGCCAACACGCTGATGTACCTGACCCGCGGCCAGCCGATCGTCTACTACGGCGATGAACAGGGCTTCATCGGCGCCGGTGGCGACAAGGACGCGAGGCAGGACATGTTCGCCACCCGGACCGAGCAGTACGCAGCGGAACCAGTCCTGGGTGGTCCGGCCGGGTCGCGGGACCGGTACGACAAGAGCGCGCCGCTGTACCGGTTCATCACGAAGCTGGCAGCGCTCCGCACGGCCAACCCCGGCCTGGCGGACGGGGCCCAGATCCACCGGTACTCCTCCCGGAACGCCGGAATCTACGCTTTCAGCCGGGTCGACCGACGCGGGATCGAGTACGTGGTGGCGCTGAACAACGCGACCACAGCCAGGACCGCGACCCTGGCCACCTTCAACGCGCGCGAGCTCTTCTCGCCGGTCTACGGCACCAGGACCCCTGTGCGCACCGACAAGGCTTCGCGGCTCAAGGTGACGGTCCCGCCGCTGTCGGCAGTCGTCTACAAGGCGCACTCCCGGGTCGACCGCGGCGTGCGACCGACGGCTGTCACCGTCACGGCACCGGCCCCCGGTGGGGTGGTCGGCGGTCGCGCGGAGATCGCAGCAGAGCTCAACACCACCGCGTTCAGCCAGGTCAGCTTCTGGTACCGCCCGGTTGACACGTCCGCCTGGCAGGAACTCGGCACTGACGACAGCGCTCCGTACCGCGTCTTCCACGACGTGACCGGGTTCGCCACCGGCACGCTGCTGGAGTACCGGGCGGTCGCGAGGGACTCCGCCGGCCGGGTGAGCGGCTCGGCGTCGTACGGGATCGTTGGCAGCCCGGAGGCTGCCGGCGGGGATGACGGCTCGGTGGGCCCGGTCACCCAACCCGAAGCGGTCAGCGTGCCCGGCGACCACAACTCCGAGATGGGTTGCGCCGGCGACTGGCAGCCGGACTGCACGACCGCGCAACTCACGCTCGACCCGAAGGACCAGGTCTGGAAGGGTTCGTTCACCCTCCCGGCCGGCGACTTCGCCTACAAGGCCGCGATCAACAACACCTGGGACGAGAACTACGGCGCCGGTGGCATCTTCAACGGCGCCAACATCGGCTACAGCAGTCCGGGCGGGATGGTCAGCTTCTACTACGATCACCGCACCCACTACGTGACCTCCGACGCCCAGGGCGCCCTGATCACTGCTCCGGGTAGCTGGAACTCCGAGCTGGGGTGCGGCGCGGACGACGCAGCCGACTGCATGCGGCCATGGTTGCAGGACCCGGACGGCGACGGCACCTACACCTGGGCGACAAGTGAGCTCCCGCCGGGTGACTATACGTTCAAGATCGCGTCCAACCTGAACCCGGACGCGTCCACCTGGCTCCCGGCCGGTGCGGCCAGCCCGGTTACAGTGCCCAGTGCCGGGATGATCGTCCGGGTGAACTTCGAGCCGGCCACCGGCGTTGTGACCACGAGGGTGGCCGCGCCGGTGACCGAACCGTCGCTTGCCGAGACCAAGGGTGTCTGGCTCTCCCCTGGCCTGATCGCCTGGCCGGGCGACGCCCTGCCGGTGGAGCCGTCCCGGCTCGAGTTCCGCCTGCACTGGGGTCCGGAGGGCGGACTGGCAGTCGACGCGGAGGACGTCACCGGCGGCGATTCGGCGATCCTCCGCCTGGACCCGGGCGGGCTGCCGGCCGCCGTGGTGGCTGAGCATCCGGAACTGAGTGGTCACGTGGCGCTGCTGGTCGACCGGCGAACTGCCAGGGGCCTGCCCGAGCTGGCGGCAGGGGACGTGGCGGTCGGGGTCTACTTCGGTGGCCGGCTCGTCGACGCGGGACTGGTGGACGCAGCAGCGGTGAAGTGATCCGGAACGTGAAGCGGACGGGCCCTCGGGCCCGTCCGCTTCGCTGCGATATTGATCAAACTCAGGTCAGTCGCTGCCAGCCCTCAGGCCTCGCAACCGGTAGCGCCTGCTCCCCCCTGCGAGTGGAATTCTAGGCAGCCGGCCCCCGAACGTCTGTCCCCCCGAAGGGTGACTTTGCTCAGCCCTGGTCGGCGGGCTTGTCGGCCTCGGAATCGGCTGCGGGAGCGGCCTTCGCCCGGGGGTGGGTCCGGCGGCGCCACAGCACCAGCGGTGTGCCGACGAGCGCTGCCACTGCGAGGAACGGCAACACGGCCCCGACGATCGTGAGCAGGATCCGGCTGCTCGAGACGAGCGCGTTCCAGCCCGCGACGAGGCCGCCGAGGAAGCCGGTGGTCTCGAGTTCGGTCGCCTGCTGCGGCGTCTCCAGGGTGATCGCAATGGGCGACTGCGCCACCCGGCCCGCCAGGATCTTCTGCTGCGCGATCAGCGAGTCCCGCTCGGCGATCCGGTTGGTGAGTTCGGATTCCAGCTGGGTCAGCTCGCTGATCTTCCCGGCCTGCTTGGACAGCTCCTGGAGACGCTGGATCGAGCCGTCGAGAGTCTTGATCCTCGAGTCGACATCGGCCACCTGGGTGGTCACGTCCTCTGAGGAGATCACCCGGCTGGTGACCTTGCCGATGGACTTCAGTTGATCCAGCGTTGCGTCCAGCTTGTCCGCCGCCACCGAGATCACCATGGTCGACATCGGGGTGCTGATCCCGTCGGCGTCCACCTTGGTGACCAGGTTCTCCGAAGTGATCACCCCGCCCATCGTCGTGGCCAGCTGCCGGAGCTTGGCAACTGCCGCCTCGACGTCGGGGACGGTGATGCCGACGCTGGCCGTCCGGGCGATCTGTTGCTCGCCGGCGGTCGGTACCCCGGCCGGCTTTGCCTCCGGCAGGGCCTCGGCCCGGCCGGAGCTGTCCTCCGCGCTGCCGCCGGCGCCTTCGACGGTGGACGCCGCTGGCGCGAAGCTGCTCCCGGCTGAACAGCCGCCGATCGCGAGGAGGGCTGGGAGCAGGGCGACGGCGCCGAGGATACGCAAGGTCTTCATGCTGTTTCCACGACCCGGACGCGCGATCCGTTGCGGCAATTGCTGGTGTCCGGGCAACTGTTGCGGGATCGTGACCTGAAGGAGACTTGGGCGATGACTGCACAGATCCATGACGTGATTGTGATCGGGGCCGGACCGGCCGGGGAGAACGTCGCCGACTACGCCATCAGGGGTTCGGGACGGACCGCGCTGCTGGTGGAGCGGGAACTGGTTGGCGGCGAGTGCTCCTACTACGCCTGCATGCCGAGCAAGGCACTCCTGCGCCCGCTGGATGTCCGGGCGACCGCAGAGCACCTCGGCGGGCTGCCCGATGAGATCGGGCTCGACGTGCCGGCCCTGCTCGCTCGACGTGACTACTGGGTGTCCTCCTACGACGACTCCGGGCAAGTCAAGTGGGCCGAGGGCGCCGGTATCGAGGTGGCCAGGGGCACGGCTCGGCTGGTCGGCGAGCGGCGGGTCCTGGTGACCGGGGCGGGGACCACCCGCGAAGTGGAGGCCCGCCATGCGGTGGTGGTGGCCACCGGCTCCCGACCGGTCATCCCGGATGCCTTCGACGGGATCCGGCCATGGACGTCTCGCGATGCCACCGGCATCCGAGAGGTGCCCGGGTCGATCGCTGTCATCGGCGGAGGAGTGGTCTCGGTGGAGGCCTGCGGCTGGCTGGCCGCGATGGGGGCTCGGGTCACCCTGCTGGTGCGCGGCGACCGACTGCTCGACCGGTTCGAACCGTTCGCATCCGAGCTGGTGGCCGAGGGGCTGCGCGCTGCCGGCGTCACTGTCCGGTTCGGTGCCCGGGTCACCGGTGCCAGCCGGGCACAGGTGGCCGACACCGGCCTCGGCCGGGTGCACGGTGGGCCGGTGACCCTCGAGCTGGAAGGTAAGGAGCTGTCGTTCGCCGAGGTTCTGGTGGCCACCGGGCGGAGACCGGCTCTCGATGAACTCGGGCTGGAGACGATCGGGCTCACCCCGGCTGAGTTCGGCGACCCGGCCCGCCGTCCGGGCTGGTTGCAGGTCGTCGGTGACGTCGGCGGCCAGGCGCCACTCACCCACTGGGGCAAGTACACCGCCAGGCTGGTCGGCGACCGGATCGCTGCGATCGCCGAGGGCCGTCCGGAGCCGGTCGTTCCCGACGGCGTGCCCGTCCCCCAGGTGGTCTTCACCGACCCACAGGTGGCGGCGGTGGGCCTCTCCGAGGCGGCGGCCACCGAGAGCGGGGTCGCCGTGGATTGTGTCGAGGCCGACCTCGCTGGAGCAGCCGGCTTCGGGCTGCTCCGCGATGATGCGGCGGGCAGCGCGAAGCTCGTGTTCGCTGCCGGCGGCGGCCCGCTCCTGGGGGCGACGTTCGCCGGTACCGAGGTTGCCGAGCTGTTGCACGCAGCCACGGTGGCGATCGTCGGCCACCTGAGCGCCGAGGCGTTGTGGCACGCGGTCCCCGCCTACCCGACGGCCAGTGAGGTCTGGCTCCGGCTGCTCGAGGCCTACCGGGCACGCTGACCTCGCCTCGGCGACAGCTGCCACTGCCCCAGGACGTTCTGAACGAGGAACCCGCGCTCGGCCAGTTCGTCCAGCAGGGCCAGGCAGGTGGGAATCGCCAGTCCGGCCCGCAGCGCCAGATCCCCGGCAGTGATGCTGCCGCGTCCGGGCACGCTCTCGAACAGCCGCAGTTCGTCAGCGCTCAGGCTGTCGGTTGCCCGACGTTCGCCGGGCGGCCCCGGATTGGCCCGGCCAAGCGGGGACAGTAGCTCGAGGACGTCGCCGGCCCGGGCGACCAGGATCGCCTCGGCCTCCCGGATCAGGCGATGCGGAGTGACCGAGGTTGCGCTCGTCACCGGCCCGGGCACGGCCATCACGATTCGGCCGAGGACGTTGGCCCAGGTGACGGTGTTCCGCGCCCCGGACCTGGCAGCGGCCTCGACCAGAACGGTGCCCGGGGTGATGGCCGCGATCAGCCGGTTCCTGGCCAGGAACCGAACCCGGGTCGGGTGTTCACCGGGAGCCAGCTCACTCACCAGCAGGCCACGCTCGGCGATCCGGTCGAAGAGGGGCCGGTGCCCGGACGGATACGGCTGGTCGAGACCGCCTGCGAGCACAGCGATGGTCGGCGTCCGGCCGGCGAGGCAGCCGCGATGGGCAGCGGCGTCGATGCCGTAGGCGCCACCGGAAAGGACGGTCCGGCCCGACTCCGACAGCTCAGCCGCGAGCTCTGCTGCCACCGTGTCGCCGTAGGCTGTGGATGCGCGGGAGCCGACCACTGCCACGGCTGAGGCTGCCAGTTCGCCCAGGTCGCCACCGCCGCCCAGCCAGAGCCCGAGAGGTTCTCCGGTGAGCTGGTTCACCGGCTCGCAGCCGGCCAGGTCCGCAAGACCGGCCGGCCAGTCCGGATCGCCCGGTATGGCGAACCGTAGCCGCTCGGCGGTGGTGCGTCGGCGCAGGTCCTCCGGGCTCAGTGCCCGGGCGCGGACTGACAGCGGCAAGGCCGAACCCGGGCGCACCAGACCGGACCACACCTGTTCGGCCCCATAGACGGCCACCGCTTCCGCGACCGCCGGGTGACCCGGCTCCACTACCGCCGCGAGGCACATCCTTGCTGTCCGCTCGTCCATCACGTCGCCGCCGACCGCTCGCCGCGCCGCATCGCCAGGGCGGTGTGGAGGTGTTGCTTCGAGGGCCGGGCGGTCCCGCCGAGATCGGCGATCGTCCACGCGAGCCGGAGCACCTTGTCGACTCCCCTTGCCGAAAGCCGACCCCTTGCCACGGCGATGTCGAGCAGGTCCGAGCCTTCCGGCAGTGGCAGGCGTTTCCGCAGCGCCGGCCCAGGGACCTCGCCGTTGGTCAGCCACCCGCTGGCCTTGAGCCGGTGGCGCTGCCGGTCCCTGGCGGCGAGGACCCGTTGGGCCACCTCCCGGCTCGTCTCCCCCGCCGGCTGCGAACCGAGCAGGGCCGCCCGCACCGGGCGCAACTGCTGGTGGATGTCGATCCGGTCAAGGATCGGGCCGGAGACCCGGGCAGCGTACCGACGGACCACCATTGGCGCGCAGCGGCAGTTGCCGTCCGGGATCCCGGCCATCCCGCAGGGACAGGGATTTGCTGCCAGGACCAACTGGAAGCTCGCTGGGTAGGTGGCTGTGGCCACCGACCGGCCGAGGACGATCCGGCCCGACTCGAGGGGCACGCGGAGGGCCTCCATCACCCGGGGCGAGAATTCCGGCGCCTCGTCGAGGAACAGCACGCCGCGGTGGGCGCGCGAGACCGCCCCGGGGAGGGCGATCCGGGCACCGCCGCCGACCAGGCTTGCGACCGAGGCCGAGTGGTGCGGGTCGGCGTAAGGCGGCCGGCGGACCAGTCCCCCGTCGAGGTTGAGCCCGGCGAGGGAGTGCACCGCCGACACCTCGAGCGCCTCCGCAGGTTCGAGGTCGGGCAGGAGGCCCGGCAAGCGCTCGGCCAGGAGGGTCTTTCCCACCCCCGGTGGGCCGTGCAGGAACAGGTGGTGGCGACCGGCGGCCGCCACCTCGAGCGCCCACTTGCCCTCCAGTTGACCGGCCACGTCGGCCAGGTCGAGAGGCTGCGCCTGGGCTTCGGCCGGTGGCGCCGGTGGCGGGGCCAGCGCCCCCGGCCCACCCCGGAGGATGTCGAACAGGTCAGCCAGGTCGGCGGCGCCGGCTATCGCCAGGCCATCGACGAGGGCAGCCTCGCGCAGTTGCCCCGCCGGCACCACCACCCGGCCGAAGCCCTTGGTGGCGGCTGCGAGCAGGGCCGGCAGCAGTCCGCGCACGGTGCGCACGCGGCCGTCCAGCCCCAGTTCGCCGAACAGCGCCAACCCGTCGAGCGCTGCCGGGTCGAAGCTTCGCCGCGCCGCCGCGACGGCTGCGGCGATCGCCAGGTCGTAGTGCGACCCGGCCTTTGGCAGGGTGGCCGGGGACAGGTTGATCGTCACCGGGTCGGACGGCCATCCGAAGCCGGCGGAGGCCATCGCCGCCCGGCACCGATCCCTCGCCTCGTACAGTGCGGCATCCGGCAGCCCGACCATCGTGGTTCGCGGGAGTCCGCTGCTGATGGCAGCCTCCACCTCGACCATGGTGCCGTCGATCCCGACCAGGGCGACCGACCAGGCCCGGGCCTGGCTCATCGGCCGATCCCGGGAACATGGGTGATGATCGGTGGCACGTCGCGGGCCAGCAGCACTCCCACGCCGTCGAACCTGATGTGGGCCACCGGCCCGGGTTGGGCCCGCAACCAGTGCAGCGCGACCTCGCGCAGCTTCGCCACCTTCGCGGCCGTGATCCCCTCCAGCGGCGGCCCGAAGCCCAGCCCACTCCTGCACTTCACCTCGCAGAAGACCACCACCGGCTCCGGCCCCGGGTCCAGCGCAACGATGTCCAGCTCGCCGGCAGGGCAGCGCCAGTTCCGGTCCAGCACCTGCCAGCCGAGCCCGGTCAGGTACTGCACGGCCAGATCCTCGCCGAGATGCCAGACCTCCGCCCTGCCCATGCCGATCACCTCCTGCCGGTCACTATCGGCAGGCCGCCCCCCAACTGGTCACCAAATATGTGACCTGTGGAAAACGAAGCACTTTCTCCACGGTCAGCGAGCCTGTCGGGCTACGGCACACGGCTCAGAGGTTGTCGGGTACCTTCAGGTCGCTGTGGGCGATCTCCTCGATGGAGACGTCCCGGAAGGTTAGGACCTTGGCGCTCTTGACGAACCGGGCCGGCCGGTACATGTCCCAGACCCAGGCGTCCCCCATCGACACCTCGTAGTAGACGTCCCCGCCCTCGGTCCGGACCTTCAGGTCCACGGCGTTGCACAGGTAGAAGCGCCGCTCGGTCTCCACCGCGTAGGTGAAGATGCCGACGACGTCCTTGTACTCCTTGTACAACTGGAGTTCGAGTTCTGACTCGTACTGTTCAAGGTCCTCGGCGCTCATAACGAGGCCACTCTAGCGTCCGGCACCCGCGGACCGAGCGTCCGCCGGACGTTCTCGAAGCACAACCGGTGGATGTGGCTCGGTCCGTGCTCGTCGAGCCGCTCCTGGTGCAAGGGCGTGCAATAGCCCTTGTGGATGTCGAACGCGTAGGCCGGCAGCTCGTCGTGCCAACCGGTCATGATCCGGTCCCTGGTCACCTTGGCGACCACGGACGCCGCGGCCACGCAGGCCGCAACCCGGTCACCCTTCCAGATCGCGAGGTTGGGGACGCCCAGACCGTCGACGCTGAAGCCGTCGGTGAGGGCGAAGGCTGCGACCGGCTGCAGCCGCATCAGCGCCCGGCGGAGGGCGGCGAGGTTGGCCTGGTGCATCCCGAGCGCGTCGCACTCCCCCGACTCGACACAGACGACCGACCAGGCGACTGCCCGCTCCATGATCTGGTCGTAGACCCGGTCGCGCTGGTTGGCCGTGAGCAGCTTGGAGTCGGCCAGCCCTGGGATCTCACCGCTCCTGCCCGGACGGAGGATCACGGCACCGGCCACCAGGGGCCCGGCGCAGGCACCACGTCCCGCCTCGTCTGCACCGGCGATCAGGTCGAAACCGGCCCGCCGCAGCGATGCCTCATAGGCGTAGATGCCGGCCTTCCGGCTCACCAGGACCGCCACGGCGCCTGCCTAGCAGATCACTTCCGGGCCCGTGAGCACCGGAGCCGCCGGTGGGGTCTGGCCGGCCGGGATGTTCTCGAAGGTCAGGGGACGACTGATCCCCTGGAACCGGCTGAACGGGTAGACCACCGCGATGGCGGTCCCGACGATGTTCGTCGTCGGGATGAACGCCTTGCTGCCGGCTGCCCCGCCGTCGGTGTCGTCGGCGAGGTGGCAACGAGAGTCCTGGGAGTTGTTGCGATGGTCACCCATCACGAAGACGGTGCCGGCTGGAACCACCAGGTCGAAGGCCACCGACGACGGGTCCACCTGCCTGCCGGTGGAGGCATCGGTGTACAGGTAGGCCGACTCGTTGAGCGCGGTGCCGTTCACGGTGAGCCGGCCCCTGGCGTCGCAGCAGGTGACGTGGTCACCCGGCAGGCCGATCACTCGCTTGATCAGGTGGTTCGCACTCTCGTCCGGGGCCAGCCCGACGAAGATCAGTGCCTTCTTGAGCGGGTCGTCCTCCTGCTTGGCCGGCGCCAGCCAGCCGAGGGTGTCCCGGAAGACGATCACGTCGCCCCGCTGGTACCCGGCGAGTTTCTGCACGGCGACCCGGTCACGGATCAGCAGGGTGTTCTCCATCGACCCCGAAGGGATGACGAACATCTGGACGATGAAGAGCCGAAGGAGGGTGGAGGCGATCAGCGCACCGATCACGACGATCGCAACCTCACGCAGCCAGCCACCGGCTACTCGCAGGGCGGTGTCGCCACCGCTGCCGCTGGTGGGCTCACTCACTGATCTACCCTCTCACAGGCGTCGACGAAGTCACGTTGGCCGACCCCATCGACGTCATGCGTGTTCAGCGGTCGCGCTTCTCCTTGATCTTGGCAGCCTTGCCGCGCAGACCTCGGAGGTAGTAGAGCTTGGCGCGTCGCACGTCACCGAAGCGCTCGACCTCGATCTTCTCGATGATCGGGCTGTGCAGCGGGAAGGTGCGCTCGACACCGGTGCCGAAGCTGACCTTGCGGACGGTGAAGGCCGCACCGATCCCGGAACCTGCACGGGAGATCACTGCGCCGGCGAAGACCTGGATCCGGGAGCGGTTTCCCTCGATGACCCGGACGTGCACCTTGACCTGGTCACCGGGACGGAAGTCGGGCAGGTCCGCGCGCAGCGAATCCTTGCCGATCTGCTCTACCAGCTGATTCATGGGTTCCTCGCCAGTGCCACAGGACACTTCGTGTAGTGGTTAGTGAAAGGTCCTCCGACGCCTTCCCCCTGTGGCAGGAGCGTCCTCGGCACAACGACCCAAGTTTGCCACACCGGCACTCACCGGACGAAATCGGGGCCGGTCCGCCGGGCTGCCGGACCGCGGCAGTCCTGCCCGGGAACGGGACGGAGCCAGGACGCCAGGAGGCCCCCGGAGCGGACTCCGGAGGCCTCCTGGCTGAGCGGTGTTACTTGCCGTCCTTCTTGAACAGCGAGGCGATCAGGTCGCGGTTGAGCTGGCTGATCGTGTCGAACGGGATCTGCTTGGGGCAGACCTCGGCGCACTCGCCGATGTTGGTGCAACCGCCGAAGCCTTCGGCGTCGTGGGTGGCCAGCATCGACTTGACCCGGCTGTAGCGCTCCGGCTGGCCCTGGGGAAGCATGGCCAGGTGGGTGATCTTCGCCGCGGTGAACAGCATCGCAGAGGAGTTCGGGCAGGCGGCGACACAGGCTCCGCAACCGATGCAGGTGGCAGCGTCGAAGGCGCGGTCGGCCTTCAGCTTGCCGACCGGCGCCGCGTGGGCGTCCGGTGCCGCACCGGTGTTGGCCGAGATGAAGCCACCGGCCTGGATGATCCGGTCGAACGCGGACCGGTCGACGGCCAGGTCCTTGATCACCGGGAAGGGACCCGCCCGCCACGGCTCGACGTCGATGGTCGCGCCATCTTCGAAGGACCGCATGTGCAGCTGGCAGGTCGTGGTCGGCACCGGGGACTCGCCCCGGCCGTGGGCGGTGCCGTTGATGACGACGCCACACGTCCCACAGATGCCTTCACGACAGTCGTGGTCGAAAGCCACCGGCTCCTCGCCCTTGAGGGTGAGGTCCTCGTTGAGCAGGTCGAGCATCTCCAGGAACGACATGTCCGGGGAGACGTCCTGCACCTGGTAGGTGACCATGCGTCCCTCGGCAGCCGCGTTTGCTTGGCGCCATACGCGCAGCGTGATGTTCACTTGTAACTCCGTTGCTT
>CAYQXH010000014.1:0-28923 GCA_964421325.1 uncultured Propionibacteriaceae bacterium
ACAACGAGAACCTCCAAACACAGGCTTACGTTGCATCGTTCGCTGGAAACCACCCCTTTCGGTTGGACTTGCTTTCGAGCGGTGGAGTTCGGTTGGGTCAGGCGGTCTTGCGTTCGGCGATGTACTGCTGGAGCAGGACGGCGCCGATGATGATCGCCCCCTTGGCGATCTGCTGTACCGACAGCGGCAGGTTGTTCTGGGTGAAGATGTTGGTGAGCGTCGTGAAGATCAGGACGCCGATCACGGTGCCGAAGATGGTCCCCCGGCCGCCGCGCAGCAGGGTGCCGCCGACCACGACGGCGGCGATGGCGTCCATCTCGTAGAGGCTGCCGTGGGTGGAGGTGCCGGCCATCGTCCGGCCCATCATCATCACGGCTGCGATCCCGACGGTCAGCCCGGACAGCGCGTACAGCATGACGATGTGGCGATCGGTCTTGATCCCGGCCAGCCGGGTCGCCTCGAGGTTGCCGCCGATCCCGATCGTGCGACGGCCGAAGGTGGTCCGGTTGTACAGCACCCAGCCACCGGCCGCGACGAGGGCGAAGATCCACACCAGGACGGGGATGCCCAGGGGGTCGGTGCTGAAGAACTGCTCGAACCCGGGCACCTTGATGATCTGCGTCTGCCGGTTGGCGATCCACTCGGCGAGGCCCTTCGCAGCCACCAGCAGGGCGAGGGTGGCCATGAAGGGGATGATCTTGCCGTAGGCGACCATGATCCCGTTGAGGATGCCGCCGACCACCCCGACCAGGAGGGCGACGAAGACCAGCAGCAGCCAGGTCGACTGGTTCGCGTAGTACTGGGTCGCGCCGGTGGTGGCCCAGACCGTGGCCAGGCCGAGCATTGAACCGACCGAGAGGTCGATGCCGCCGGATGTGATCACGAAGCACTGGCCGATCGAGACCACGCCGACGATCGCGGCCAGGCGCAGGATGGTCATCATGTTGTCGACGCTGCCGAACCTGGCGCCGGCGGTGATGTAGCCGATCAGGCAGATGACCACGAAGGCGATCACCAGGCCGAGGTTGCGGGTGACGCTCGGGGGCAGGCGTCGCTTGGCCGTCGAGGGGGCAGCAGAGACCTGAGCACTCATGCCGGGGTTCCTTCCACGATGAGGTCGAGAATCTGGTGTTCGTCGATGTCGGCGGCCTCGGCGACGCGCACCACGCGTCCGTCGGCGATGACCAGCACCCGGTCGGCGAGGCCGAGGACCTCCTCCAGCTCCGAGGAGACGATCACCAGGGCGACGCCCTTGGCCGCGAGTTCCCGGATCAGCTGGTAGGCCTCGGCGCGCGCCCCGACGTCCACGCCGCGGGTGGGCTCGTCGAGGAACAGGACCTTCGTCCCGTGGGCCAGCCAGCGGCCGAGCAGGATCTTCTGCTGGTTGCCACCGGAGAGCGTGCGGGCCTCGCGCTCGGGGTTGGCCGGGACGATGCCGAGCTTGGCCACCTGCTCGCGGGCGACCACCATCTCGGCCGCGTCGTCGACGAAGCCCAGCCGGGCCAGCCGGTCGAAGATCGAGAGGGTGATGTTGCGGGCCACCGACTCCTCCATGAGCAGGCCCTGGGTCTTGCGTTCCTCGGGGCAGAACCCCAGGCCGCGGCGCACGGCTGCGGCGACGTTGCCCCTTGCGATCGGCGTCCCGGAGACCAGCACCTGGCCGGAGGTCGCGCGCCGGGCGCCGTAGACGGTCTCGAGGATCTCCGACCGGCCGGAGCCGACGAGCCCGGCGAGCCCGACGATCTCGCCGGCGCGGACGTCGAAGCTGACGTCGCTGAAGACGCCGTCCAGGGCCAGGTCGCGAACGCTGAGCACCGTCTCACCGAAGTCGGCTTCGCTGCGCGGCGGGAACTCCAGCGTGCCCTCGTGGCCGGTCATCAGCGCGATCACCTGTGAGGTCGGCGTTTCGCTCACCCGCAGTCCGCTGGCAACGGTCTTGCCGTCCTTGAGGACGGTGAGCCGGTCGCCGATCTGGCGGATCTCCTCGAGGCGGTGGGAGATGTAGATGACGGCGATGCCGTTGGCGGCGAGGTCCTTCACCACCCGGAAGAGGTTGGCCACCTCCTCGGAGTCGAGGACTGCCGACGGCTCGTCCATGATGATCAGCTTGGCGTCGTGGGACAGGGCCCGGGCCATCGAGACCACCTGCTTGCCGGCAGCCGACAGCGCCTCGACCTCGGTGTTCGGGGGGATGTTCGAGTGACCGAGCCGCTTCAGCACCTCCCGGGTCCGGGCGTGGGCGGCTGAGCGCTGGGTGAAGCCGCCGACGCTGACCTCGTTGCCGAGGAAGATGTTCTCGGCGACGGTCAGGCCGTCGACGACGTCGAGCTCCTGGTACATGGTGGCGATCCCCGCCCGCAGCGCGGCCACCGGGGTGGGGAAGGAGACTTCCTGCCCCTG
Organism: uncultured Propionibacteriaceae bacterium; assembly: GCA_964421325.1. GTDB lineage: Bacteria > Actinomycetota > Actinomycetes > Propionibacteriales > Propionibacteriaceae > Propionicimonas. The sequence continues at coordinate 2,401 of CAYQXH010000014.1, forward strand.
CCAGGTGATGACGCCGGCGTCGGGCCGGTGGGCCCCGGCGAGCACCTTGATCAGGGTGGACTTCCCGGCGCCGTTCTGGCCGAGCAGGCAGTGCACCTCACCGGGGTAGACATCGAAGTCCACCCCGTCCAGCGCCTTTGCGCCCGGGAAGTGCTTCACCACCCCGCTGGCCGTCAGCAGCGGAGCCACCTGATGATCATCAGTGACCATGGCTTGAGGCTAGCCCACTTCTGTCAGCCGTCAAGCAAAAGTCGGCTTGTTATCAACCTGTTACCGTCGAGCCGAGTCGATAAGTTGCCGGACGAACGCACAAATCCCCAGTGGTTGGTGATTTACTTCTGCCCATGGAAGAGCTCCAGCGCGTCCTCCCCCGGGCCCCGGGGGTCGGTGAGGTCTTCCAGTTCCTGCGGGCCGAGCCGCGTACGCGCGCCCAGCTGGTGGCCATCACCGGCCAGGCCAGGTCGACCATCGCCGCCCGCCTCGACTCGCTGTCGGAGGTGGGCCTGATCGGCCAGATCGGTGAGCGCTCCTCGGCGATGGGTCGCCCGGCGGCATCGTTCTACTTCCGGCCCGACGCCGGGGCCGTCCTGGCCATCGACATCGGGGCAAGCCACGTCCGGGTCGGGCTGACCGACCTCTCGGTGAAGATCCTGACCGAGCGGCACCTCGACCTCAGCGTCGACCAGGGCCCGGAGGTGGTCCTCGGCCAGGTGATCGCGACCGGCCGGGAACTCCTCGCGCAGGCCGGCATCGACGCAGCCCGGTTGAAGGGCGTCGGGATCGGCGTGCCCGGCCCGGTGACCCACACCTCCGGGCGCCCGTCCAGCCCGCCGATCATGCCGGGCTGGGACGGCCACGACATCATCGGGACCCTGCGGGCGGCGTTCGACGTGCCGATCTACGTCGACAACGACGCCAACATCATGGCGATCGGCGAGCACGCACTGGCCTGGAAGGACGTCGACGACCTGCTGTTCGTGAAGTTCGCCACCGGGGTCGGCCTCGGGATCATCCTCGACGGCCAGATCCGCCGGGGCGCCCAGGGTTCCAGCGGCGACATCGGGCACGTCCGGGTTCCGGGCGGCCCACCCAACCCCTGCCACTGCGGCGGGACTGGATGCCTTGAGGCCGTGATCGGGGTGCCGGCCCTGCTGGAGCAGCTCGAACGGGCCGGACGGAAGGCCGAGTCCGGGGCCGACATCGTGAACCTGGTCAGGTCCGGGGACAAGGCGGCCATCCAGGTGATGCGGGAAGCCGGCCGGACGGCCGGTGACGTCCTGGCGGGGGTGGTCTCGCTGCTCAACCCGTCGGTCATCGCGGTCGGCGGCATCCTCGCGCAGGCCCATGAGCAGCTGATCGCCGGCATCCGCGAGTCCGTCTACGCCAAATCGCTGCCCCTGGCCACCCAGGACTTGCGGATCACCGCTTCCATTGCGGGACCGCGAGCCGGGATCATTGGTGCCAGCACCTTGGTGTGCGACCAGGTCCTGTCGCCGGCCGCCATCGAAGCGCTGGTGGAAGGCGTCGACGCCCGTGAAGGAGGGTCATGACTGCGGCTGCCCGGAGTCGGAGGGCCCTGGTCGTACGCGGCGGCTGGGAGGGCCACACCCCCGAGGCCTCGACGGACGAGTTCACCGGCTTCCTCGCCGACGCCGGGTTCGAGGTGGTCGTCGAGGACTCCCTCGAGGCCTACGCCGACGCCGAGCTGATGGGCTCGCTGGCCCTGATCGTCCAGTCCTGGACGCAGGGCGACATCCTGCTGGACGAGTTCCGTGGCCTGCGCGACGCGATCATCAGCGGGGTCGGCTTCGCCGGCTGGCACGGCGGCGTCCTGGACGCCTTCCGGCAGACCGTCGAGTACAGCCAGATGCTCGGTGGGGTGTTCACGGCGCACCCGCACGGGATGGTGCCGTACCGGGTCGAGCTCACCGATGCCGGACGGGCCCATCCGGCCACTTCGGGGCTGGCCGACTTCGAGCTCACCTCCGAGCAGTACTGGGTGCTGTGCGACAGCCTCTCGACGGTGCTGGCCACCACGGACATCGTCCCAAGGCACGGGGACCCCTGGCACGAGCCGTACCGGGCGCCGGTGGCATGGGCACGGCAGTGGGGAGGTGGCCGGATCTTCATCACGACGCTCGGCCACGGAGTCGACGACCTGCGCCACCCGCCGGTGCCGGAACTCATCACCCGCGGCATGCTCTGGGCGGCCCGCTAGCCCCGTCCGACGCTCCGTCGCTCCCGAAACACGCCCTCGCTCCCGGAATTCCGGGAGCGAGGGCGTGTTTCGGGAGCTTCGTCGGGCTTGTGGGTCAGCTGAACAGCTCGCGGGCCCTTCCGGCGGCCACTACGGCATCTAGGTCCCCGCCCACCTGGGCGGTGACGGCTGCCGCCACTGCTCCTTCGACCAGCGGCCCGTCGCTGAACTTCACGTGCTCGAGCTCGGCCTCGTCGAGGAAGTCGAGCACGGCTTCGACCGTCATCGTCGCCGAGCCGAGGTCAGTGAGGATGGCGACGTCGTGACCGGCTGCGCGCAGCTCGGTCACGGCGTCGGACACCTTGTCGAACGACGTGCCGATGCGGCCGTCGTCAGTCCCACCGGCAGCCCTGAGGTCCACGTCGCGGGCCATCTGGGCAGCCAGTTCGACGACCCCCTCGGCAAGCCTCACCGAGTGGGACACAATCACCAGAGCGACACTCACGCCGCCTCCGCCGCGTCGGCCGCAGCACCCAGGATGAGTGCAGTGGACGTCGCCCCGGGATCCTTGTGGCCGATCGAGCGTTCCCCGAGGTAGGAGGCACGGCCCTTGCTGGCCTGCAGCGGGATGGTGTCCTGAGCACCCTTGGCGGCAGCCTCGGCGGCAACCCGGAGGACCGCAGCCGGGGTGGCCCCACCCTCCGCGGCAGCCTTCGCCGCTTCCAGTGCGGGGGTCCACGCGTCCACCATGGTCTTCTCGCCGGTGGTCGCCTTGCCACGGGCGACGATGCCCTCCAGCGCGCCGGCGATGACGCCGACCACGCCATCGGCGTCCAGGTCGCCGTCGGCAGCCTTGGCTGCGCGCAGGAAGGCCGTGCCGTACAACGGCCCGGCCGCGCCGCCGACGGTGGACATCAGGGTCGATGCCACCACCTTCAGCACGCTCTGGACGTCATCGGCCCCGTCGGCCAGCTTCACCACGACGGCCTTGAAGCCACGGTCCATGTTCTCGCCGTGGTCGCCGTCGCCGATCGCCCGGTCCAGGTCGTTGAGCTCGCTTCGGTTCTCAGCCAGGACCGCCTGGACGTCGCGAATCCACGCGAGCGCCCAGGCAGATGACAATGTGTCGCTCACCTGGTGATTCCTCAGAGTCCGCGACGCAGGGCCGGGGTGTGAACCGGGGCGTCCCACAGGGCGGTGAGCTCGTCGTCGAGCACCAGGACGGTGATCGAGCAGCCCTGCATCTCCAGCGAGGTGATGTAGTTGCCGACCAGCGAGCGGGTGACCTCCAGCCCAGCCTCTTCGAGGCGCGCACGGGCGTGGTTGTAGACGATGTACAGCTCGGCTTCCGGCGTGCCACCCATGCCGTTGACGAACAGCAGCACCTTGGAGCCGGCCGCGGCCTTGAGGTCGGCAAGGATCGGGTCGACCAGCTGGTCGGTGATCGAGTCGGCCGGGGCCATCGGGATGCGGTGACGACCGGGCTCGCCGTGAATGCCGATGCCGATCTCGATCTCGTCCTCACCGAGGTCGAAGGAGGGCTTGCCGGCGTGCGGGACGGTGCAGGCGGTGAGCGCCACACCCATCGACCGGACCTGGGAGTTGACCTTCTCGGCGATCGCCAGGACGCCGTCGAGGTCGTCGCCACGCTCGGCAGCTGCGCCGGCGATCTTCTCGATCAGGACGGTTCCTGCGACGCCACGGCGTCCGGCGGTCCAGGTGGAGTCCTCCACCGCGACGTCGTCGTTGACCACGATCGCCTTGACGGTGATGCCTTCCATCTCGGCCATCTCGGCTGCGGTCTCGAAGTTCAGCACGTCGCCGGTGTAGTTCTTCACGATGTGCAGGACGCCGGCACCGCCGTCGACAGCCTTCGTGGCGTCGAGGATCGGATCCGGGGTCGGAGAGGTGAAGACCGCTCCGGGAACAGCAGCGTCGAGCATGCCCTTGCCCACGTAGCCAGCGTGCAGCGGTTCGTGGCCGGAGCCACCACCGGACACCAGGCCGACCTTGCCCTTGACCGGCGCGTCAGCGCGGACCACGTAGTCAGGGTCGAAATGCACGGTGACCAGATCAGCATGTGCAGCCTGGAACCCAGCCAGGGTTTCGGCCACGACATTGGCCGGATCGTTGATCAGTTTCTTCACAGGGCTCTCCTTTGAGGCGCGTAGTGGGTGGGCAATGACAACTGTGCCGTGTCCGCCGGTTACGCAAAAGGGGCGCGCGGGCGCACTTTCGTTCACCCAAGGCGTAATCGCTGAACGGGTGTCAGCGCTTAAGCCCCTAGTGGCGAGGCTGAAAAGCCCACGTGCGGGCGCCCGGGTCGCCGGCCGGCGCGGATTCGGGGTATCGATACCTTCCCGAATGGGTGCACCGGTCGCCACTGGCGGCGCCCGCCATCAGCTGCACCGAGGAGGCCGCCTTGTTCACGAGCATGTTCCCGAACTTGTCCGGCGCCGATCTCCCGCGGCTGCAGCATTTCCATGTCAATGCACCGGACGGTGCGCAGACCTACCGGTTCCCGACATCGGCCAGGCCGTCGCCGGCGCCTGGTCCGGGCCCGACCCCGCCGGATCCGGGCCCGCCACGGCCCGGCCGAGCGTGCAGAACGCCGCCCCACCAGAAGGCGGGACGGCGTCTCCTTGCTCCTGACCGGACAGCTGCTGACCGGCACTGGCGGTGGCGGAGGGATTTGAACCCTCGGAGGGTTGCCCCTCACGCGCTTTCGAGGCGCGCTCCTTAGGCCGCTCGGACACGCCACCGCGCAGGAGTGTACAGATCCGGGCCGGGGCCCGGCGAATCCGCGACCGCCCACCCGTCCGGGCCCACAAGCTGTGACCCAGGCGCCCGTAGTCGGCAGGGAAGCTCACAGCTTGTGCGGGGTTGGGGGTGGCGGGACCGGCTCAGCGGTGGCCGGCGAAGAAGTCACGCAGCAGTTCGGAGCTGTCCGCCTCGGCGATGCCGCCGACCACCTCGACGCGGTGGTTCAGGCGCGGGTCCCTGACCACGTCCCAGAGCGATGCGACCGCCCCGGCCTTCGGGTCGTAGGCACCGAAGACCAGCCGGCCGACCCGGGCCAGCACCAGGGCGCCGGCGCACATCGTGCACGGCTCGAGGGTCACCACCAGGGTGCAGTCCTCCAGCCGCCAGGAGCCGCGGACGGCCGCGGCCCGGCGCAGGGCGAGGAGTTCGGCGTGCGCGGACGGGTCATTGGCCAGCTCGCGCTCGTTGTGGGCCCTGGCGAGCACCGTCCCTTCCGGGTCGAGCAGCACGGCGCCGATCGGGACGTCGCCGTGGACCGGCGCCAGCCGGGCCTCGGCCAGCGCCTCGCCCATGGCGGGCAGCCAGCGGTTCACTCGTAGGTGGCGATCGCCTTGGCGTACTCCGGCCCGAACTTGATCCGGGTGGCGATGCGCTCCACCAGGTTCGCCGAATCCTCGTCGTAGTCCTCTGCCATCGCCTCGAGCTCGAAGTCGTGCAGGCCGGCATCGGCCAGGATGTCGAGGTCGCCCACCGGGGCGGAATCGTCATCGTCCTCGGGCACCTCGGCGCCGAGCATGTCGACCACGTCGCGGGCCAGCGGCCAGTCGGCCGCTGCGACGGCATCGGAGCAGAAGGCCTGCACGTGCTTGCCGCGCACCCGGACGATGATGAAGACCTCGGATGCGATCGAGACCAGGGCGACCGCGCCGCCGTCTCCCGGCATCCGGCGCAGCAGGGTGGTCAGCGCCTCCAGGTCGTTGGCCAGGTCGTAGTCGAGGGCCAGCGCTACCGGCTGGCCGTCCTCGCGGTACAGCGCCACGATGACGTCGACGTCGTCCTCGGTCGCGTCCTCGGGGTAGTCGTCGTCATCGTCGTCGGTGTCGTCCTCATCCGCTTCGTCGGAGTCCACCTCATCGTCGACGACGAGATCGTCGAGCTCGTCCAGCCCGGGACGGTCGTCGCCGCGATTGGGCAACTCGAACTCCAGATCGTCCGATGTACTCACCGCTGCCTCCTGACCTGCGTCACCGACCCATGTTGTCAGGTTTCGCCGACTGAGCACAGTCCGGTCAGGCGGAATAGGACTTCTGGGGTGTGGGAGGGTAGCCCCGTGGAACTTCATGTCATCGACCACCCACTGGTTGCGCACAAGATCAGCCTGCTCCGGAGCAAGGACACGGCCAACCCGACCTTCCGCCAACTGGTGGAGGAATTGGTGACCCTCCTGGCCTACGAAGCCACCCGCGAGGTGCGCACGGAGGCGGTCGAGGTGGTCACGCCGATCACCACAACCACCGGGGTCGGGCTGAGCAAGCCGCGTCCGCTCGTCGTGCCGATCCTGCGCGCCGGCCTCGGCATGCTCGAGGGCATGATGCGGCTGATCCCGACAGCGGAGGTCGGCTTCGTCGGCATGGTCCGCGACGAGGAGACGCTGCAGCCCTTCACCTACGCCGAACGGTTGCCCAAGGACCTGTCCGGGCGCCAGTGCTACGTGCTCGACCCGATGCTCGCGACCGGCGGCTCGCTGGGCGGAACCATCCAGTTCCTGGTCGATCGGGGCGCGGATCACATCACGGCCATCTGCCTGATCGCTGCACCCGAGGGGGTGGCAAGGATGCGCGAACTGGTCGACCCGATCGGCGTCCCCTGCACCCTCGTCTGCGCCGCCCTGGACGAACGGCTGAACGAGGTGGGCTACATCGTGCCGGGCCTCGGCGACGCCGGCGACCGCCTCTACGGTCTGGCTCAGTGAAGCTGGCCGAGGCGTTCCCGCCGTTCGGCCTCCGGATCGAGGCCGGACCGGTCGTGCTGCGCCCGATCACCGACGACGTGTTGCCGCAGCTGGTCGACCTCGCCCTCGGCGGCATCCACGACCCGCGGACGATGCCGTTCTACATCCCCTGGACCGACGCCCCGCCCGACCGGCTGCCACTGAACTTCACCCAGTACCACTGGGGCGTCAGGGCTTCCTGGAGCCGGGACCAGTGGGACCTCCAGTTCGCGGTCGAGTACGAGGGCAGGGTGGTGGGCTGCCAGGGCTTCGCCACGGCCAACTACCTGGTCACCCGAACCGGCGAGACCGGATCCTGGCTCGGCCGCGCCCACCAGGGAGCCGGCATCGGCACCCGGATGCGGCAGGCGATCTGCGCCTTCTGCTTCGACCACCTGGACGCCGAGCAGGTCACCTCGGCCGCGTTCGCCGACAACCCGGCCTCGAACGCGGTCAGCCGCAAGGTCGGCTACCTGCCCAACGGGACCCAGCGCAAGCCGCGCCGCGAGGGCGAGTGGAAGGGATCCCAGCAGTGGCTCCTGACCCCGGACACCTTCAACCGCGGCCCGGAGCTCCGGGTGGCGGGAGTGTCCGAGTTCCGCAGGTTCATCGGCCTGGACTGAGCCCCGACGGCGCCGGCCCGAAGTCGGGCAGGACCCGGCTACTGGCCGATGTCCCGCGCCAGGCCGTCCACCCGCTCCGCAGTTGGCAGGTCGAGCAGCGCGCTGCCGGCCAGCAGCAGCTTCGCGCCCCTGATGCCGGCCCCGATGCAGACCAGCTCGCTGTCGGCGACCGCGCCGTCGACCCAGACCGGCCAGTCGCCGGGCAGCCCCACCGGGGTGATCCCGCCGTACTCCATCCCGGAGGCAGCCACCGCGAACTCCATGGGGGCGAAGGAAGCCTTGCGGACGTCGAGTCTCCGCCGGGCGACGTTGTTCACGTCCACCCGCCGGTGGGCGAGGGTGAGGCAGCAGGCGTACCGGTCCTCCCCGCCGCGGCGGCCGAGGACGAGGACGGCGTTGGCCATCACCTCCATCGGCAGGCCATGGACCTGGCAGAGGGTCTCGGTATCGGCGTGCGCCGGATCGACCTCGAACACCTCTGTCGCCGGCACGTACTCGCGGATGGCTGCGAGTACTGCCGGCGGCAACAGGTCAGGCCGTTGGGTTGCCGGAACCGGACTGAGCTTGGCGAACATCCCCGGCAGCGTAGCCGGGACCCGGTACGGCGGGCTCCGGGGTTCCGACCTCCGGAACGGTGCGGGCCGGCAACCGCCAGACCACGACCGCAACGACGGCCAGCACCAGCGCCATCAGCAGGCCCATGGGCAGCGCGACGAAGAGGCTGCCACCGATGATCGACAGCGCGAAGAACCCGATCGTGCCGTTGTAGGCGCCGTGCAGGAACGCCGGGGCGAGCACCGACCCGGAGCGCTCCCGCACCCAGTACAGGATGAATGCGAACGGCGTCGTCCAGGCCACCATCAGCAGGACGCCCCAGCCCCACTCGCTGCCGTAGTTGTGGCCCATCGCGATGATGATCGGCGCGTGCCACAACCCCCACACGACGCCGGTGAGCAGGTTGGCCCGCACGGGTCCGAGCGGCCGCAGCTCGTCGGCCAGGAACCCGCGCCAGCCGTACTCCTCGCCGAAGGCGAACAGCGCGTTGATCGTCAGGCCCGCCAGCAGTCCCTGGAAGAGGCCGACGAGGACGACAACAGCCGCCGGCGGTAGCGTCATGTCGGCCGGCAGCGCCGGGACGATCTGCAGGATCCGCTCCCGGAACTCGGCATCGCTGGCCACGAGGTGGCCGGCGCCGGGGAACCCGAGACCGCCCAGTACCCAGGCGACAGCGAAGCCGAGGGCGAGGATGGCCACCATCGCCAGCAGTGCGTAACCGGCGCTGCGTCCGATGGTTGTCCAGAACCGGGTGCGCAGGTTGCGCCATTCGGTGGCGATCAGGGGCCGCCGTCCGGAGCGGCGCTCCACGATCAGCGCAGCGACCACGGGAAGCGGCATGTACAGCACCGCCGTCGCGACCAGCGTCGCCGTCGCGCCCACCTGAGCCGGAAGCGAGCTCCGGAGCAGCCACAGCAGGGCGGTGACGGCGATCGCCCCGCCGAGGGCGATGCCGTAGAACCAGCCGACCCGCGACCAGGCGACCCGGGTCCAGCCCTGCGCGCTCACCGGGCACCGCCGAGGTCCCGGCGCTGCTCAGCGGCGCGACCGGACCGGGCGAGGGCGAGCAGGAGGGCGCCGGCGGGCACCCAGAGCAGGGCGACCAACCCCGGCCCCGCCAGGGGCCTGGCCTTGCCGTCGATGGCTGCGGCGCGCCAGAGCGAGAGCCCTGCAGCGGTAGCTGCCCCGGCTGTGGCGGTGGCGATCGATCCCACGGCGCGGGCACCCGTGCCCCCACGGCCGACGATCCAGGCCGCCCACGCCGTCGGCGCAACCGCGATGGCGATGTCGGTGGCGGCAGCGACCGGCTTGCCGGTCCAGCTGCCGACCCGGCCGGCCAGGTCGAGGTTGTTGGGCAGGCTGGCCGGGAGGCCGGGCCCACGCACTACGTAATGGGCGACCACGGCTGCGGCAAGGACGGCCGGCACGACCAGCGCCTTGCGCAGCGCCGGTGCCGGGGTGCTCTCGAACGGCTCGTCCTCGGCGTCGGGCTCGATCAGGCCCAGCTTCACCGCGACCGCGCCGACGTTGAGCGCCCAGCCGAGGCCGAACACGCGCGGGACGAAGATGCGCTCGTCCCGCGGGTTCCACCAGGTGGAAGCGACCCGCTCGGCAGTGGGCCGGGTGAAGTCGATCGGGACGCCGTGGAAGCTGGCGTGGCGGGAACCGGTCCTGGCCGTATCAGGAGCCTCGCCGACGGTTGCGGCCACGGCGGCCGCGTCTGCGGCGGTTGCATCCGGCCACAGGTGGTCGGCGAAGTAGGCCCGCAGGTCGGCGATCACCTCGCCGCGGTACTCCTCAGCAACGCTTCGACCGACCCGGGCCAGGCAGGCATCCACCACCGCCCGGGCCTCGGGGTCGAGCGTTTCCAGGGAACTGATCATCGTGCTTCCTCAACAATCTCGCGCACCGCGGTGGCTACCGCGGTGAAGGTTTGGGCCATCGCTGCGAGAGCCTTGGCTCCAGCAGCGGTCAGCTTGTAGTACTTGCGTGGCGGTCCGACCGGGGACTCCTGCCAGGTGGATGTGACCAGGCCGGCTTTGGCCAGGCGTGCCACCAGGGGGTAGACCGTGCCGACGGTGATCGCCAGTTCGGGGCGGGCGGCGAGCTCGTCGACCAGCTGGGAGCCGTACATCGGCTCCCTGGCCAGCAGGCCGAGTACGGCCAGCTCGACGACACCCTTGCGGAGCTGGGAACCCCAGCCCTCCTGCTCGTTGCTCATGGATAGATGGTAACGCCAGCTACCTTGCGTTGCAAGCTAGCTGGTCACGACAGCTAGCGCGACGGGGTGCGGAGCCAGGCGCGGCCACCCGTTCGGCCGTTCAGCCGTTCAGCCGTTCAGCCGTTCGGCGAACAATGCCGCAATCTTGCCCAATCGTGTCGAGTTGCATCCCGGCCGCAAATGCGAGTAGCTTTATCGCGCTGCGCCGAACACAGGAAAGGAGGCCGGCAATGATCATGACCAATCGAACCGAGTATCGGTTCATCCTCGCCGGCTCCGTCGGCGTCGATTCCGTCCGGAACGGCTAGCGGCTTCGATCCGCCACCGTTTCCGACGGTGGCGACGTCAACGAAGTCAGAGCTCGACCCGAATCACCCAAGTCGAGACATCGCCCCGTCCAGACCCGGAATCCCCGAGGTCTCCCGCCGCCATCAGCGGCTCTCTTTCTGACGCCCGAATCGGCGTCCACCCGTATTGACCATAGGAACTCCTGTGAACTCCACGCTCAGCCTTGCCAATGAACAAGCACACCCACCCATAGCCCTGTCCCTGCGGGGACTGCTCGATCGGGCTGTACTGCACTCCGGCCTCGCGCTCGTCCAGTGGGCCCGTCGCTCCGAGCTGCTGCGCAGCCAACAGCACGCCCACCAGCGGGAACGCGCCGCCCGGCATCACCAGCTCGACAGCCTGCGGGCTGAACTCGCCGGCGAGCGGGCGAGACTGGACACGCACCTGCTGTTCCGCTCACTGCAGTGAACAGCGCAGATCCCGCTACCGGGATGCACCGGGCACGGTCTCGACAGCCTGCTTTCGAGACCGTGCCCGGCGATTGCCCACCCCGTCGACAATCACCGGTTCCGGGGGAATGCCGCGTCACCGGATAGGAGCTCCGGACTCCGGCATTGACACGCTATTCCCATTGCGGGGCCGTACCGTCGGGCATTCCCTGGCCGCAGCAGTGGGGAGTCCACCGACCCGGCCAGGGCATTGTGGCCCCACGGGTAATCCGATTTACTCGGTGGTTCAGCTGCGGCTGCCGGGAAGCGATGGCCGATTCGAAGCCCACCCGGCAACGGGCAATAGCCCGGACACCGCTGCGCAAATCGACGATGACCGCTGACGCAGACCGGGCTCCCGGCGATTTCTGCCGCGAGGCCATGGTTCAACCGATCCGCACAGCCGACGGCTGGGGCCGCACGTCCAGCCGGCGCAGCAGCTGCGCGTTCGCTGCAACCAGGATCGTGGAGACCGACATCAGGACGGCTCCGAGCGACATCGGCAGGTTCACCCCGATCGGGGCCAGCACGCCGGCGGCCAGCGGTACGGCCATCAGGTTGTAGCCGGCCGCCCACCACAGGTTCTGCAGCATCTTGCGATAGCTGGCCCGGGAGAGGGCGATCACGGAGACCACCGAGCGCGGGTCGTCGCTGGCAAGGATGACGCCTGCCGAGCCGATGGCCACATCGGTGCCGGCGCCGATGGCCAGGCCCACATCCGCCTGTGCCAGGGCCGGAGCGTCGTTGACACCGTCCCCGACCATGGCCACCCGCCGCCCGGCCGCCTGCAACTCGGCGACCCTGGCAGCCTTCTGATCCGGACGCACCTCGGCAAGCACGGTGTCGATCCCGAGTTCCGCGCCGACCCGGTCGGCAACCGCCCTGGCGTCACCGGTGAGCATGGCCACCCTGATCCCGAGTTCGTGCAGGGCGGCCACGGCAGCCCTCGACTCCTCCCTGACCTCGTCGGCCAGGCTGAGGACGCCGACCACAACGCCGTCCCGCACCACGTACAGCACGATCGCACCCGGGTCCGTCCCGGTTCGGGCCGAGCCCGCCGCAGCGCCAAGCTCGGCCAGCAGCCGTGGGCCGCCGACCCGGACCTGCTGTCCGGCGACCGTTGCCGAGACCCCGAGAGCCGGGGCTGAGCTGAAGTCGGTCGCCGTCGGGACCGACAGCCCGTCGGCTGCCGCCGCCCGGACGATGGCGCCGGCGAGCGGGTGTTCGCTGTCGGTCTCGGCAGCTGCGGCCAGGGCGAGCACCTCGGCAGCGGAGAGCCCGGAGCCGGGTTCGGGATCGACCCCGGTCACCGTTGGCTGGCCCTTCGTCAGGGTGCCGGTCTTGTCGAACACCACCGTGTCGATGGTCCGCATGCTCTCCAGCGCCAGCCGGTCCTTCACCAGGACGCCGCCGCGGGCCGCCCGCTCGGTGGCGATCGCAACCACCAGCGGGATGGCGAGGCCGAGGGCGTGGGGGCAGGCGATCACGAGAACGGTGATCGCCCGGACCACGGCCTCGTCCGGGTTACCCAGGATCGACCAGACGATCGCCGTCACGATGGCGGCGGCCAGAGCGAACCAGAAGAGCAGTGCCGCTGCCCGGTCCGCGAGTCGCTGTGCGCGTGACGTCGAGTTCTGGGCCTCACTGACCAGGCGGCGGATCCCGGCGAGGGCGGTGTCGTCCCCGGTCGCGGTGACCTCGATCCGCAGCCCCGAGTCGGTGGCGACGGTGCCGGCGGTGACCGCGTCCCCCGGTCCCCGCTGGACGGTTCGGGACTCGCCGGTGACCATCGACTCGTCCAGCTCGGCAACCCCGGCGACGACCCTTCCGTCGGCCGGGATGCTGCCCCCCGGCCGGACCAGGACGATGTCACCGACGGCCAGCTCGTCGGGGGACACCGGCATCACCTGATCGTCACGGACGACCTCTGCGGTGTCCGGGAGCAGCGCCGCCAGCGAGTCCAGGGCGCTGGTGGTGTGCGCGAGCGAGCGCATCTCCAGCCAGTGCCCGAGCAGCATGATCACGATCAGGAGGGCCAGCTCCCACCAGAACTCCAGCTCGTGGTGCAGCACGCCAAGGGTCGCGCCCCAACTTGCGAGGAACGCCACCGTGATCGCAAGGGCGACCAGCAGCATCATCCCCGGCTTCCGGTCCCTTACCTCGGTCACCGCCCCGGTGAGGAACGGCGAACCGCCCCACACGTACAGCACGGTTCCCAGGACGGGCGGCACCCAGGCCAGCGCGCCGGGGACGTCGTAGCCCAACAGCATCGCGAACATCGGCGACAGGGCCACCACTGGAACGGCCAGGACGAGCATGAGCCAGAACAGTCGACGGAACCGTTCGGCGTGACCTGAGTGCCCGCCCGCGTGCCCGGCGTGATCTGGGTGCCCGCCCGCGTGCCCGGCGTGACCTGAGTGCCCGCCCGAGTGCCCGGCGTGACCTGGGTGCCCGCCCGCGTGATCCGCGTGCGCGGCCTGCCCGGCGTGCTGGGGATGGATGGTCCCGACCTCATCCTGACTGGTCATCGTGATGCCTCCTCTATACCCGGTGGGGGTATGTGCACGGGAACGATCCCGGAGGTCGCAGCTATTCCGGCCACAGTCCCCACTCGACCGAACTTGACCAAAACTTCATGGAATTCGGACCTGGCGGGCTTCGCGGTCGGGAGAGTCTGGTCCCTGGGCAACCCCACCGTTGCCGCCCGTCCCAGAGGAGCGTCGTGACAACTACCGCCCATAGAGAGCCCGTGACCGACCAGCCCGGGCAGCCACTGGCCCAGCCGGCGCTCGCCATCGGGATCCTGGTCCTCACCGGGGTGCTCTCGCTCGCAGCCCTCCTCGGCCCGAACCTGGTCGCGAGCGACCTCGGCATGGCGATGAGCATGAGCATGACCCACTACATGGAGTTGCTCGCCGTGAACCAGCCGCGGAACCTGCTGGTGTTCATGGCCGGGCCGGTGATCCTCGCCGAGACCCTCGCCATCACCGAACTGGTGTTGCTGTTCCAGCGGGCCTCGGCCCCGTCCTGGGTGCGGACGACGAGTCGGGTGGCCGGCCTTGTCGCCGGACCGGTGATGCTCGCGATCTTCCTCCACCTGATGTTGAATGCCGTCGTGCCGCTGACCCTCGCCGGCGGCTGGCGCGGCCCGGCGGACGTCATCGCTGTCGGCTTCTACCTGGCCGGGGTGGTTCCGCTCGTCGGGATCACCCTGGTGGAGCTCGGCCTGATCGGCACCGGCGCGACCGGCGCCCTCAAGTGGCACGCGACGTTCATCGCCATCTTCCTGGTGGTGGCCCACGTCGCGATGATCTTCGGGATGCTCGACCCGAGTGTGCTTGGCTACGTCATGTCGCATCCGCACTGACCCCTCAGGGGCAGCAGTCGTCGTCGCAGTCGGCCCCGGCGCGCGCTCCGAGCAGTGCCGACGGCGGGCAACAGGCGTCCCCGCGCCAGGCCTGCCTGCCCTCCTTGATCGCGAACCCGGCAATGGCCAGGCCGGCCAGGGGGTCGGCCCAGTACCAGCCGAAGGCTGCGTTGAGGACCAGCCCGCCCAGCAGGACGGCCGAGAGGTAGCCGCACAACAGGGTCTGCTTCGAGTCGGCGACGGCGGAGGCCGAGCCGAGCTCGCGTCCGGTGCGGCGCTCGGCCCAGGACAGGAACGGCATCACCGCGAGGCTCACCCCGGCAAGGGCGATGCCGACCGGCGAGTGCCGGGGGGTCTCGGCCCCGATCAGGCTGCCGACCGCTTCCACCGAGACGAAGGCGGCCAGCGCGTAGAACGAGACTGCGATCAGCCGGGCGGCGAGGCGTTCCCGCGCCTCCGGGCCCGGGCTGCTGAACTGCCAGGCGACGATCGCTGCCGACAGCACCTCGACCACCGAGTCCAGGCCGAAGGCGAGCAGGGCTGAGGACGAAGCGATCCCGCCGGCAGTGAGAGCCACGACCGCCTCGATCACGTTGTAGGCGATGGTCACGGTGACGATCAGCCGGACGCGACGCTGCAGCACCAGCCGCCGGGTCGGGGCTGGGCCCGCGGCCGGCGCCCTCAGCGACTGCACCGGCACTCCTGGCCCGTGCAGCAGTCCGGGTCGACCGTGAGCACCAGCCTGAGCAGCTCGGCCAGCGCCGGCTCCAGGTGCGGCTCGGCGAGCCGATACCAGGCGTTGCGCCCCGCCCGCACCGACTCGACCAGGCCGCAGCCGCGCAGGCAGGTCAGCTGGTTGGAGACCACCTGCCGGGAGACAGCCAGCCCGTCGGCCAACTCGGACGGGGTTGCCGGAGCGTTCCGCAGCGCCAGCAGGATCCGCACCCGGGTCTCGTCCGAGATGGCGTAGCCGAACCTGGAAAGGGCTGCAGCGTGGGTCAGGACGACGGTTTCCCCAGCGAGCATTGTCACGCCGCGACAGTACAGCGATCGATGTATCGACGGCCAGCGTCCGGCCTCAGTAGTAGTAGGGGAACCGTCCGGGCAGTTCACGACCCGGTGACCTGCGGCTGCTGTCGTCGGCCGCTGGCTCCCGAACCTGTGGTGTACACCGACCCGGCCGGAGAACACTGGCGGTGTTGCCTCGTCCCCGACCGGGTCGGTGCGCGGGCCGGTTCGGGGCGATCCGCATCGCCGGTCGAATCGTCGGGCTAAACTGAGCGAGCTTGTGCTCAGCCGATCCGGCTCGCGTCCCGACGCCATAGTCCACATGGCGCCGGGACGTCTGTGCTTCACCGCTCAGGCAGCTGCGCCCACCGCGATCAGGCAGACTGCGACCAGAGTGTTGCCGACCCAGATGGCGAAGGCCGGCGGGTCGATATGGGTGTTGCCTCGGGACAGGAAGAGGCGCTGGAACAACTCGCCCAGGCCTGCGGTGATGGCCCCGAACACCGCGCCGATCAGGATCGCTCCCACCGCTGCACCGGGGTTCCAGCCGGCCGCGACGATGGTCGGAGCGCCGGCCACGATCGGGTAGAAGGCGACCGCCGCGAGACCGCTGATATTCGTCATGTGGTGCGTGACCGGTGTCGACCAGCCCATGTTGAGGAACGCGATGGTGATGGCGGAGACGCCGAACGCGAGCGTGTTCGCCGAGCCGCCGATCGAGGGCAGGTTAGTTGCCAGCATGATCGAGACGCCCGCCGCGAACAGGCCGGCCAGGGCCCCGAGGGTCAGGAACTGGCTGGGCTTCTCCTGGTAGCGCAACCAGCAGTTGGCATCGTCGACACCGAGCAGGCCGTTTGCGCCGGGTTTCTTCGCGTTGAGCAGCGACGGCGTCCCGAACACGAGTCGGGCGATCATGGCCGAGAGCACGACGGCGAGCGCCACAGAGTCAGTGTGGCTTCCGAACCAGGGGATCAGGGTGATGCCCTGCTGGATCGCGAAACCGATCGCGCCGAACAGTGCGCCGACCATCAAGACATCGACCTTGCCGAACTTCGCCAGCGGCGTACCGACATCGCGGCCGGTCTCCAGGTAACCCTTCTTGGCCGCGTAGGCCGCCGCCGCGACACCGCCACCGAAGGCGACATGCGGGCCGAGGAACGGGCCGAAGGCGACATAGCCGAACAGCATCGTGCTCATGTTCGGATCTCCGGCGACTGCGGCGCCAATCCCGGCCATCAGGACGAAGCCAACCATCGCGAAGGCGAAGTTGGCACCGAACGCGGCGCCGATGAGGCCACCGCCGAGAGATGCGATGAGCATGAACAGGAACTCCATAGGTCCTCTTCCTTCACAGGTGTGCGTTGCGCCAGCTTCACGAGCAGGTGCGGGAAGGGGCACCGGCTCGGAGTCCTCCCGGGCGGATCACCGAGCGAGGGTGTTCCCTCAGGCAAGGCCCGCGCGACGATGCGAGGGCCCACAACTGAAGGAGAAACTACACTAAAAGTGAAGGGTTGAGTCGCTCTTTCACGCAGGCTGGGCCACTCTGTGCAGTCGTAGTGAAAGAAACTGAACGTTTGTGAAGCTCGGGCCGGGAGGCTGCCGGAGTGGTCAGGTTGTGCCTCTGCAGCCGCGGACGACCGCGCCGCGGTGGGGGCGCGTTGTTCTAGCGCCGCCGGTCAAGGTCACGACCCTCGGGTGGGGAACAGCGTCGCCGAGGCGGACGGCTGTCGTTCGCCTCTGTAGCCGCGGATGATCGCGCCGCAATGGGGGCAGATTGTCTTGGCGCCGCCAGTCAAGAAGAACTCACGACCCTCGGTGGGGGTGAACTCTCCCCGCGGCGAATGTCCGTCGTCCTCGTAGACCAAGCGCCACACGCCATCCCGGTGGAGGCGGAATGAGAGGCCCGCACAATACGGGCAGGCGGGGCGCTCAGCCACCGTGACCGTTGTGACGGCTTCCCGCAGGATGGCCAGTTGCTCGGCACTGGTATCGGGATCGACGATGGCCTCGGCGAAGTCCGACAGGGAGCCGAACCGGTGCAGCGCGGTGACGGCCCAGTCGGTGTGGTCGACCAGGAGCACCGGGGTGCTCGCCGACGCGATCATGGCCTGTTTCACCTGGGACACGGCCTCGACCGGATGGAAGCACCCGCTCGCACTGATACCGGTGACCCCGATCAGGCTGAAGTCGGCCCGGAGGCCGGCGACCATGTCGATCGCGGCCTTGCCGACGAGGGACTCGCTGGCGGCCTGGTACTCCCCGCCGGTCAACAACAACCGGATGCTGGGCGCCCGCTTCAACTCCCTGGCCACCGCCAGGGAGTCGGTGATCACCGTGAGCTCCTGGTCTGGCAGTTCGCGCGAGATCTCGACAGCCGCACTGGAGCAGTCCATGATCACCGTGCTTCCGGAAGGGATCCGTTTGATCACGGCATCGGCGATGGCGGCCTTGTCACGGGCATACTGCTTGGGGTCCGGCAAGTCCTTCGAGTCGTTCGTTCGGTGTGGGGTCGCCAGGGAGACGAGCCCGCGCTGGGAACGGGTCAGCTGCCCGGACTTCTCCAGGGCCCACAGGTCGCGATAGATCGTGACGCTGGACACGCCGGTCTCCGTCGCGATGTCCTCCACGCTGATCGCACCAGCCGCCGTGACGAGGTCGACCACCTGGCGGCGACGGGCCCGGACCGACTTCGCCGACGACCGTCCCACACCCGCTGCCATGGCTCGAACCTCCTCACCAGAGTGTACGGGCCCGCCTCACCAGCCGGAGCGCAGCGGTCGCCCTCGTCGCAGGAGTGCCTGGTCGAGACGCTCGCCGATCACGTCGCGCGATGGTGCCCCGGCAAGGACCCGGCGCGGTGGCTGCTCTCCGCCAGCGGGACACCGTGGCACGACAACCGTGCCACCTACCTGTGGCCCTCCGCCGAGGGCCGGACGAGGTCCGCCGGCGGCGGTCTGATGGCCACCGTTCTCGGACATCCTGCGGACCCGGTGCGGACTGACGAGGTCTGATCTCGCTCTGACTAGGTCTTACAGGCCTGTTTCAGTAGTAATAGGGGAACTTCGACCAGTTCGGCGGGCGCTTCTCCAGGAACGAGTCCCTGCCTTCCACGGCCTCGTCCGTCATGTAGGCGAGGCGGGTGGTCTCACCTGCGAACACCTGCTGGCCGATCAGCCCGTCGTCGATCGCGTTGAAGGCGAACTTGAGCATCCGCTGGGCGGTCGGGCTCTTGCCGCAGATCTTCGCTGCCCACTCCAGGCCGACGGTCTCGAGATCTGCGTGCGGCACGACGGCGTTCACCATGCCCATCCGGTGGGCCTCTTCGGCGTCGTAGACGTCGCCGAGGAAGAAGATCTCGCGCGCGAACTTCTGGCCGACCTGTCGGGCGAGGTAGGCAGAGCCGAAACCGGCGTCGAAGGAGCCGACGTCGGCGTCGGTCTGCTTGAACCGGGCATGCTCTGCGCTGGCGAGGGTGAGGTCGCAGACCACGTGCAAAGAGTGCCCGCCGCCGGCCGCCCAGCCGTTCACCAGCGCTATCACCACCTTCGGCATGAACCGGATCAGTCGCTGCACCTCGAGGATGTGCAACCGGCCGAGCTTGGCTGCGTCCACGGTCTCTGCGGACTCGCCTTCGGCGTACTGGTAGCCGGCCCGGCCCCGGATCCGCTGGTCGCCGCCGGAGCAGAACGCCCAGCCGCCGTCCTTCGTCGATGGCCCGTTGCCGGTGATCAGGACGCAGCCGACGTCCGAACTCATCCGGGCATGGTCCAGCGCCGTGTACAGCTCGTCGACGGTGTGCGGCCGGAACGCGTTGCGCACCTCCGGACGGTCGAACGCGATCCGGACAGCCGGGACGTCGACCGCCCGGTGATAGGTGATGTCGGTGAAGTCGAAGCCTTCGACGGGCCGCCAGCGCTCGGGCTGCCAGGGATTGCTCATGCGCTCAGGCTAGATGACGACGCCCGCCGACGCGTCAGCGGCGGCGGGCGGAGGAATCTCGACGAGGACCGCGCCAGCGGGCCGAGGAACAGATGACCACGAGGGCCGCGTCAGCGGCGGCGGGCGGAGGAATCTCGAGCGGGCCGCGCCAGCGGCCGTCCCCGGGACTCACTGCTGGATCAGCGAGCGCTGTCCCGGACCCGCACGGCCAGGGCAGGCAGGTCGGTGATCACCGCATCAGCCCCCCAGGCGAACATCCGTCCAAGCCTGCGCTCGCTGTTCACCACCCAGGGCCGCACCGCCAGCCCGGCTGCGTGCGCCCGGCGGAGGTAGCCCGATCCCAGCACGAGGCGGGCCGGTGGGTGCAGCGCACCCATGCCGAGCCGGGCTGCGTACCGCCACGGCTTGTAGAGCGGGTCGGTGTAGAGCATGCCCAGCTCGCCGGCAGGTGCACCGAGGTGCTGCAGGCGCTTCAGCGAGTAGTGGTTGAAGGACGACAGCACCACCCGGTCGGCGATGCCGTGCGCGGCGACGGCAGCCAGCACCCGCTCCTCCAGCCCCGGGTAGTCCTCGACGGAGTTCTTCAGCTCGATGTTGACCATCACCCCGGTGGGAGCCAGCAGGGCGAGGGTGTCCGCAAGGGTCGGGATCTGCACGCCGGCGAAAGCGGGCATCCCGGCAGAGGCGTCGAGGGTGCGCAGCTGCGCCAGCGAGTGGCCGACGACCGTCCCGGTGCCATCGGTGGTCCGCTCCACCGTCTCGTCATGGATCACGACGACGTTGCCGTCAGCGGTCAGCTGGACGTCGAACTCGATCCCTTCGGCACCCTGCGCCACCGCCAGCTCGAACGCCGGCAGGGTGTTCTCCGGCGCTTCGCGTCGGGCACCACGGTGGGCCCAGATCTGGGTCATCGCGCTCCTGCTGCTGATCACATATGGTCGGGATCGTGACTGTACGCCAGGCAACTGCCATCGACGCCATCGCTGACGCCTACACCGAGCGGCTCGCGTCCCTCGACCCGATCGCTGCCACCGGAATGGGTATCCCCGGCCACGACCACCAGATGACCGACTTCTCGCCGGACGGCCACGAGGAGCGGGCCGAGCTGAACCGGGAAACCCTCGCGAAGCTGTCGGCGACCCCGGCGGCGGACGAGGTGGACCGGATCACTGTCCTCGCCATGACCGACCGGCTGAAGCTCGCGCTGGAGATCCACTCCGCCGGAGAGCACCTGGCCCAGCTGAACGTGATCGCCTCGCCGCTCCAGGACCTCCGCGACGTCCTCGACCTGATGCCGACTGCCACCACCGACGACTGGGCCAACATCGCTGCCCGGGTCAGCCGGGTGCCCGACGCCGTCCACGGCTACATCGAGTCACTGCGCGAGGGCGCCCGCCGCGGGCTGGTGCCGGCGCAGCTGCAGGTCAACGAGGGCGTCAAGCAGGCCGCCGAACTGGCCGACCCCAGGTCGTCCTTCTTCGTCACCTTCACCTCCGGCGCCAGCCCGGACGGCGCGCCGGCCGCCGGCGCCCTGGCCAACGACCTGGCCATGGCCGGACGCAAGGCTGCAGCGGCCTACGGCCAGCTGGTCGATTTCCTCAGCGGTGAACTCGCCGCCAGCGCTCCGGCGGAGGACGCGGTGGGCCGGGACCGCTACGCCCTGTGGTCGCAGGAGTTCGTCGGCGCGGCCGTCGACCTGGATGAGACCTACGAGTGGGGCCTGGAGGAACTGTCCCGGATGGCCGCCGAGCAGGACCGGATCGTGCGCGAGATCGCCGGTCCGGGCGCCACCATCGAGGACGCCATCGCCAAGCTGGAGTCCGACCCGGGCCGGGTGCTGCACGGCACGGCGGCGCTGCGGGAATGGATGCAGGCGACGGCGGATGGGGCCATCGCGGCGCTCGACGGCGTCCACTTCGATCTGGCCGAGCAGCTGAAGACCATCGAGTGCATGATCGCCCCCACCGAGAACGGCGGCATCTACTACACCGGACCGTCCGACGACTTCACCCGCCCGGGCAGGATGTGGTGGTCGGTGCCCCCGGGCGTGACCGAGTTCAGCACCTGGCGGGAGAAGACCACCGTCTACCACGAGGGCGTCCCGGGCCATCACCTGCAGATCGCGCAGGCCGTCCTGAACCGGGAGCAGCTCAACTCGTGGCGCCGGCTGGTCAGCTGGAGCTCCGGCCACGGCGAGGGCTGGGCGCTCTACTCGGAGCGGTTGATGGAGGAGTTCGGGTTCATGGACGACCCGGGGGACCGGCTCGGCCTGGTCGACGGCCAGCGGATGCGGGCCACCAGGGTGGTGCTGGACATCGGCGTCCACTGCCACAAGCCGGCGCCCGCGCAGTGGGGCGGCGGGATCTGGGACGCGGCCAAGGCCTGGGAGTGCTTCAAGGCCAACGTGAACATGGACGAGAGCTTCCTGCGCTTCGAGCTGAACCGGTACCTCGGCTGGCCCGGCCAGGCGCCGTCGTACAAGATCGGCCAGCGCCTGTGGGAGACCTACCGCGCCGACGCGGCGCAGGCCGCCGGCAGCGGGTTCAGCCTGAAGGACTTCCACACCAGGGCCCTGAACCTCGGCTCCGTCCCGCTCTCGGTCATGCCCCAGGCCCTCGGCCTCACCTGACCGACCGCTCGGCGACGGCCCGAATCGGGGACGGTTCCTTTTCCGTTCAGCGGGCGCGAAACGGGGACGGTTCCTTTTCCGTTCAGCTGAACGGAAAAGGAACCGTCCCCGTTTCGGTTCAGCGCTGGCCCTGGGCTGCGGCGAGGAAGCGGCGCTGGTAGCTCACCACCTGGCTCGTCGAGGCGAACCTGGCCAGGTAGCCGGGCTCGGCCGTGATCACCACCCGGCCGGTCATGTCGGCGAACTCCGGCTCGGTCAGCAGCCGGTCGATGTCGGGATACATCGCCTCGCCGTCCAGCGAGCAGATGATCAGCCTGGTGTCGGGAAGGTTCGCCTGCCGCAGAACCCTCAGGTTGTGCCGAACGCAGTCGAGCCCATCCGACCCCTCCGGTGAGTCGAGCCGGTGATAGTCCACCCAGCGCCGGGCGATGGCACGGGCCAGCGCGGGCGAGGCGTCGGCCTCGTCACCGGAGAGCGCGTCGATGGTGAGCAGGTAGTCGCGCAGTTCGACCAGCGCAGCCTCGTCCCGTTCCGACCTCTCGAGCAACTCCGCCATCCGCCTGGTCTGGGCCAGCCGGTTGCGGATGAAGCTGTTAATGAACGCCGGCCGCGCCTGCAGGGCCAGCCGGGCCTGGTAGGGCTCGAACATCAGGGTGAAGTTCACCCGGAAGCCGTGCTCGCGAAGCCTGAGCGCCAGCCGGTGGCCGGCGAAGGCCTCCGCCGGGGTCACCGAGTCCCAACGCCGGCCCAGGCGCTTGTCCCCGGTGAGCAACTGCTCGTAGTTGGCGGCGCTCACGGGCCCCGTGTGCGGCACCTTGATCACCGTGCGCCATTCCCCGAGGATGTCGCGAAGCTGCTCGCACTCGTCCAGGATCCTGGCGAAGTCGGGCTCGAAGGGGTTGTTCAGCTCCACGGAGATGTCGCAACCCGGCCCGAGGATGCGACCGATCTCGGTCATCACCTCCTCGCGGGTCGAGAACCGGTGGTCGATGTTGGCCGCCGGGTTGTTGATGAACAGGTCGTAGATGATGCCCGGGTTGCAGGTGAGGTTGGCGACCAGCGGGGCGACCGGCTCCAACTCGTACGGGTTGGCGGTGTCAGCGGAGAACAGCACCGGCGTGGGCCGGGGGAGGCCGTCCGCGTCCTGGCTGATGTCACGGACCAGGTCTGCCGTGAGCACCCGGTCCCCGGCCAGGAGCCACACGACCCGGAAGCCGGCCGGCAGGTGCCCGGCCGGCACCTTGAAGTAGTTGATGACCCGGACGAACTCCTCGGTCACCCCGACCTGGCGGGCGCAGCGCGAAGCGCCGCTGAACGCCGGCTCGGAGAGCGAGAGCCGGGCCAGCCGCGCAACGTCCTCCTCCTGGTTTCGGACGGCAGGTAGCCCGAGCGAGTTGACCTGGAAACTGATTCCTTGGGTGGGCGTGAGCATTTCGAGATCCTTTGCCAGAACCCGATGTCCGAGGCCGGACTGCTGCCGCTGGTCGAGGGTGACCGCCGGCTGAGCTTGTCGGAGACCCACCTGGGGTCCCGACAAGCTCGGCCGGCGCTGCTTCGGTCAGATCAGAAGATCCGGTTGACGATGGACGCCGGGGCTTCGAGGAGGGCCTCGATCTCGTCGTCCAGCTTCACCAGGGTCAGCGATGCCCCGGCCATCTCCAGGCTGGTGCAGTACTCGCCGACGTAGCTGCGCGCAATGGTGATTCCCTGGTCCATGAGCTTCTGCGCCGCGATGCCGTAGAGCAGGTACAGCTCGCTGATCGGGGTGCCACCCAGGCCGTTGATCATCAGGGCGACCCGGTCACCGGAGGCGAACGGCAGGTCCGGCACGACGGCACCGAGCAACTCGTCCACGATCTCGGTGGCGCTGACCAGCTTGGCCCGGCGCCGTCCGGGCTCGCCGTGGATGCCGACGCCGACCTCCATCTCGTCCTCGCCGAGTTCGAACAGCGGGCTGCCCTTTGCCGGCGGGGTGCAGGCGGTCAACGCGATGCCCATGGTGCGGGTGACCGAGTTCACCTTCTCGCCGATGGCGGCCACTTCGTCAAGGGAGGCGCCCTGCTCCGACTTGGCGCCGCAGGCCTTGATCACGAAGAAGTTGCCGGCCACGCCGCGGCGCCCGACCGTCCAGGTGGAGTCCTGCACCGCGACGTCGTCGTTGATGAACAGCGTCTTCACCTTCAGGCCTTCGGCCTCGGCAAGTTCCGACGCCATCTCGAACGCCATCCGGTCACCGGTGTAGTTGTTCACCAGCAGGAGAACGCCCTTGTCGGACGCGACCAGCTTGGCGGTCTCGTACACGTAGTCGCTCGGCGGGGCAGCGAAGACGTCCCCCGGGCAGGCAGCGTCCAGCATGCCTGGGCCGACCACCATGACATGGGCCGGCTCGTGGCCCGAACCCGAGCCCTGGACGATGCTGACCTTGTCGTGGCTGGGCGCGTCGGCACGCATGATCAGGTTGTACTCGGGCACGTACTTGATCGTGTCCGGGTTGGCGAGTGCGATGCCCTTGAGCATTTCGGGCACGAACTGCTTCGGGTCGTTGACGAACTTCTTCATGTCTGTCCTTCCTTGGGTCTTCTTGGTCGCTGTGCTAGTTCTTGGGCCAGGCCTCGGCCAACGCTTCGGCGAGGACGGCGATGGCCATCGCCCCGGCATCGACCGAGCCGATGCTGCGCTCACCGGTGTAGGCAGCCCGGCCGCGCATCGCCTGCATGGACTTGGTCGCCTCGGCGCTCTCCCTGGCCACGACCGCCATGGCCGCCATCGCCTCTGCAGCCGGATGGCCGGCGGCGATCTCCGCCTCGAGGGTGTCGGTGGCCGGCACCAGGGCGTCGAGCAGGGTCTTGTCACCCACGTCGGCCTGCCCGCGGGCCTTGATACCGTCGATCGCAGCCCGGAGGGCCCGGACGACGTCCTCGCCCTCGATCTCGGGGTGGCCCTTGAGCTGGACGCCGCAGCGCAGCAGCGCCGTTCCCCAGATCGGGCCGGAGGTGCCGCCGATCCTCCCCGAGACGGTGGTGGCGATCTTGGTGAGGAACACACCGGGGTCGCTGCGGTCGAAGTCGTCCCACTGCTCGAGGACGATCTCGAAGCCCCTGGCCAGCGAGTAGCCGAAGTCGCCGTCGCCGACCACGGCGTCCAGTTCGCCGAAGTACTTCTCGTTCGCGACGATGGTCTCGGCGAGCTGTCGCACGACGAACTCGACGTCGGTGATGGATCCGCTCATCTGGCTTCCTCCTGATTGGTTGCGAGCAGTCGTTCCAGGTCCGCAGGTGTGACCGAGCCCTCGGGACGGACGCCGGCGGGGGCTGCGATCACGGAAAGCGGCAGTCCCGGGTCGCCGAGGTGGTCGACGACGAGGGCAGCGCCACTGAAATCGTCATCGGCGGTGAAGCTGCTCACCGTGACGATGGTGGTGAGGCCGGCGGCAGTGGCTGCGGCGACGCCGATTCCGGAGTCCTCGACCACGAGGCAGTCGGGCGCTGCCAGGGCGAGGTCGTCGAGCACCTTGAGGTAGATGTCCGGCGCCGGCTTCTTCCTCGCGACGATGTCGCCGGCGAAGACATGGCAGTCGGCGGCAAGTTCCGCACCGACGGCGTGTTCGAGGACGGCGCGGACGGAGGCCTCGGCTGAGGTGGAGGCGATCGCCACCGTCCAGCCGAGGTCGTGGACGGCGCCGACCAGCCGGGCGATCCCCGGCCGGCCGGGCAGCAGGCCGGCCTGCACCCGTTCGGTGAACAGCTGGGTCTTGCGGGCGTGCAGCTGCCGGATCAGCCCGGTGTGCTCGGCGCCGTTGTTGAACTCGCTGGCGATCCGTTCCTTGCCGCCACCGATCTGCAGCTTCTCCGCGTAGGTGGCCTCGTCCCACCGGATCGGCAACTCGAACTCGGCGAAGGCGGCGTTGAACGCCGGCAGGTGACCGTCGCGTTCGGTGTCGGCCAGCACGCCGTCGCAGTCGAAGATCAGGGCCGGCATCGGTCATGCCTTGCCGGAGCTGCCGAAGACGTCGGCGCAGTGCCGGGTCAGGTCGCGGACGGCCGCCCCGACGGGGGCGAACAGTGAGGGCGGGTCCCACTTGTTCGCGGCTTCCGCGGTCTTGAGATAGGCGAGGCTCGACTGCATGAAGGTCTCCTTCAGCGCCGTCGAGATGTTCACCTTGGCGCAGCCGCGGGCGATGCAGTCGGCGAACTGCTCATCGGTGAGGCCGCTGCCGCCGTGCAGGGCGATCGGCACGGGGTGCGCAGCCACGATGTCGGAGACCCGCTGGAAGTCCAGCTGCGGTGCCCGCTTGTAGGTGCCGTGGGCGTTTCCGATGGCTGGGGCGAAGACGTCGACTCCGGTCGCTTCGAGGTAGCGCAGGGTCACCTCGAGACTCTGCCGCCTGGACTCCTCGTCCGAGCCGACGCCGTCCTCCTGGCCGGTGATCGACTCGATCTCGCCCTCGACGTCGGC